>NZ_JBFBAE010000026.1:62948-151514 GCF_040689465.1 Amycolatopsis sp. NPDC051373 | reverse complement strand
CGAGTTCCTGCACCACTACAACCACCACCGAGCCCACACCGCCCTCAACGGCCACCCACCCATCACCAGAGTCAACAACCTCACAGGGCACTACACCTAGTACGGTGCGCTGCCAGAGCCCGTGACCCGGGCTCGGTTCACGACGTATGAGGAGACATCGATGTCCGCTCCGCGCAGCCTGGGATCAGGGTCCGGCATCTTCCGGCGCAAACCGATCGAGACGATCGAGAGCGGCGGTGACGGCCTGCAACGCACGCTGGGGCTACGCCAGCTGACGGCGATCGGTGTCGGCGGCATCATCGGCGCCGGGATCTTCTCGCTGGCAGGCGCGGTGGCCAACCAGACGGCCGGCCCCGCCGTGCTGATCTCGTTCCTCATCGCGGGTATCGCGAGCGCGGCGGCGGCCTTCTCGTACGCGGAGTTCGCCGGGCTGATCCCGCGCGCCGGCTCGGCCTACACCTACGGCTACGCGGTGCTGGGCGAGATCGTCGGCTGGTTCATCGGATGGGACCTGCTGCTGGAGTACACCGCGATCGTGGCGGTGGTGGCCATCGGCATCTCCGGCTACTTCAACGACCTGCTGGGCTTCCTGCACGTCTCGCTGCCGCAGTGGATGTCGGGCGCGCCCGGCACCGAGCCCGACGGCGTGGCGCACGGTTCATACGTCGTGAACCTGTTCGCCGTGGTGCTGTGCCTGCTCATCGCGTTCATCCTCAACCAGGGCATGAAAAACGCGGCGCGGTTCGAGACGCTGCTGGTGTACCTGAAGGTCGCGCTCGTGGTGCTGGTGATCGTGGTCGGCGCCTTCCACATCAAGACGGGCAACTACAGCAACTTCTTCCCCTTCGGTGTCAGCGGCGCGTTCACGGGCGCGGCCACGGTCTTCTTCGCCGTCTTCGGCTACGACGCCATGTCGACCGCGGCCGAGGAGTCGAAGGACTCCCAGAAGCACATGCCGAAGGCGATCCTGTACTCGCTTGCGATCTCGATGGTGCTGTACGTGCTGGCCTGCCTCGTGCTCACCGGAATGGTGAACTACAAGAACATCGACCCGGAGGCGGCGTTCTCGAGCGCGTTCGCGTCGGTGGGGCTGGGCTGGCTGGGCGCGGTGATCGCGGTCGGCGCCATCATCGGCATCCTCACCGTGCTGTTCACCTTCCTGCTCGGCGCCACGCGCGTCGGCTACTCCATGAGCCGCGACGGCCTGCTGCCGAAGTGGTTCGGCAAGACGCACCCGGTGCGCAAGGTGCCCACGCGCACCACGTGGATCCTCGGTGTGGCGTCGGCGATCATCGCCGGGTTCCTGCCCATCGGCGAGGCGGCGGAGTTGACGAATATCGGCATTCTGCTGGCGTTCGTGGTGGTGTGCATCGCGGTGATCGTGCTGCGGTACAAGCGGCCGGATCTGCCGCGGACGTTCCGGACGCCGGGCATGCCGGTGGTGCCGATCATCGGGGTCGTGTTCTCGATCTGGCTGATCACGTTCCTGAAGCCGGAGACGTGGTTGAGGTTCGCGATCTGGTTCGTGATCGGGATGGGTGTGTATTTCGGGTACAGCCGTCGGCATTCGGTGCTGGCGCGCGCTGGCGACAGTGAGTCCACTTCGGACTGATTGCGACGTGTGTAGCACCCCGATCTTTCAGTGTGAAGGGCGCGGGGATCGAGGTGCAGGGCGGGGTCTGGGTGCGCGCCTGGTTGGGGCGGCCCGTCACCTTGGCCGGTTGGGGAAGCACTGCAATGTGGCGTTCCGAACGCCGCATTGGGGCGACAGGTGAGGGTGCGGTCAGCCCAGGCGGTCGAGCCTCGCGGCCGCTGCCTTGGCTTCCGCGCGCAGGCGTTCCACCACCGACGCGGCGGAGCCGTCGTCGGCGAGGGGGTAGGTCTGCCCGGCCCACAGGGACATCGCCTCGGGGTCGTCGGCGCGCGCGGCGGCCGCGCGGATGGGCTTGCTGATGTGGTGCAGCTGCGGGTACGCGGCGGGCGCGTGGGCCGAGAGGTCGCTGAGCACGCGGTTCACCAGGCCTCGCGCCGGACGGCCGCTGAAGGCGCGCGTGAACGCCGTCAGCCGGCCTGCCTCCGCCAGCGCCCGGCGTTGCGCGGACGGCGTGCCGGCCTCCGTGGTCTGCAGGAACGCCGTGCCCAGCTGTGCCGCCGACGCGCCGGCCGCCAGCACGGCCGCCACGTCGGCGCCGTGCACCAGCCCGCCCGTGGCGACCAGCGGCAGGCTCGTGCGCGCGGAGATCAGCCGCAGCAGGGCGAGCAGGCCGTACTGCTCGCCACCGGCCGGGTTCGCCGCGTTGTCGGTGAACAAGCCGCGGTGCCCGCCCGCTTCGAAGCCCTGCACCACGAGCGCGTCGGCACCCCGAGCCGCCGCGAGGTCGGCTTCCTCGGGATTGGTGACGGTGACCGCCACCCTGCCGCCCGCCTGGTGGACCCGGTGCACCTCGGCCGACGTCGGCGCGCCGAACGTGAACGACACCAGCGGCACGCGGTGGCGCACGACCGCGTCGAGCTTCGCGGGGTACTCGTCGTCGTCCCAGATCGGCTCGCCCGGCTCGACGCCGTAGCGCAGGGCCTCGGTGAGCATCCGCTCGCGGTGATCGGTGACGTCCACGGCCGAGCGGCTGCCCGGCACGAACAGGTTCACGCCGAACTTCCCGCCGGTGAGGTCAGCGGTGTGGGCGATCTTCGCCTCCAGCGTCTCCGCCGACAGGTACCCCGCGGCGAGGAAGCCGAAGCCACCCGCGGCCGTGACCGCCGCGATGAGCTGAGGTGTCGTGGGGCCGCCCGCCATCGGCGCCACGATCACGGGGAACTCGAGATCATCGAACATGCGCCGAGCCTAGTGGCGCACCCCGGCGGGTGAGACGGGAAGACGCACACCCGCCACGGCGTTGATGTGCGGCATGACCGCCGATCTGGAGCACGTCCGCGCGCTGTCCTTGCAGGAGAACGGCCTCGCGACCATCTCGACCACCCGCGCCGACGGGACGGTGCACTCGTCCGTCGTCAACGCCGGGGTCTTCGACGACCCCGTGACCGGCAAACCCGGCATCGCCCTCGTGGCGATGGGCGGGGCCCACAAGCTCAAGCTGCTGCGCGCCACCGGCCACGCGACGCTCACGTTCCGCCGCGGCTGGGACTGGGTGTCGGTGACCGGGAAAACCCACCTCATCGGCCCCGACGACCCCGACGCGGCGTTCGACCCGGCCGGCCTGCCGACGCTGCTGCGCGACGTCTTCAAGGCCGCCACCGGAACCCACGACGACTGGGCCGAGTACGACCGCGTGATGGCCGAGGAGCGCCGCGTCGCGGTGTTCGTGGCGGCCGAGAAGATCATCGGCAACCGCTGAAACCCGACGGCGAGCCCGCTGCGGAGCGGGCTCGCCGGTCGGCTACTTCTTGGCTTTGCCGCTGTCCTCAGTGGACAGAGCCGCGACGAAGGCCTCCTGCGGGACCTCGACCCGGCCCACGGTCTTCATGCGCTTCTTGCCTTCCTTCTGCTTCTCGAGCAGCTTGCGCTTGCGCGAGATGTCACCGCCGTAGCACTTCGCGAGCACGTCCTTGCGAATCGCGCGGATCGTCTCGCGCGCGATGATGCGCGAACCGATGGCCGCCTGGATCGGCACCTCGAACTGCTGGCGCGGGATGAGCTCGCGAAGCCGCGTGGCCATCCGGTTGCCGTAACCGTAGGCGGCGTCCTTGTGCACGATCGCCGAGAACGCGTCCACGGTCTCGCCCTGCAGCAGGATGTCGACCTTGACGAGCTCGGCGACCTGGTTGCCCGCCTCTTCGTAGTCGAGCGAGGCGTACCCGCGCGTGCGCGACTTCAGCGTGTCGAAGAAGTCGAAGATGATCTCCGCGAGCGGGATGTTGTAGCGCAGCTCCACGCGGTCTTCGGACAGGTAGTCCATGCCGAGCAGCACACCGCGCTTGCTCTGGCACAGCTCCATGATCGTGCCGACGAACTCGCTCGGCGCGAGGATGCTCACCTTCGACACCGGCTCGTGGACCTCGGAGATCTTGAGCCCGGTGGGCCAGTCCGACGGGTTGGTGACGACGATCTCGCTGCGGTCTTCGAGCACCACGCGGTAGACCACGTTGGGCGCGGTGGAGATCAGGTCGAGGCCGAACTCGCGCTCGAGGCGGTCGCGCGTGATCTCCAGGTGCAGTAGGCCGAGGAACCCGCAGCGGAAGCCGAAGCCCAGCGCGACCGAGGTCTCCGGCTCGTAGGCGAGCGCCGCGTCGTTGAGCTGCAGCTTCTCCAGCGCCTCGCGCAGCTCCGGGTAGTCGGAGCCGTCGACCGGGTAGAGGCCCGAGTAGACCATCGGCTTCGGCTCGCGGTAGCCGGCGAGCGGTTCGGTGGCGCCGTGGCGTTCGGAGGTCACGGTGTCGCCGACCTTCGACTGGCGGACGTCCTTCACACCGGTGATCAGGTAGCCCACCTCGCCGACGCCGAGGCCCTTGCTGGGCTTGGGCTCCGGCGAGATGATGCCGACCTCCAGCAGCTCGTGGGTCGCGCCGGTGGACATCATGCGGATCTTCTCGCGCGGGGTGATCTTGCCGTCGACCACGCGGATGTAGGTGACCACGCCGCGGTAGGTGTCGTAGACCGAGTCGAAGATCATCGCGCGCGCCGGGGCGTCCGCGTCGCCGACCGGCGCCGGGACCTGGCGCACGACCTCGTCGAGCAGCGCGCCGACGCCGACGCCCGTCTTCGCCGAGACGCGCAGCACGTCGGTGGGCTCGCAGCCGATGATGTGCGCGAGCTCGGCCGCGTACTTGTCCGGGTCGGCCGAGGGGAGGTCGATCTTGTTGAGCACCGGGATGATCTGGAGGTTGTTCTCCAGCGCCAGGTACAGGTTGGCCAGCGTCTGCGCCTCGATGCCCTGCGCGGCGTCGACCAGCAGGACCGCACCTTCGCACGCCTCCAGGGCGCGCGAGACCTCGTAGGTGAAGTCCACGTGGCCGGGCGTGTCGATCATGTGCAGCACGTGGTCCTGGCCCTCGACCTGCCAGGGCAGGCGGACGTTCTGGGCCTTGATCGTGATGCCGCGCTCACGCTCGATGTCCATCCGGTCGAGGTACTGCGCGCGCATCGCCCGTTCCTCGACGACGCCGGTGAGCTGCAGCATGCGGTCCGCCAGCGTCGACTTGCCGTGGTCGATGTGGGCGATGATGCAGAAGTTGCGGATCAGTTCCGGCGGCGTGAAGGTGGTGTCGGCGAACGTCTTGGGCGCTGTCACTCGTGTGGTCCTCGGGAAAGGTCGGGGGTGGCCGCTTCCTATCGTCCCATGGACCTCCGGGTGCGGTTGGGGGTCATCCCCGATGCGAGCGCGCCGGGCTGGTGGTGACCTCGAAGGATGAGCACTCCACACCCTCCCCCGGGGACCTTCGACACCGCGCTCGACCGGGCGTTCGGCCACCCCAGCGGCCTGCTGGGCCGCGTCGGCGGCCGGCTGATGTCGCGCGGCAACGCCGCCACCGAGCAGCGGCTCGTGGACCTGGCGCGACTGGAACCCGATGAAACCGTGCTGGTCGTGGGCCCCGGCCCGGGCGTCGGGCTCGACGCCGCGAGCCGCCTGGCGGGCGAGGTCGTCGGCGTCGAGCCCTCCGCCGAGATGCGCGCCCTGTGCCGCGAACGCTGCGGCGACCGCGTGAAGCTGCGCGACGGCACCGCCGCTACGACCGGCTGTGCCGACGCTTCCGTGGACGTCGTGCTGAGTGTCAACAACGTCCAGCTCTGGGACGACCGCGCGGCGGGCTTCGCCGAGCTGTTCCGCGTGCTGCGCCCCGGCGGCCGGCTGCTGCTGTCCGCGCACGAGAAGTGGCTGCCGGTTCCCCGGCACGACCTGGGCGCCGAGGTCACCGCAGCGGGCTTCACCGACCTCCAGACGTGGACCTGGGAGCCCCCGGGCTTCGCGGCCCTGGCGGCGCAGCTGCGGGCCCGCAAGCCCTAGCGCGAGTCCGTCCGCAGCGGGTGGTCGGGCGGCACCTGCACCAGGACGATGCGCAGGCCGTCCGGGTCGGTGATCCAGGCCTCGTCCAGCCCCCACGGCTCGCGGCGCGCCCCGCGGACCGGCGTGACGCCGCGCGCGGCCAGCTCCTCGAGCGTCGCCGGCAGGTCGCGGACCTGCAGCCAGAGGTCGACGGCCGCCGAGGGCGTGGCGTCGTTGCTGCCCACGACCTCGATCGAACCGCCGCCCGCGAAGAAGACCGTGCCACCGGGGAACTCGCGCTGGATCGCCAGCCCGAGCGTGTCCCGGTAGAACGCGGTCGAGGCCTCCAGGTCGCGCGGGTGGATCAGCACCCGGCTGCTCAGTACGTCCATACGTCCTGCCTACCCGAGTGGCTCAGGCCACCGCAATCGCGACGATCCCGGCCAGCACCACCAGCGAGCCCACCAACCGGCGCGCCGCGTTCCGCTCACCGAGCACGAACCACGCCGCGAGCCCGCCCAGCACGATCGACAGCTCCCGCGCCGGCGCGACCAGGCTGACCGGCGCCATCCGCAGCGCGTACAGCACCAGCAGGTACGCCGCGGGCGAGGCGATCCCGACGATCAGCGTCTCTTTGCGGTGCTCGCGCCACAGCTTCGCCACCTCGGCGCGGGCGCGCAGGGCCGCGGGCGCCAGCAGCACGCTCTGCACCAGCGCGCCGCCGCCGAAGTACACGAGGGGCGGCACCGCGAGCGTCGTCACGGAGTGGGCGTCCCAGAGCGTGTAGGCCGCGATGGTCGCGCCGGTGAGCACGCCGTAGAACACACCGGCGCGGCGCGCTTTGACGTCGGCCTCGCTACCGCCGAGGCTGATCACCAGCACGCCCGCCACCACCAGGAACGCCCCGATCAGGCCCAGCACGCCGGGGTGCTCGTGCAGCACGAGTACCGCCGCCAGCACCGACAGCAGCGGCCCGGTGCCGCGCGCGAGCGGGTAGACGATCGACAGGTCGCCGACGGCGTACCCGCGCTGCAGCACCGTGCCGTACGCCACGTGCAGCACGGCCGTCACCCCGGCAGCGAGCAGCCACGTCCACTGTGGACGTTCGTGTTCGACCAGGAGTGCCGTGATGACCACGGGAAGCAGCACCACGGCGGAGACGGTGTAGTACAGCCACACGAACCGCGGCCCGCCGAAGGTGACGCGCTTCGCGGCGAGGTTCCACCCCGCGTGCACGACGGCGGCGATGAGGACGAACGACAGAGCTGTGGTGTTCACCGGACCCCTTCGGATCTTCCGCGCACGCGGAAGGCCGGGTCCTCCAGGCTTTTGTCCCGTCAGATGAACGGCGGGCGCCGGGCCGCACCGATGGTGCCGCTCGGACCTGTCCCGCCGGCCCTGGTTGTCTTGCGTCTTGTCTTGCTTTGGTGCGGCGGGCCGGCAGCGGAACCCTAGGCACTACGGTCCTCACCGTAACCGAACCGATCACTCCGGGCCGCTCGAGGGGCCCGCGAGCAGGCCTGTTAGGCTTTCTCGTCGTTGCCGTGCGGCATTCCGTCAGGGAGGAAACCCGGCCGCGTCTGTCTTCACGCCAGGCGCCCGGAGCCACTTCGACGCGGCAGCGACCTTCACCGAGACGAAAGCAGGACGCCTTCATGGCCAACATCAAGTCCCAGATCAAGCGCATCACCACCAACGAGAAGGCCCGTCAGCGCAACCTGGCGATCCGCTCCTCGGTGAAGACCGCGATCCGCAAGTTCCGTGAGGCCGCCGACTCCGGCGACAAGACCAAGGCCCTCGAACTCCAGCGCGACGCCGCCCGCAAGCTCGACAAGGCTGTCACCAAGGGCGTCATCCACGCCAACCAGGCCGCCAACAAGAAGTCGGCTCTCGCGAAGCGCGCGAACCAGCTCTGAGCTGATCGCAGCACCCTGCCAGTCCTGAAAGGGCCCGGTGACCGACTGGTCGCCGGGCTTTTTCGTGCGCTCTCCCGCTCTCCCGCTCCCCGTGAGCAGCGTGCCTTTGCGTTGAGAAAACCCGGCCACGGTCGATCGGCCGGCGGTGGCTGTTGCGAAGTCTGCACACCCGACCAGCGGTCCCGCCCGGCCATCTCGCGGCTGCTGTGCCTCAGGCCCTGTGCCGGTGGCCCGAGCCCTGCCCGCCGAGCAGCGTCAGCGTTCACCCTTGGCGGCGACGACCTCGACGACCGCGCGTTCCAGGGCGTAGTCGGCGTCGGCCGCCACGCCCTTGACCTCGG
The DNA here is from genome assembly GCF_040689465.1 of Amycolatopsis sp. NPDC051373. NCBI lineage: Bacteria > Bacillati > Actinomycetota > Actinomycetes > Pseudonocardiales > Pseudonocardiaceae > Amycolatopsis > Amycolatopsis sp. NPDC051373. The sequence goes on along the minus strand of NZ_JBFBAE010000026.1, from coordinate 143,318 downwards.
CGTTCAGGCGGGCGACCACGCGCATCGCGGTGGCGAGGCCGTCCTGGCCCCAGCCGCGTGACTGGCCCTGCGCCTTGCGGATCTTCCACGGCGGCATGCCCAGCTCGCCGGCCATCTGGTTCGGGTTGCCGCGGCCCGCGGCGGACACGCGGGCGATCGTGCGCACCGCGTCCGCGAGGGCGTCGGCGACCAGGACGTGCGGCACGCCCAGCTGCATGGCCCAGCGCAGCGACTCCAGGGCCGCCGCGCGGTCGCCGCCCACGGCCTTCTCCGCCACGGCGAAGCCGGTCACGTCGGCGCGGCCGGTGTGGTAGCGGCGCACGGCCTGCTCGTCGACCACGCCACCGGTGTCGGCGACGAGCTGCGTCGCCGCGGAGGACAGCTCGCGCAGGTCGGAGCCGACGGTGTCCATCAGCGCCATCACCCCCGCCGCATCGATCTTGCCGCCGACGCGGCGCACCTCGTTGCGCACGAACGACTCCCGATCGGCGGGCTTCGTCAGCTTCGGGCACTCGGTGATCTCCGCGCCCGCCTTTTTCAGCGCCGCGGGCAGCGCCTTGGCCGCCTTGCTGCGGCCGCCGCCGTTGTGCACGACCACGAGCACGATCCCGTCGGCGGGCGCCTTGAGGTAGGCCATCACCGCGTCCGCCAGCTCCTGCGAGATGTCCTGCGCCGAGTCGAGCACGATGACCCGTCCCTCGCTGAACAGCGAGGGACTCACCAGCTCGGCGAGCACGGGCGGTGTGAGTTCGGACACCCGGTTGCGCGTCATCTCGGCCGTCGAGTCCACGGCCCGCGCGGCATCCAGCGACGAGCGGACAGCCCGCTCGATGAGCAGTTCTTCCTCACCGAGGACGAGGTGGAGCGGCGCGGGTGCGGTGGTCACCCCGCCATCCTCTCACCCGCTCGGCCACGCGCCCGCCGCGGTGATCTGCGCCGCCACCGTGGCACGAGGTGATCGCCATGTCGTACGGTGTACCCGAGGCAGCGCCCAGCTCCACCAGATTCACACTCCACCAGATTCACAGCGGCGCGCCGACAACTGAACACCGCTCATCCAGAGGGGCAGAGGGAACGGCCCGACGAAGCCCCGGCAACCGGCGTACAGCCTGTCTTCCCGAATTTGCGGGATAGCTGACGACCACGGTGCCAATTCCGGCCCGCTTTTGCGGGGCAGATGAGGAAAGGAACCTCGCGATGACCGTTACCCTCGGCACGACCTCCACCAAGAAGACCCTGGACCTCGGTCCGGCAGTCGAACTGGTTTCGAAGGAAGAGGGCCACCGGCAGCCGCTCGCCCCGGAGTTCGTCTCCGCCGAGGACTTCTCGCCACTCGAGGTTGCCTACGACTTCGGCCGCGTGCGCCGCGAAGACATCGAGGCCGGCCCCAAGAACATCTGGCGCTACAAGAAGCTCCTTCCCGTCCCCTCGACCGTCGAGGAGATCCCGAACACCGAACCCGGCGCCACGCGCCTGGTGAAGGCCGACCGCCTCGCCAAAGCGCTGGGCCTGAAGTCCCTGTGGGTCAAGGACGACACCGGCAACCCCACGCACTCCTTCAAGGACCGTGTGGTCGCCGTCGCGCTGGCCGCGGCCCGCGAGTTCGGCTTCGAGGTCCTCGCGTGTCCCTCGACCGGCAACCTGGCCAACGCGACGGCCGCCGCCGCGGCCCGCGCCGGCTGGCGGTCGGTCGTGCTGATCCCGAAGTCGCTCGAACGCGCCAAGATCCTCACCACCGCCGTCTACGACGGTGACCTGATCGCCGTCGACGGCAACTACGACGACGTCAACCGCCTCGCCACCGAGCTGGCCGGCGAGCACCCGACGTGGGCGTTCGTCAACGTCAACGTGCGCCCCTACTACTCCGAAGGCTCCAAGACGCTCGGCTACGAGGTCGCCGAGCAGCTCGGCTGGCGCCTGCCGGAGCAGATCGTGGTACCGATCGCGTCGGGTTCGCAGCTGACCAAGGTGGACAAGGGTTTCCGCGAGCTCGGCCAGCTCGGCCTCGTGGAAGCCAGCCCCTACAAGGTCTTCGGCGCGCAGGCCACCGGCTGCTCCCCCGTCTCGGCCGCGTTCCGCGCCGGCCACGACGTGGTCCAGCCCGTGAAGCCCGACACCATCGCCCGCTCGCTCGCGATCGGCAACCCCGCCGACGGCCCCTACGTGCTCGACGTCGTCAACCGCACCGGCGGCGCGATCGAGGACGTGAGCGACGAGGAGGTCGTCGAGGGCATCCGGCTGCTCGCGCGCACCGAGGGCATCTTCACCGAGACCGCGGGCGGCGTCACCGTCGCGACCGCCAAGAAGCTCATCGAGGCCGGCAAGATCGACCCCGACGCCGAGACCGTGCTGCTCATCACCGGCGACGGCCTCAAGACGCTCGACGCCGTCGAAGGCCGCATCGGCCCCAAGGCCACCGTGCCGCCGTCGGCCGAAGCCGTGAGCAAGGCCCTCGGCCTCTGACCGCCGGGCCCGCGGGCCGCTCCCCTACCGGGGCGGTCCGCGCGGCTCACCCCGGCGCGCCACCGCAGGTCCGCCGTCACCGGGCAGCACGGCCGTGTCGCCGTCCACATCGGTCCGCGTCACGAGCACACCCAACGCGCCCAGCACGTCCACTGTGGACTTCGCCGGGTGCCCGTAGCTGTTGCCCGCGCCCACGCTGATCATCGCCGCCCGCGCGCCCACGGCCTCGAGGAACTGAGGCAACGAGTAGCGCGAGCCGTGGTGGGGAACCTTCAGCACGTCGGCGTGCAGATCCACCCCCTCGGCCAGCAAGTCGGCCTGCGCGGCCAGTTCCACGTCTCCGGTCAGCAGCACCCTCCCCGCCGCCGTGGTCGCGCGGAGCACCACGGAACTGTTGTTGATCATCGTGCCGTCCTGCAGGGCGGCCGCCCGTGCCGTGACGTAGCGCGGCCCGAGCACGTCCAGCGACAGCCCCGGCCAGTCGAGCCGCTGCCCATCGCTGAGCTCCAGCAGCGGAACGTGGTGCGTCGCCGCCTCCTGCGACACCTGCTGCCACGCCCACGCCGGCGCCCGCCCGGGCCCGACGGCGATCGCCCCCACGGCCCGGCCGTCGAACACCGACGACAGCCCGCCGATGTGGTCGGCGTGCAGGTGGCTGAGCACCAGTAGCGGGATCCGCTCCACGCCGAGCCGCCGCAGGCACTCGTCCACCGGCCCCGGCTCGGGCCCGGTGTCCACGACCACCGCGCGCCCGGGCTCTGCCGTGGCCAGCACCACGGCGTCGCCCTGGCCGACGTCGCACTCGACCATCGCCCAGCCCTTCGGCGGCCAGCCGGGCGAGAGCACCCGCGGCGGCACCACGATCAGCAGCACCGCCACCAGCCCCATCGCCACCAGCAGCCGGGCGCGCCGGAACCGGAACGCGACCACCACCATGACCAGCACCCCGGCCGCGCACACCCCACCCCACCAGCCACCCGGCCACGTGAGCACCGCACCCGGCGCACGGGCCCCGTGCCGCGCGACCGTGATCAGCCAGCGAGCCTCCGGATCGGCCAGGTGCACCAGCACGTGCCCGGCCCCGGGCCACCACGGCCCGACCACCGTGGCCAGCACCCCGAGCACCGTGACCGGCGCGACGACGGGCGCCGCCAGCACGTTGGTCACCACCGAGACGAGACTCACCGTGCCCGCCATGCCCGCGATCACCGGCGCGGTGACCACGAACGCCGCCAGCGGCACCGCGATCCCCTCGGCGTACCCCGGCGGAATCCCCCGGCGTATCAACGAATCCGCCCATCGCGGCGCCAGCAGCACCAGGCCCGCTGTCGCGAACACCGACAACGCGAACCCGAAGTCCGCCGCCATCACCGGATCCCACGCGACGAGCACGCACACCGAGAACCCCAGCGCCGGCAACGCGGATCCACGACGGCCCAACGCCAGCGCCAGCAGCGCCACCCCGCCCATCACCCCGGCCCGCAACACACTCGGCGCCGGACCGACGAGAATCAGGAAGCCGCCCAGACACAATCCGGCCGCGACAGCCGACACCCGGGGCCCGATGCGGAGCAACCGGCACAACAGCAACACCGCGCCACAGATGATCGCCACGTTCCCGCCGCTCACAGCCATCAAGTGCGTGAGCCCCGACTCCGTGAACTCCTGCTCGACCTGCTCGGGCAACGCACTCGTGTCGCCCAACACCAGTCCGGGCAGCAACCCCGCCGGCTCCTCCGGCAACACCGCGCACAACTCGTGCAGCCCCGCCCGCAACGCCGCGGCCGCCCGCTGCCACCACGGCGCCCGCGTGACCCCGACCGGAGCGCCCTGCAGGTAGACGACCGCCGCCGTCAGTTCACCCCCGCGTGCCGGCGCCAGGCGCCCCGACGCCGTGACCTCCTGGCCCGGCAACAGATCGCCCCACCCCGCCACCGGCGCGAGCAGCAGGACCCGGCCGGTGGACCCCACCGCCCGGCCGTCCACAGTGGCCGATTCCACCCGGGCGTCGATGGCGACCGATCGCGTACCCGCCTGCTGATCGGCGTAGCCCGCGCTGTGGATCGGCCGCGGCCGCTCGGTGACCTCGACGCGGAGCGTGGCGGTCACCCCGTGCGCTGCGGCTTGGCCGAGCGCGTCCTGCTCCGCTCCCCGGATGCGCCACGCCGTCGGCAGCGCCACGACGAGCCCCAAGACCAGCAGCGCGCCGGCGGCTCCGAGCCACCGCCCACGCCGCCTCGCGAGCAACACGGCCGACAAAACCGCTGCCATCACGCCGAAAACCTCGGCCGCCCACCACCCGAGCCGCAGTCCCGCCAGGGTGCCGCCCCACGCCGCCAGCGCTGCTGGGACGAGCCGCAGATCGTGATCGCGCCACGACGGCGCGCCTTCCGGCTGGACGAGCATCATCCGACCGTCACCTGCTCGCGCAACTTCTCGAACTTGCTTTCGCCGATGCCTTCGACGTCGCGAAGTTGTTCGACGCTGGAGAAGCCGCCGTGCTGCGTGCGCCAGTCGATGATGCGGCCGGCGGTGACCTCGCCGACGCCGGGCAGGGTGTCGAGTTGTTCGGGGGTGGCCGAGTTGAGGTCGAGCTTGCCCGGAGCCGCGCCGGCACCGGCCGGGGCCGAGGACGCGACCGTGATGCCGACGGCGAGCTGCTCGCCATCGGTGAGTTTGCGCGCGAGGTTCAGGCTGGAGAGATCAGTGCCGGGGTCCGCGCCACCGGCGGCCCGCACCGCGTCGGCCACACGCGAGCCGGCTGGAACCGTGACGAGGCCGGGCGCGCGGACGTGGCCGATCACGCTGATCACCAGCTTCGCGGACGCCGAGGGCACCGAGGACGCGACGGAAGGGTGCGCCTTCGCGCTCGGCAGCGACGGCGCCACCTCCATCTCGGGCGAGCCGCTGAACACCGCGAAGCCCGCGGCGATCAGCACAGCCACGACCACCAGCCCCAGTACGACGAGGACCCGGGGACTTTTCAGTACGCCGGGCAGACCCGGGTGGGCCGGGTCGGCGCCGCCGGGCAGCCAGCGCCGGACCAGCCGGCCGCCAGGCCCGACGGTGCGTGGGCCCGCCGCCAGCTGGTCGGCCAGCCAGGCGAGCCTGGCGTTCACGGGAGTGCCCGGATCACGGGCGGTCTGCTCGAACACACGTGCGACGCTAGGCGTTGATCGACTCCAACCACCAGGCCGAATCCGCCGACCTGTGGATAACTGCCCCCTTGTGGACAACTCGGCCTCCGCGACCGCTGAACGCCGGTTCCGGTCGGCCCGCGGTGCGATGCTGACGCCCATCGCCGCCCTCGACAGCGCTCCGCGGGAAGGACCCACCATGACGAACGAAGCCGAAATCCGCGCCCTGATCGAAAACTGGGCCACTGCCGTCCACACGGGAAATCTCGACGGCGTCCTCGCCGACCACTCCGACGGCATCGTGATGTTCGACGTCCCGCCGCCCCACGAAGGTGTCCGCGGGATCGACGCGTACCGCGAGACCTGGCCACCGTTCTTCGTCTGGCAAGCGGAAGGCGCGACGTTCACCATCCTGGAGCTCGACGTGACCGCGAGCGACGACGTGGCGTTCGCCTGGGCGCTCCTGCGCTGCGGCACCCCCGCCGATCCACCGGGCCATCACCTTCGGCTGACCATCGGCCTGCGCAAGGACCAGGGCCGCTGGGTGGTGACGCACGAGCACCACTCGTTCGCCGCCGTCGACGATGACACGGCCGAAAACAACCCTGGTGAAATCCACGCGGTTGAAAGTGAACGATGACTCATGATAAACCTGAGTCCTGGTTCACTTTCAGGAGGTGACGGTCATGGCTCCCAAGGTCGCCCTGGTCACGGGCGCGTCGTCGGGTATCGGAGAGTCCACCGCGCGAGAGCTGCTGGAGCGTGGCTACACGGTCTATGGCGCCGCGCGAAGGGTGGAGCGGATGGCGGACCTCGCCGAACGCGGGGTGCGGACGATCGCGCTGGACGTGACGGACGTGGAGTCCGTGGGGAAGGCCGTGGCGGCGATCGTCGCCGAGTCCGGGCGGATCGATCTGCTGGTGAACAACGCCGGCTACGGCTCATATGGCGCGGTCGAAGACGTGCCCTTGTCGGAGGCGCGCTACCAGTTCGAGGTGAACGTGTTCGGGGCCGCGCGGCTGATCCAACTCGTGCTGCCGGTGATGCGAGCACAACGCTCGGGCCGGATCGTGAACATCTCCTCGATGGGCGGCAAGATCTACACCCCGCTGGGCGCCTGGTACCACGGCACGAAGTTCGCCTTGGAGGGGTTCTCCGACTCGCTGCGGATGGAGGTGCGGCGGTTCGGGATCGACGTGGTCGTGGTCGAGCCCGGAGGGATCGCGACGGAGTGGGGCAGCATCGCCGTGGACCACATGACGGAGGTCTCCGGCGAGGGCGCGTATTCGGACCTGGCCGGGAAGCTGGCGAAGGGCATGAACTCGGGCATCAACGCGCGGATGATGTCTCGGCCGTCCGTGATCGCGAAAACCGTCGCCAAGGCTGCGACCGCTCGGCGCCCGCGCACACGTTACGCTGCGGGTTTCGGCGCGAAGCCCTTGATTTTCCTGCGCCGCGTCCTGCCCGACCGCGCTTTCGACACCCTGATCATGAGGGCCCTCGCGAGCTGACCACGGAGAGCCGATGGAGCCGTCCCGCCCGCTGCGCGCCGACGCGGTGCGAAACCGCACGAAGATCCTCGACGCGGCGCGGGAGCAGATCACCCGGCTCGGCCCCGACGTCCCGATGGACACGATCGCCGAGGCCGCGGGGGTCGCCGTGGGCACGTTGTACCGGCACTTCCCGACGAAAACCGACCTCGTCACGGCGGTGATCGGCGAGCACAGCCAACTGATCACCGAGGCCATCGAGGCGGCGGCGGAACGGGTGGCCGGCGGGGCCGACGCGATGAGCGAGATCTCGGCGCTGGTCAGCCACATCGTCGAGGCGGCGGCCGAGGACCGGGCGGTGAAGGCCGCGGCGCAGAACGTCGGGGCGGAGTACCTCACGCCCGAACAGGAGAGCCGCAGCCGTGCGGCCACGACGCGGATGATCAAGGCCGCCCAGCGCGACGGCAGGCTGCGTGAGGACGTGACCGCCAACGACTTCTACCTGCTCATCCTCACGGCGCCGACGGACGTCGAGCCGGCTGTGCGGGCGCGGTGGCTGGAGCTGTTCCTCGCGGGCTTCACCACCGGCAAGGGCTGAAACCCTTACCGGCCAAGGAGGATCACCTCTCGCGCTGCACGACCACCCCGAGCACACCCGGTCCGGTGTGCGCGCCGATCACGGCGCCCAGCTCCGACACCACGCAGCCGCCGGCGCAGCCGGGCACGACTTCCTCCAGGCGGTTGGCCAGCTCGACGGCTCGTTCCGGCGAGGCGAGGTGGTGCACGGCGAGCTCGACCGGGCCTTCGCCGGCCGCCTTCACCGCGAGCTCGACCAGCCGCGCCATGGCCCGGTTCATGGTCCGGACCTTTTCCAGCGGAAGGATGCGCCCTTCGGACATGTGCAACACCGGCTTCACCGCGAGCGCCGTGCCCAGCAGCGCCGCGGCCGGCCCGATGCGGCCACCACGGCGCAGGTGCTCGAGCGTCTCGACCACGAAGAGCGTGGACGAGCGCCCGGCGGCGTCGACCGCGGCCGCCTCGACGTCGACCGCCGATTTGCCCGCGGTGGCGGCCACCGCGGCGTGCAGCGCGGCGAACCCGAGCCCCATGGCCGTGGTGCGCGAGTCGACCACGCGCACGAGGTCCGGACCGACCTCCTGGGCGGCGAGCACGGCGGCTTCCCACGTGCCGGAGAGCTGTTTGGACAGGTGCACCGACACCACGGACTCGGCGCCGTCGTCGAGCGCGGCCCGGAAGACGGTCGCGAACTCGGCGGGCGTGGGCCGTGACGTGGTGACGATTTTGCGCTCCCCCAGCGCTTCCGCGAGCGCGGCGGGGCCCATCTCGGTGCCGTCGTAGGAGACGGCACCGTCGACGAGGACGTGCAGGGGCACCACGCGCACCGAGTGCCGGTCGGCGAAGCCCTCCGGCAGATGGGCGGTGGAGTCCGTGACCACGGCGACCGACACGCCGTCAGCCTACGTGGCCGGGGCGCAAAGCCGGTGTCATCAGCTTCGCCATGGCCGTGCCGACTGCTTCGTGGCCCGGCCAGCCCCAGTGCATGCCGTCGGGGTTGCCCTCGCCGCCGAGCACGTGATCACCCACGACGGCGGGGAGATCGAGCAGCGGCACGTCCAGGCGCGCGCCCCACGCGGCCATCGCGGCGGCCGCGGCGGGCCGGGCGGTGTGGACGCGGCCGTACGCGTCGGCGCGGTGCACCGACGGCAGCATCCCGAAGATCGGCAGCTCGGGCCGCAACACGCGCAACGCCTCCACAGCGAGGTCGAGGTAGTGCACGGTCAGCTTCGCGGGCAGCACCGTGGGCCGGCCCTGCAACACGACGGACAACCGCGGCTGCGCGGCCAGATACGCGCCGCGCACGACGCGGCGCACGCCGCCGGGACGGAGGTAACGCAAGCCGGTGCGGAGGTACGTCGGCAGCGGCGACGGGAGCGTGTCCATGCTGCCGATCGCCAGCACGACAGCGTCCACGTGGTGCAGATCGGCCCACACCCGGGGGTCACCGGTGAGGGACCACCACACGTCGCGCGCGGTCCAGCCGATGCCGGCGACCACGTCGGCGCGCCCGTCGAGCGCGGTGGCCGCGACGTTGGGCCACAGGCGTGGTTCGTCGGCGGCACAGGGACCGACGGGTCCGTGGAAGCTCAGCGAATCACCGAAGACGAGCAGGTGCGGGCCCATCGATCAGCCGGTGATCCCCGCGTTGTACGCATACAGCCGCCAGGCGCCATCGCGGCGGCCGAGCTCCACCCAGTGGCAGTTCATGATCCCGCCGAGCGACGGCCAGATCTCGATCGGCAGGCCAAGCAGCTTCGCCGTGAGCGCCACGATCAGACCACCGTGCGACGCGAGCAGCACCGACTCGCCGGCGTCGGAATTCGGCTGCAGCAGGTCGTTCACGACCTCGCCCGCGCGCCCGGCGACGTCCACTCGGGACTCTCCGCCCGGCGGCGCCCACGCGGCGTCGGTGCGCCACTTGTCGCGCTCACCGGGGTACGCGGCGTCGACCTCGGGGCCGGTCATGCCCTGCCACTCGCCCAGGTGCGTCTCGCGCAGCCGCTTGTCGATGCGCAGCGGCACGCCGATCGCTTCGGTGAGCACGGTGGCCGTGTCGGTCGCGCGGTGCAGGTCCGACGCGATCACCAGATCGGGCGAGAACCGCGCGAGCGCGGGAACGGCGAAGCGCGCCTGGTTCCAGCCGACCGGGGTCAGCGCGGAGTCGAGGTGTCCCTGCATGCGACCGGCGGCGTTGTAGTCCGTTTCGCCGTGCCGCCAGAGCAGCAGCCGCTTCAGGCTCACGCGTCCAGACCGTCCGCGCTGTCCGCGGCGGCGTCGCGATCGGCCGCGGCGGCGGGCTCGAGCCCTTCGACCTCGATGCGCGGGCAGTCCTTCCACAGCCGCTCCAGGCCGTAGAACGAGCGCTCTTCCTGGTGCTGCACGTGGACGACGACATCGACGTAGTCCAATAGCACCCAGCGGCCCTCGCGGGCACCTTCGCGGCGGACCGGCTTGTGCCCGCCGATGCGCAGCTTCTCCTCGACGTTGTCGACGATCGCACCGACCTGCCGCTCGTTGGCCGCGGACGCGATCACGAAAGCGTCGGTGATCACGAGCTGGTCGGACACGTCCAGCACGACCACGTCGCTGGCCAGCTTGTCGGCTGCCGCGTGCGCGGCCGCGACGGCCAGCTCTCGTGCCTCGGACGTCGCTGCCACAGTGCTCCTTCAGGGTTCGGGGTACGCCCGGACGAGGGTACCCGGTCACTCACCTCGGTCTTTGCGGTACAGGTCCTTCTTGGCGATGTAGCGGACCACGCCGTCGGGCACGAGGTACCAGACGGGCTCGCCGCGCTCCACCCGCTCGCGGCACGCGGTGGACGAGATCGCCATCGCCGTGACCTCGACGAGGCTGACCTTGCCGCTCGGCAGGTGGTGGGAGTTGAGGCGGTAGCCGGGGCGCGTGACGCCGATGAAGTGCGCGAAGTCGAACAGCTCGTCGGCCTTGTGCCAGGTGAGGATCTGCTCCAGCGCGTCGGCGCCGGTGATGAAGAACAGCTGGTCGTCGGGGTACTCCTCGTGCAGGTCCCGCAACGTGTCGACGGTGTAGGTCTGGCCGCCGCGGTCGATGTCGACACGGCTCACGGAGAACACCGGGTTGGACGCGGTGGCGATCACTGTCATCAGGTAGCGGTCCTCGGCGCGGGTCACGACGCGCTCGGACTTCTGCCACGGCTGCCCGGTCGGGACGAAGATGACCTCGTCCAGCGCGAAGCGCGACTGGACCTCGCTGGCCGCGACGAGGTGACCGTGGTGCACGGGGTCGAACGTGCCGCCCATGACCCCGATCCGGCGTGGTGACATAGCCGGTGAGCCTAATACGCGCGGGCGCGCGAGACCTGCCCATCCGGGCTGCGATGTGCGTGCTGTGCTGCTCGTTACCAACCCGGCCACAGCCACGGCGGGAACAGTTGCCGGGCGCGGAAGCGTCCGGTCGGGTGCCCGCCTTCTTTCGGCCGGATTGGCAACGCGCGAACCCGGCCTTCCCGCTCCCCAGGAGGAGGCCGGGCCCGCGCGCCACGCTCCGGCAGTCAAGGGGGCATCGCCGGGCGACCGGTCACCTCCCCCGAGAGGCACCGGTTGCCGAGGAGAGCCGGGAATGCCGAATGCCTTACGCGAGTCTTGATTGTGACTTGAATCACATAACTGTGCGTATTCGGTCGTGAGTGGTCCGTTCGCGCCCCGTCCGGCTCCCGTTCTGTCGGCCGCATGGGGTAGACCGGGGACGTGGACACCACCGAAGCCCTTCGCGAGCGTGCCGAGGCCCTGCTGCGGTCGCTCGCCGGCGAAACCGCGACCCTGCGCGAAGACCAGTGGACGGCGATCGAGGCCCTCGTCGCCCACCACCGGCGCGCGCTCGTCGTGCAGCGCACCGGGTGGGGCAAGTCGGCCGTGTACTTCCTGGCCACGGCCCTGCTCCGCGAGCAAGGCGCCGGTCCGACCGTCATCGTCTCGCCCCTGCTCGCGCTCATGCGCAACCAGATCTCGGCGGCCGCGCGCGCCGGGATTCACGCGGCCACGATCAACTCGGCCAACGCGCAGGAGTGGGACCAGGTGCAGGCGTCGGTCGTCGCCGGCGACGTCGACGTGCTCCTGGTGAGCCCCGAACGGCTCAACAACCCCGATTTCCGCGACGCCGTGCTGCCGAAGCTCACCGCGAGCGCCGGGCTGCTCGTGGTCGACGAGGCGCACTGCATCTCGGACTGGGGCCACGACTTCCGGCCCGACTACCGCCGGCTGCGCACGCTGCTGGGCGACCTGCCCGACGGCGTGCCGGTGCTGGCCACGACGGCGACGGCCAACGACCGCGTGGCCACCGACGTCGCCGACCAGCTGGGCATCGGCACCGGCGGCGACACGCTCGTGCTGCGCGGTCCGCTCGACCGCGAGAGCCTGCGGCTGGCCGTGGCCGAACTTCCGACCGACCAGGCGCGCCTGGCGTGGCTCGCCGAGAACCTGGCCGAGCTGCCCGGGTCCGGCATCATCTACACGCTCACGGTCGCGGCGGCCCACGACGTCGCGGCGCTGCTCGGCGAGCGCGGCTACCCGGTGGCGGCGTACACGGGCAAGACCGACCCGGCCGACCGCCAGGCAGCGGAAGACGACCTGCTGGCCAACCGGGTCAAGGCGCTCGTGGCCACATCGGCGCTCGGGATGGGCTTCGACAAGCCGGACCTCGGGTTCGTGGTGCACCTGGGTGCGCCGTCGTCGCCGATCGCCTACTACCAGCAGGTCGGGCGCGCGGGCCGTGGTGTGGAGCGCGCGGAGGTCGTGCTGCTGCCGGGCCGCGAGGACAAGGCGATCTGGGCGTACTTCGGCTCGCTGGCATTCCCCGACGAGCTGCGGGTGTCGCAGGTGCTGAACTCGCTCGCGTACGCCGACCGTCCACTGTCGACTGCCGCGCTGGAGCCGACCGTGGAGCTGTCGCGCTCGCGGCTGGAGATGGTGCTGAAGGTGCTCGACGTCGACGGCGCGGTCCGGCGCGTGCGCGGCGGCTGGGAGAGCACGGGCCAGGAATGGCAGTACGACCGCGACCGCTACGCCCGGGTCGCGAAAGCGCGCGAGGCCGAGCAGTCGGCGATGCTCGGCTACATCTCCACCACCGGCTGCCGCATGGAGTACCTGCGCCGCCAGCTCGACGACCCGGACGCGGCGCCGTGCGGCCGCTGCGACAACTGCACCGGGCAGCACTGGGACACCGCGGTGTCGGAGGAGGTCGTGGGCGCCACGCGCGAACGGCTGGACCGGCCGGGCGTCGAGGTGGCGCCGCGCAAGCAGTGGCCCAGCGGGATGAAGGGGCTCGACGTGCCGTTGTCGGGCCGCATCGCCGCCACCGAGCAGGCCGAGCCGGGCCAGGTGCTGGGCCGCCTCACCGACGTCGGCTGGGGTTCGCGGCTGCGCGAGCTCGTCGGGCCGGGCGCGGTGGACGACGTGGTTCCGGATTCGGTGTTCCAGGCCTGCGTGAAGGTCCTGGCGGCGTGGCCGTGGGCGGAGCGCCCGACGGCCGTCGTGGCCGTGCCGTCGGCGACCCGGCCGGTCTTGGTGGCGAACCTCGCGGAGCGGCTCGCGACCATCGGCCGTCTGGAGCACCTCGGCACGCTGGACTCCGCCGGCCCACCCCCGCGGCAGGCCAACAGCGCCCAGCGCCTCGCCGACCTCTGGCAGCGCCTCTCCCTGCCCGCCGACGTCGCCACCCGCATCGCGGAGACCCCCGGCCCCATCCTCCTCGTGGACGACGTCATCGACACCGGCTGGACCATGACCCTGGCTTCCCGCCTCCTCCGCAAGGCGGGCGCGAAGGCGGTGTTGCCCTTCGCATTGGCCAGCACCTCCTGACCCCGCGCACGACCCGACAAGCTGCGCGGTGACGGTGACAGGCGGAGTCGTTACCCGCCCGCAACCGCGGACCGCACTTCACGGGGCGACCACCACCGCTGCCTGGCAGCCCCGGTAGGTCTCGCGGCGGGCGCGAAGGCGGTGTTGCCCTTCGCATAAGCCAGCTCCTCTTGCCCCGCACGACCCGACAAGCTGCGCGGCGACGGTGACAGGCGGAGGCGCTACCCGCCCGCAACCGCAACTCCACGGGGCGACCACCCCGCCGCTCACGGGACGACCACCGGCCACCACCGCTGCCGGCAGCCGCGGTGGTCTGGCGGTGGGCGCGAAGGCGGGGTTGCCCTTCGGTTTGGCCGGCACCCTCCTGGCTCGGGGAGCACGGTCGCGACCACGGGTCCAGACCAGCGAAGACGTCCAACCAGAACCGCTTCAGGTCGGTGAAGAACTACCGATCTCCGGTCATTTCTGGCACAGTGCCCTTCCACCCGAGCGGGACGTGGAGGTCGCCATGGCCGGATCGACGGCGGAGGTCGCGACGAGGCACCGGTTGCCGGTGCGGAAGTTGTTCGCCGCCAGTGCCGGGAATGCGCTGGAGTGGTTCGACTGGACGATCTACGCGACGTTCAGCATCTACTTCGCGGGTGCGTTCTTCCCCTCCGGCAACGAAGCGCTGGCGTTGATCAACACGTTCGCCACCTACGCGCTCGCGTTCTTCTTCCGGCCGCTGGGTGGGGTGCTGCTCGGGCGGTTCGCCGACGTGCACGGGCGCAAGCCGGCGATGATCCTGACCATCGCGCTCATGGCGGGCGGTTCGGTGGCGATCGGGGTGCTGCCGACGTTCGCGCAGGTGGGCTGGCTCGCGCCGGTGCTGTTGCTGCTCGCAAGGGTGGCGCAGGGGATTTCGCTGGGTGGCGAGGTGTCGAACGCGTCGGCGTACCTCGGGGAGATCGCACCGGCGAAGAGGCGCGGGCGGTACTCGTCGTTCTTCTACATCTCCACCGGGTCGGCGGTGCTGATCGCGACCGTGCTGGGGTTCGTGCTGGCGCGGACGATGGACAAGGCGCAGCTCGCGTCGTTCGGCTGGCGGATCCCGTTCCTGCTGGGCGGGGTACTGGGGCTCGTCGGGCTGTGGCTGCGGCGCAGCCTCGCGGAAACCGAGCTGTTCGAACAGAAGAAGGAGCAGGCGCGGCGCGTCGAGCGGCCGTTGCTGACCACGCTGACGCACCACCCCAAGGCCGTCGGGCAGCTCGTGGGCTTCACGATGCTGTCCACGCTCTGCTACTACACCTTCTTCAGCGCCCTCACCTCCTTCGCCGTGAAGACTCGCGGGGCGAGCGACGTCGACGTGTTCCTCGCGCTCTCGATCGCCACCGCGCTGTTCGTGGCGCTGCAGTACCCGATGGGCGCTCTCGCCGACCGCGCCGGGCGCCGGCCGCAGCTGCTCGTGTGGTCGGGCGCGACGGCGCTGGTGATCGTGCCGCTGTCGTTCCTCGTGCGGCCCGGGCTCGGCGGGCTGCTCGTGGTGTTCTGCGTGGGGCTGGGCCTCTACACGGCGATGACGTCGCTCGCGCCCGCGATCATGAGCGAGCTCTTCCCCACCGAGCTGCGCGGACTGGGCATCGGGGCTTGGTACAACCTCACCGTCGCGCTGTTCGGCGGGACCGCGCCGCTGGTGCTCAGCGCGCTGTCCGCGGCCGGCGCGGCCACGGTGTTCTTCTGGTACGTCGCGGTCGCCGCGGCCATCGCGTTCCTCGTGGTGCTGCGCCTCCCCGAGACGAAGGGCAGCGAACTGCGGTAATCCCTTCGAGCCCGCTTCGGCCGAGTCGCTACGCTGCGGCGAATCGACTACGCGAAGGAGGGACACCGTGCGCAAGCCCGAGGTTAGTGAGGAACTCGCCCGACGCGTGGTGGACGCCCTCCACCGCGCGCTCGACGTCGACATCGCCCCGGCCGACGCGCTCATCACCGTCTCGACCCGCGACGGCGTGGACTACCAGTGCAACCTCGCGATGAGCCTGGGCAAACGCCTCGGCCGCCCACCGCGCGAAGTCGCCGCGGCCATCGTCGAGCACCTCGAGATCACCGACCTCGCCGAGCCGCCGGAGATCGCCGGACCCGGCTTCCTCAACTTCGTGCTCCGCCGCGGATGGCTCGAAAGCAGCGTCAACGCGCTCGGCAGCGACCCGAGGCTCGGCGTCGAGCCCGCCACGGAACCGCGGCGCATCGCGCTGGACTACAGCAGCCCCAACGTCGCCAAGGAAATGCACGTCGGCCACTTGCGCTCGTCGGTGATCGGCGACGCGATCGTGCGGCTGCTTCGCTTCGCGGGCCACGAAGTGCTGCCCCACAACCACCTCGGCGACTGGGGCACCCCGTTCGGCATGCTTATCGAGCACCTGCTCGACGAACCGCCCGCCGGGCCCAGCGGCATCGGCGACCTCAACGAGTTCTACCAAGCCGCGCGCCGGAAGTTCGACTCCGACGAAGCGTTCGCCACCCGCTCGCGCGAGCGCGTCGTGAAGCTGCAGAGCGGCGACACCGAGACGCTCGCCACGTGGCAGGGGCTCGTCGACGAGTCCACCCGCCACTTCAACGAGGTCTACCACCTGCTCGGCATCACCCTCACCGACGAAGACATCTATGGTGAGAGCTTCTACAACCCATACCTCGCCAAGGTCGTCGACGAGCTGGAGGCCGACGGGCTCACCGAGCTCAGCGACGGCGCCGTCTGCGTGTTCCCCGAAGGCTTCCACAACCGCGAAGGCGACCGGCTGCCGCTGATCGTGCGCAAGCGCGACGGTGGCTACGGCTACGCGGCCACCGACCTCGCCACCGCGAAGTACTGGACCACCGAACGTGGCGCCACCGACCTGCTCTACGTCGTCGGCACGCCGCAGGCCCAGCACTTCGCGATGCTCTTCGCCGTCTGCCGCGCCGCGGGCTGGCTCGACGGAGTGCACGCCGAGCACATCGGCTTCGGCTCCGTGCTCGGCGCCGACGGCAAAGTGATGCGCACACGCGCCGGCGAGACGATCAAGCTCGCCGACCTGCTCGGCGAGGCCGTCGCGCAGGCCGCCGACGTCGTCGCCGAACGCAGTGAGCTCAGCGAGGCCGAACAGCGCGAGGTGGCGCGCGCCGTCGGCATCGGCGCGGTGAAGTACGCCGACCTCTCCGGCGACCGTGAGCGCGACTACGTGTTCGACTGGGATCGGATGCTGGCCAAGGACGGCAACACGTCGGTCTACCTGCAGTACGCGCACGCGCGGATCGAGTCGATCCTCGCGAAGGCGGGGGACCAGAGCACTGGCGCGCCCGTCACCCTGGCCGAGCCGGCCGAACGCGCCCTCGCCCTCACGCTGCTGCGATTCGGCGAGGCCCTCCGCTCGGCGACCAGCGCGTACGCGCCGCACAAGCTGTGTACGTACCTCTACGAGACGGCCGTGACGTTCTCCCGCTTCTACGAGCAGTGCCCGGTTCTCACCGCCGAGACGCCGGAACTGCGGGCCTCGCGGGTGCAGCTGGCCACGCTCACGTCGCGCACGCTCGTGCTCGGCCTCGAACTGCTCGGCATCGAAGCGCCGCGCCGGCTCTGACCGGCTGCGGGGTTGCGGCACCGAGCCTCAACCCCGCAGCTTCGCGACCGCCCCCATCGCCCGGAACATCCCCCGCGTCGCCACCCGTCCGAGCCGGCTCTCCGACACGAACTGCTCGGCACTGCGCGCCGACGTGCGCACCGCCTTGAACCCGTACTTCCGCATCTCGCGCTCGTACTCCCCTACGGCCACGCGCACGTCACCACCCGCGGAAAGCTTGCGGCACAACAACTGCGCGTCGCGCAACGCCGTGTTGGCCCCGATCCCGCGGAACGGCGTCATGCTGTGCACCGCGTCGCCGAGCAGCGACACCGGGCCGGGCTCCCACGGCTTGACGGGAATCGACGTGAGGATCGGCAGGCGGCTCACCGAACCGTCGGGTGACTCCTCGACGAGGCAGACGAGATCGGGATGCCAGCCCCGAGTCAGTTCCAGGACGGTCTCGCGCAGCCCACCACCGTCCAGTTCGGACAGTCCAGAGGGGAACCGCCGTGCCCGCGCGCCGTAGCCCCACATCACGTAGCTCCCGGTGTTCTCGAACAGTACCGGGTCGACGGCCGCCGTCTCGTCGTTCACCGCCACCTGCGGGAACAAGTGCGGCGTGGTGAACATCCCGGCCCCTGGCGGTGGCAGCACGTAGTTTGGCCCGGCCGTGAAGCGCCCGAAGTCACCGCTGACCGGGTACTTGCCGGCGATAACGACGATCCCGGTGTCCACCCGCCGCGCGTGCGGCAGGAGCTGCGCACGCACCCGGGAGTTCGCACCGTCCGCGCCGATGACGAGATCGGCGTCCGCTGTGGTGCCGTCCGCGAAGTGCAGCGTCACCCCCTTCGGCCCAGGCTCGTACCGCACGAAGTCCTTGTCGTGCCACAGGATTCCGTCGAGACCCGTGGACAGCACCTGGTGCAGCGAAATCCGGCTCACGGAGTGGTGGGCGTTCGCCGGATCCGCCGCGTCCGGTTCGCGCATCACGGCCAGCTCGCGCAACTGCTCTGTGACGAACGCGAACTCGTGGGCACTTTCCCCCGTCGTCGCAAGGAATCTCTGCCACGCGTCGGACGGCAGGCACTCGTGCAACGCGGCCGCCCCGTGCGGATCGATGTGCACGCGATAACCCTGCAGCCGCTCGGTCCGCGTGCGGCTGCGCTCATACACCGCCACTTCGACGCCGGCCCGGACGAGGCCGTGGGCCAGGCACAGGCCACCCGTCCCGCCGCCGACGACGGCAACTCGCAAGTTCATGGTCTTCCCCTCTCGGACTGTTCCATAATTATCCGGACGGATGATTAAGTCAACCGCAAAGATGATTGAGTCATCGACTAGGCTGATCCCGTGCCCGAGAACAGCCCCCGCCGTGCGCCGCGCGAACGTCAGCGCGACCCCGAGCGCACGAAGGCGCGCATTCTCGAGGCGGCCAAGGTGGAGTTCGCCAGCTTGGGCTACGCGGCGGCGCGCGTGGGCGAGATCGCCAAGCGGGCGGGCGTGAACAAGCAGCTGATCTCGTACTACTTCGGCGGCAAGGAAGGCCTGTACACCGAGCTGAACCGCCCGGTCTTCGACAGCTTCACCACGATCGCCGCGCCGGATCGCGAGCTGGCGGACGTCGCCGCCGAGTTCGTGCGCTCGGGTCTCGCCGACGCCGACCTCGGCCGCCTGTTCCTCTGGGAGAACCTCACCGACGGCGAGCCGGACGCCATCGGTGTCGAAGCCCAGCGCGAGTTCCTCCAGCGCCAGCTCGGCTACGTCCGCGCGCGTCAGGAAGCCGGCGACTTCCCGGCCGACGTCGACCCGGCGGCGCTGATGCTCGTGCTGATGGCCGCGGCCAGCGCGTCGCTCGCGTTCCCGCGCGTCGCCCGCGCGCTCACCGGCCAGGATCCGGGCTCGGCCGAGTTCGCCGAAGGCTACGCGGAGCAGCTGGCCCGCATCGTGCGCGCGCTCAAGCCCTGACGACCAGCGCCACCAGCTCGTCGGCGAGCTCCGGGCCGACCGGCGTGCGGGTGGCGAGCAGGCGGTACCAGAGGGTGCCGAACACGACGTCGATCAGGGTTTCGCGGGAGACGCCGGCGGGAAGCTCGCCGCGCCCGGCCGCGCGGTCGACGATCCGACCCAGCACCTCGCGCCGGCGCAGCAGGAAATCTTCACGGAAGCGGTCGCCGAACGCGGGGTCCACCTGCGCCTGCGCCATCAGCGCGCGCAGCGTGTCGGCGACGGTCTGCTTGCCGAGCACAAAGGGGCGAAGAACATGCGGATGAGGAAACTCGGCGGCCAAGGCCTGGAAGTCTCGGCCGAGGGGTTCGGCGCGATGGGGATGAGCGCGTTCTACGGGAACCGTGACGACGAAGAGTCGATCGCCACTCTCCGCCACGCGGCCGACCTCGGGATCACGCTGATCGACACCGCGGAGGCCTACGGCCCGTTCGAGAACGAGAAGCTGATCCACCGCGCGCTCGGGCACCGGCGCGACGAGCTCGTGCTCGCGACCAAGTTCGCCACCGAAATCGACGACGACGGCACCTTCCACGGTCCGAACGGAAGCGCGGAGTACGCCCGCAAGGCCGTCGAACGGTCCCTTCGCCACCTCGGGACCGACCGGATCGACCTGCTGTACCTGCACCGGGTCGACCCGGCGACGCCGATCGAGGACACTGTCGGCGGCATGGCCGCCCTCGTGCAGGAGGGCAAGGTGCGCTACCTCGGGTTGTCCGAGGCGGCGCCGGCCACGATCCGCCGCGCCCACGCGGTGCACCCGATCACCGCGCTGCAGTCGGAGTTCTCCCTGTTCAGCCAGGAGGCCCTGGCCAACGGCGTGAAGGCCGTCGTCGACGAGCTGGGCATCGGGTTCGTCGCCTTCTCGCCGCTCGGCCGCGGCTTCCTGTCCGGCACGATCCGCAGCGTCGACGACCTCGCCCCCGGCGACGCGCGGCGCGGGCTCCCGCGGTTCTCGCCGGAGAACATCTCGGCCAACCTCGTGCTGGTGGACCGGGTTCGCGCGCTCGCCGAGGAGAAGGGCGTGACCCCGGGCCAGGTCGCCCTGGCCTGGGTGATGAGCCACGGCGTCGTGCCGATCCCGGGCACCAAACGGCGGAAGTACCTGGAGGAGAACGCGGCCGCCGCGGGCGTCTCGCTCAGCGAAGCCGACCTCGCCCGGCTCGAAGCCGCCGTGCCGCACACCGCCGTGGCGGGAGATCGCGACACGCCCGCGGGGCTGGCCAAGACGAACGGCTGACCGCTGTCCACTTCGGACCCGGTGTGCCACCAAGGTCGAGGTGGGGCCTAACGGCGCAGCGGCACGAGATCGTCCGCGTGGACGACCTCACGGCGGTGCTCCACGGGGACCTCGTGGCTCGACCGGCCGATCAGATCCGGCAGCTCGCCCGCATCGAAGGCGACCACACCGCGAGCGACGGGAACGTCCTTGGCATCAACGAGGTCCACAACGTCACCCGCCTCGAACTTGCCGAGCACGCCGATGATGCCGGCCGCCAGCAGCGAGCGGCGGCGCAGGATCGCGGCCACGGCGCCGTCGTCAAGACGGAGGCGGCCGGACGAGTCGGCGGCGTAGCCGAGCCAGAAGCGGCGCGCGGACAGGCGGGTGTCGGCGGGCGCGAAGACCGTGCCGACGTCGGCCGCACCGAGGGCGCCCGCGGCGTCGACGGCAGCGGCGAGCAGCACGGGAATGCCGGCGCCCGCGGCGGTGCGGGCGGCCGCGAGCTTCGAGACCATGCCGCCGGTGCCGAGGCCCGAGGAGGACATGCCGACGGAGATGCCCTCCACATCGGACTCGCTCAGCACCTCGGCGATCTTGCGCGTGGCGCCGTCGCGGGGATCGCCGTCGTAGAGGCCGTCCACATCGGACAGCAGGATCAGCGCGTCGGCGCCGATGAGGTGGGCGACGAGGGCGGCGAGGCGGTCGTTGTCGCCGAAGCGGATTTCCTGCGTGGCCACGGTGTCGTTCTCGTTCACCACGGGCACGGCGCCGAGGGCGAGCAGCCGTGAGAACGTGCGCTGCGCGTTGCGGTAGTGCGCGCGGCGCACCACGTCGTCGGACGTCAGCAGGACCTGGCCGACGGTGAGCGAGTACCGGCCGAACGATTCCGCGTACGCGTGGGCCAGCGCGAGCTGCCCGACGCTCGCCGCCGCCTGCTTCGTGGCGAGGTCACGCGGGCGCTTGCCCAGCGACAGCGGCGCGAGGCCGGCGCCGATGGCACCCGAGGACACGAGCACGATCTGGCAGTCGCGGGCCGCGCGCGCCGCGATGGCGTCGACCAACGCGTCGAGCCGCTCGACGTCCAGGCCGTTGCCGGCGGTCGTCAGCGCGGACGAACCGACCTTGACGACGAGCCTGCGGGCTTCGGCGATCTCGACGCGCGTGCCGCTCACCGGTCCAGTTCCTCCAGATCGTCGTCGGGGTCCTCCGCATGGTCGGCGGAGGCCGAGTCGGACTCCTCGGGGGAGAACGACTCGTCCTCCCCGGTCCCGTCACGACGGATCCGGCGGGCTTCCTTGCGCTCCGCCGCGCCGACGCGGTCACTCTTCTCCAGCCGTACGTCGGTGCCGCGTCCGGACAGGTGCACCGCGACGCTGGGTGACGACGGCTCCCACTCGAACTGCACGTCGCCGATCGTGACCGGGCTGCCCGGCTTCGCACCCTTCTTCGCGAGCGCGTCCTCGACGCCGAGACGGTTGAGCCGGTCGGCGAGGTAGCCGACGGCCTCGTCGTTGGCGAAGTTCGTCTGCCGGATCCAGCGCTCGGGGCGGGCACCGCGGACGATGAACGCGCCCTCTTCCTCCGGGTCGGCAGAGACGGTGAAGCCACTGTCGTCGACGGCCAGCGGGTGCAGGACGATGCGCTGCTGCTCCAGCACCGGCTGCGCCTCGCGGTATTCCTCCACGACCTTCGCCAGGGCGAAGGTGAGCTCCCGCAGGCCCTTGCGCGAGGCCGTCGAGATCTCGAACACCTGCAGGCCGCGCGCCTCGAACTCGGGCCGCACGAACTCCGCCAGCTCGGCGGCTTCCGGCACGTCGATCTTGTTGAGCACCACCACGCGCGGGCGCTCGTCGAGCTTGCCGCCCAGGCCCGGGGTGTACTTGGCGAGCTCCTCTTCGAGAGCGTCCACATCGGACACCGGGTCCCGGCCCGGCTCCAGCGTCGCGCAGTCGACCACGTGCACCAGCACGGCGCAGCGCTCGATGTGGCGCAGGAAGTCCAGGCCCAGGCCCTTGCCCTCCGACGCGCCCGGGATCAGGCCCGGCACGTCGGCCATCGTGAACACGGTGGAGCCGGCGGTGATCACGCCGAGGTTCGGCACGAGCGTGGTGAACGGGTAGTCGGCGATCTTCGGCTTCGCGGCCGAGAGCACGGAGATCAGCGACGACTTGCCCGCGCTCGGGAAGCCGAGCAGGCCGACGTCGGCGACCGAACGCAGCTCCAGCACCAGGTTGCGCGACTCGCCGGGCTCGCCCAGCAGCGCGAACCCGGGGGCCTTGCGGGCCTTCGACGCGAGCGCCGCGTTGCCGAGCCCGCCGCGGCCGCCCTGGGCCGCGATGAACGTGGTGCCGGGCGATACGAGGTCGGCCACGAGCTCGCCGTCCTCCGTGAAGACGACGGTGCCGGACGGCACCTTCATCTCCAGCGGTTCGCCCGCGGCGCCGTTGCGGTTGCTGCCCATGCCCATCTTGCCGCTGCCCGCTTTGGCGTGGGGGCGGAAGTGGAAGTCGAGCAGCGTGTGCACGTTCGGGTCGACGACCAGCGTCACGTCACCGCCGTTGCCGCCGTTGCCCCCGTCCGGGCCACCGAGGGGCTTGAACTTCTCGCGGTGCACGGAGGCACATCCGTTCCCCCCGTCACCGGCGGTCAGGTGGATCACCGCTCGGTCCACGAACCGGGACGCCATGACATTGCCTCTATTCACTCGCGAAGAAAAGGTACGAACAAGACAAACGAGGGGTGGTGCCGGATATTCCGGCTCCACCCCTCGTCAGAAGATCGTGCGTGTCGAAAGCCGGAAGATCAGGCTTCGACAGCGGTCGGCACGATGTTGACCGTCTTGCGGCCACGCTTGGTGCCGAACTCGACCGCACCGGCGGCGAGCGCGAACAGCGTGTCGTCGCCGCCACGGCCGACGTTCACGCCGGGGTGGAACTTGGTGCCACGCTGGCGGATCAGGATCTCGCCGGCGTTCACTTCCTGGCCGCCGTAGCGCTTCACGCCCAGCCGCTGGGCGTTGGAATCGCGACCGTTGCGGGAGCTGGACGCGCCCTTCTTGTGAGCCATCGCTCAAGCCTCTTTCTGGAGTCTACGAAGATCCGAAGAACTACTTGGAGATACCGGTGACCTCAACGCGGGTCAGCTTCTGCCGGTGACCCTGGCGCTTGTGGTAGCCGGTCTTGTTCTTGAACTTGTGGATCCGGATCTTCGGACCCTTGGTCTGCTCCACGACCTTGCCGGTAACCGAGACCTTCGCCAACGCGTCGGCGTCCGTGGTGACCTCGCCACCGTCCACGAACAGCACGGCGGGGAAGGTGTGCTCGGTGCCCGGCTCGCCCTCGAGCTTCTCGACCTCGACGACGTCGCCGACGGCCACCTTGTACTGCTTGCCGCCGGTCTTGACGATCGCGTACGCCGACACGGAAGTCTCCTGCATTAACTCGGCCCTGTAACTACTAGGCAATCGGGTGGGGGGCTGGCGCGGACGGCCCGCCCGGAGGCGGTCCAAGTGCTCGCGCAGCGGCCTGCTCTGGTGGCAGGCCGTACTACAGGTTACGTGAGGTTCCCCGGTGGATGGACACCGGGGTCCCCTACGTGGTCTTTCAGCTCTGCTCCGAGGCGTGCACCGGCGGACCCGCCGGGCGTGACGCCGCTCGGCGCGACCGGCGCCGGGTGGGGCGCGTGGCCGGAGCCGGCACCTCGACCTCGGATTCGGTCTCCGAAGTCGACGCAGCCGCCTCAGCGGTCTCGGCAACCTCGGTCTTCTCAACCGTCTCAACCGGCTGAGTCGCTTCCTCGACGGCCGGCGCGGGGGTCTCGGCGGCCGGGGCCGCCGTCTCCTGCGCCGTCTCCACCGTCTTCACGGCCTCGGCCAGCGGCTTCGGCTCGTCCTCGACGTGCGGCTCCGGCTCGCCCTCGTGCTCGCCCTTGTGGGCCGCCTTCGACGCGTTCACCATCGCCTGCACGGCCGACACCACGGACTCGCGCTGCTCCGGCGTGGGCGCCGGGGTCGGCTCCGCGACCTTGGTGTGCTCGGCCTGCTGCTCGTCGCCCTTGCCGCGGCCGCGCGAGCGACGGGAGCTCTTGGTGTCCCCGCCGCCGCCGCCGTTGCCGTGGTTGTGGCCACTGTTGCCACCGCCGTTGCCGCCACCACCGGTGCGCTGCGGCTCGGTGGACACGATGACCCCGCGGCCCTTGCAGTGCTCACACGGCGTGGAGAACGCCTCGAGCAGGCCCGTGCCGATCTTCTTGCGGGTCATCTGCACCAGACCCAGCGACGTGACCTCGGCGACCTGGTGGCGCGTGCGGTCGCGGCCGAGGCACTCGGTGAGGCGGCGCAGCACCAGCTCGCGGTTGGACTCGAGCACCATGTCGATGAAGTCGATCACGATGATGCCGCCGATGTCGCGCAGCCGCAGCTGGCGGACGATCTCCTCCGCCGACTCCAGGTTGTTGCGCGTCACCGTCTCCTCGAGGTTGCCGCCCGAGCCGGTGAACTTGCCGGTGTTGACGTCGATCACCGTCATCGCCTCGGTGCGGTCGATGACGAGGTAACCACCCGAGGGCAGCCAGACCTTGCGGTCGAGCGCCTTCGTGATCTGCTCGTCGATCCGGTGGTCGGCGAACACGTCGCCGGTGCCGGTGTAGCGCTTGAGCCGGTCGGCCAGGTCCGGGGCCACGTGCTCCACGTACGAGTGAATCGTGTCGAACGACTTGCCGCCCTGCACCTCGAGCTTGGCGAAGTCCTCGGTGAACAGGTCGCGCACGACCTTCACCAGCAGGTCGGGCTCCTCGTAGAGCATGGTCGGCGCGCCGCCCTTCTTGGCGGCACCGGCGTCGGCCTTCTCCTTGATGACGTCCCACTGCACCTTGAGGCGCCGGACGTCGCGGTCGAGCTCCTCCTCGACGATGCCCTCCGACGCGGTGCGGATGATCACGCCCGCGTCCTCGGGGACGATCCGCTTGAGGATGTCCTTGAGGCGGCGCCGCTCGTTCTCCGGCAGCTTGCGCGAGATGCCCGTGGCTCCGCCGGCCGGCACGTAGACCAGGAAGCGGCCCGGCAGCGAGATCTGCGTGGTCAGCCTGGCGCCCTTGTGCCCGACCGGGTCCTTCGTGACCTGCACGAGCACGCTGTCGCCGGTGGACAGGGCCTGCTCGATCTTGCGGGCCTTGCCCTCCAGGCCGGCGGCGTCCCAGTCGACCTCGCCGGCGTAGAGCACGGCGTTGCGGCCGCGGCCGATGTCGATGAACGCGGCCTCCATGCTCGGCAGCACGTTCTGCACGCGGCCGAGGTAGACGTTGCCCACGATCGACCCGGTACCGGCCGAGGTGACGAAGTGCTCCACGAGCACGCCGTCCTCGAGCACCGCGATCTGCGTGGAGTCGCCCTTCTCGGCGACGACCATCGTGCGCTCCACCGACTCGCGGCGGGCGAGGAATTCGGCCTCCGACAGGATCGGGGCGCGGCGGCGGCCGGCCTCGCGGCCGTCGCGGCGGCGCTGGCGCTTGGCCTCCAGGCGCGTGGAACCGCGCACGCTGCGCACCTCGTCGCGCGCCGGGCGCTCAGGCTGCTCGGCCTTCGCCTGGCGCACGTGGGTGACGGTGTTGGGCGGGTCGTCGGTGGTCGCGTCGGACCCGTCGTCGTCCCCGCCCTTGCGCCGCCGGCGACGGCGCCGGCGGCGGCTGCCGCCCTCGCCGTCGGAGTCGCCGTCGGCATCGGCTTCGCCGGACGAGTCCTCGGACTCGGTCTGCTCGCCCTGCTCGGAGTCGGCCTTGTCGGACTTGTCAGCCTGCTTCTCGGGCTTGTCGGCCTGCTTGTCGTCCTGCTTCGCCGCGCCGCGCTTGCGGTCCGGCTCGTCGGCGGGCTCGTCGTCTTCGGCGCCGCCCTCGTCGCCGCCCTTGCCCCGGCCGCGGCCACGGCGGCCGCGACGACGCCGGCGACGACCGGCTGCACCGTCTTCGTCGTCGTCGGAGCGATCGTCGGTGTCCTCGCCCGTGGTGTCCTCGGCCTGCTCGTCCTCGGCCGGCGCTTCCTCGGCGACCGGCTTCGGGCCGACGCCGAACACCGGCGCGGGCCGGCTGCGCGCGGGCCGCTCGCCGGCGGGCTCGGGCTCCGGCGGCAGGAAGACCGGTGACGGCGCGGCGAACACCGGCACGTGCACCGGGCGCTTGGCCTGCGCCGGCTCCTCGGCCTCGATCTCCGCGGGCGGGTCGCTCACGACGACCGCGGGCACGGCGGCCCGGCGGACGCGGCGGCGCGGCTCGCGCTGCGCGGGGGCGGCCTGCTCTTCGGCGGGCTGCTCGGTGGTCTCGGCGCTTTCGGCCTGGACGGGTTCGGGCTGAGCCGGCTGCTCAGTGACCTCGGCGACCTCAGGGGTCACGGTGCTCTCGGTGGCCGCAGTGACCTCGGGCGCGCTCTCGGCCGCTTCGGCCGGGGCGAGCGCCTCGGCCACCTTGACCGCGACCTCGCGCGTCACGCTCGACTGCGCGCTGCGGGGGCTCTCGCCCAGCTCGGCCAGCTTGGCGAGCAGGTCGCGGCTGCTGGAGCCAAGCAGCTTGGCGAGCGCGTGCACGCGTATGCGCGGCGGCAGCTCCCCCAGCTGACTGGTCACGGGTGCGGCGGTATTCCCGCCGGTCTGATCGGCGGGTGTGTCCGCGTTCGACATGTGTCTCCTCCGCCCCCGGGCGCGTCTGCCGGTTCTCACCGGTCATGACGCGGCCGCGCAGGGGCCCTTTCTGTTCCGTGCCCGCCGTGGTGGTGACCAGCGGCGGGAATCCTTGCGTGGCAAACCGCGCGGTCCACCGGGGTTCGGCGAACCGGGCACGGTCAGGTCTCCTCGGCGGCGCGCCGGCCTGGCTCCGACCCCTCACGGGCCAGCCCCACCACGTCGAGCTGCCCGGCCTCCCGGGGGCGACGCGAGTGGTGCCGGTCCGGCACTCCTCCGGACCACTCACGACGCAGGCAGGATGCCCGTCGTCGAGGCGGTCGACGTGAGTATCCCACACCCGGGGGTGCACCCGGTGTAGTCGGTGCCTTGCGCGGCCACTCGGGCGTGCCGTGGGCGGTGCGAACTTGGCCGTTCCGCTTGTCCCGCCGCCCCAGCCTGGTTACCGTGCGGCTCGGGCACGCGTGCGCGCGGGTGCCCGGCGTTTCCTGCGTCCGGTAGGAGGTCCGGTGTCCCTGCTGGCGCGGCCGCTGCGCGCGGCCGTGTGCCTCGTCGCGGCGCTCTCCGGGTGCCTCGCCGCCGGCCCGGCGAGCGCGGACGAGCCGAGCTGCCACCCGTCCGGGCGAACCTTGCGCTACGTCGTCGCCTTCGACCGGGGCACCTCCGAAGACTCCGCACGCGAGCAGGTGGAAACCGCCTGCGGTCACTCGTCCGGGTACTACCCGCAGATCGCCGTCGGTGTCGTTACTTCGGATGATCCGGACTTCGGGTCGAATATCGGGCTCGACCGCGCGTTCAGCGCGCAAGGCACCCGGCTGGCGACTCAGCGCGCGAGCGGCGACGCGGTGCCGCCGCAGCCCGCGCGTGCCGAGCTGCACCTGAGCGACCCGGCGCAGGTGTCCACGGCCGACCTGTCGGGTGAGCAGTGGGACATGAAGATGGTCGACGCGGCCGTCGCGCATCAGGTGAGCGAAGGCAGCCGCGACGTGGTGGTCGGCGTGCTCGACTCCGGCGTCGACCCGCGCCACCCCGACCTCGCCGCGGCGATGGACCCGGCCGACTCCGCGGGTTGCCTCACGGGCGTCCCCGATCCGCGACCGGCGGCCTGGCAGCCCACGACGTCGGTACACGGCACGCACGTGGCCGGCATCATCGCCGCGGCCGACGACGGCAAGGGCGTGACGGGCGTGGCGCCCGGCGTGCGGATCGCGTCGGTGAAGGTGATCGACGACCGCGGCTACGCCGATCCCGAGGCCGCGGTGTGCGGGCTGATGTGGTCGGCGGCGCACCACCTGCCCGTGACCAACAGCAGCTGGTTCGTGAACCCGTGGTCCCTGTCGTGCGTGCGCGGCGACGACCGCGGTGTCGTCCACGAGGTGCTGGCGCGCGCGGTGGAGTACGCCACGTCTGCCGGGACGCTGAACGTCGCGGCGGCGACCAATGAGGCCGTGGACCTGACGCCGTCGGCCCACTCGGGCGTGCCGACGGCCGGGGCCGCGAAATGCGAAGCGCTGCCGGCGGGCCTGCGTGACGTGGTGGCGGTGTCGGCCGTGGGGGCGGACCGTGTGAAGGCCGGTTACAGCTCGTACGGCCTCGGTGTGGTGGATGTCACCGCACCCGGCGGCGAGGCCGGGCGCTGCGTGGTGTCCACCGTGCCCGGGGGCTACGCACCGTTGTGCGGCACGTCGATGGCCGCGCCCCACGTCGCGGGCGTGCTGGCGCTGCTGAAGTCGGCGCACCCCGGCATGTCGGCCGCCGACCTGCGCCGCGCCCTGGAGACGGCGGCCACGCCCATGCCGTGCCCCGACGACTACGACCTCACCGGCGACGGCACCCAGGACGCCTACTGCGCCGGCTACGACAGCTACAACGGCTTCTACGGCCACGGCCTCGTCGACGCGCTCGCCGCCGTGACCCCGCCGGAGACGGGGCCGCCGAACCCCGCGCGATAGGCCCTCGGTGCCCCGGGTTGGATGTCCGGACGCGGTTCCGCTGACGTGCGCGAGGAGGTGCGGTGCTCGAAGCGCTCGGCCTGACCGCCGACGAGGAGCGGGTGTTCCGTGTGCTCGTGGGTGGCTACCGCGCCGCGGCCGGCGAAGTGGCCACGAGGCTGGGGCTCACCGTGGCCGAAGCCGAGCGGGTGCTCGGCTCGCTCGTGGCCAAACGGCTCGTGAGCCGCACCGGCGAGCACTACGTGCCGGCGCCGCCCGACGTCTCGCTCGGGCCGTTGCTGCGCCACGGTCAGTCGGAGCTCGAACGCGCCCGCGCCGCCGTCACGGAGCTGGCCGAGCAGTACCGCGACAGCGCGCGGCGGCGCGATTCGTCACGGCTGGTCGAGGTCGTCACCGGCGCGGAGGCGATCCGGCAGCAGGCACTGAGCCTCCAGCGCGACGCGCGCGAGGAGGTGCTGTGGTTCTGCCGCGAAGCACCGATCGCCATGCCCGCCGCCGACAACGACGAGGAGTTCCGCGCCCTGGCCCGCGGCGTGCGCTTCCGGGTGCTGTACGAGACCGCGCTGCTCGAAGAACCGGGCGCGATCGCGGGCCTCGCCGAAGGCATCCGCCTGGGCGAACGGGCGCGCACGATCGCGAAGCTGCCAGTGCGCCTCGCCGTGGCCGACCGGGCACTCGCACTGTGCCCACTCGCCGACGACGAGGCCACGGGCGAGCCGACCGCCGCGCTCGTGCTGGGCAGCAGCCTGGTGACCGCGCTGGTGGCGCTGTTCGAGAGCTACTGGGAACGCGCGTCTCCCCTGCGCATCGACGGCGTTCCTGCCGACGCGCAGTTGTCGCCCGACGAGCGTCGGCTGCTGTCGCTGCTCGTCGGCGGCGTGAGCGACAAGTCGATAGCGAAGCACCTCGGGGTGAGCCACCGGACGGTTCAGCGGCGGTTGCAGGATCTGATGCAGCGGGCGGACGCGCAGAGCCGGATGCAGCTCGCGTGGCAGGTCGCGAAACTCGGCTGGCTCGACGGCTGACTGTCCACTGAGGACCGGGGCCGGGTGTCCACGGCGGACACCCGGCCCCGCGGATCAGTGCAGGGGCAGGCGGTAGACGCCCGCGCCCGTGCCGGCGAGGAGCCAGTGGCCGTCGGCCGAGGGCAGGAGGGTGCGGACGTCGTGGTCGGCCGGTTGGGTGGGCAGCTTGGTGAAGTGGCGGCCGCCGTCGTGGCTGAGGAGGACGCCGGCGCCGGGTTCGTACTTGTCGGCGGAGGAGACGTAGAGGGTGCCGTCGCGGGTGAAGGCGGCATCGGAGTAGCCGGCCGTGCCGAGGCCGGCCGCGGGGCGGAAGGTGGCGCCGCCGTCGGTGCTGACCTTGACGAAGCCGGCGCCGGTGACCACGACGTGGCGGGCGTCGCGCGGGTCGACGGTCACGTGGGCGACCTCGCCGTCGAAGAGCTTCTGCGCAGTGGTGCCGCCGTCGGTGCTGCGGTAGAGGCCGGTGACGTCGCCGATCCACACGGCACCGCGGGAGCGCGGGTCGACGGCGATCGACTGCACGCCGTCGAGGCCGGCGAGCGCGTGCTGCGTCAGCGTGCGGCCGCCGTCGTGGCTCGTGTAGACGGCGGGAGTGAGGTAGCTGCCCGCGTAGACCGTGTTCGGGTCGCGCGGGTCGACGGCGAGCGCGCGGGAGTTGCCGGGCACGGTCGCGAACTGCTGCCAGGTGCTGCCGCCGTCGCCGGAGTGTTCGACGGTGAAGCAGTCGACCTCGCAGTAGCCTTGGCGCAGCCGCAGCACGGCCTTGGCCGACACCGTCGCGAGCGCGCCGATCGAGTTGCCCAAGGTGTGCGGGGCCTGGCCGGTCCAGCCCCAGTCCTGGTAGCCACGCGCGAGATGCGCCGCGAACGGCGCCGTCGAGCGGTAGGTGCCACTGCGCGTGGCCGCGACGAGCGCCGGGCCGACGCTCGCGAGCGCGTTGACCTCGGTGTCGGGCACGCCGATGCGCCGGAACGTCACCGAGTCCCGCGTGGTGAAGATCCCCGCGGCCGCTGCCACGACCTGCTCGCGCGGGCGGTCGGGGAAGCTGCCGATCTCGGAATAGAGGTCGATCGCACCGGTCGCGGCCGGGTAGTCGGTCCACGTGCGGCCGCGGTCGCGGCTGACCCAGACGTCGCGGGCGCCGGCGCTGCCGTCTGGCTGCGGCGAGGCGATGGACTGGACCTCGAGCTCGCCGGCGGAGGTCAGCCCGGTGAACGCCATCGCGTCGTCAGCGCCCCACGGACCGGTCAGCGTGCGGAAAGTCCGGCCGCCGTCGGTGGAGAGCACGCCGCTGCCGAGCACACCCGAGCCGACGACGACGCCGTCCGCCGCGGCCAGGTTCGAGAAATACGATGCGCCGGGCACCGAGAGCTTGCGCGGCGCGCGCGGGTGGCTCAGCGCGTTGTCGACGACGTGGATTTCGCTGCTGGTACTGAGGAACAGGTGGTCGCCGTCGAGAGCGAGGTCGGTGACGCCCGCCGGTGCGCCCGGGAGTTTCGCCCAGTGGCGGCCGTGGTCGGTGCTGGTGAGCACGCCGTCGTCGCCCGCCGCGAACACGTCCTCGCCTGACGGCGACACCACCACGGATGCGAGCAGTCCCGGACTCGTGGCGACGGAGCGGAATGTGCGCGCCGCGTCGTCGCTGCGCAGCACCTCGCCCGTGCCCGTGGCCGGGTCGGTGGCGGCGACGTAGACGACGGACCCTTCGCGCGGGTCGGCCGCGATCGCGGTGCCGTTGGCGCCCAACGGACCTGGCGTGGTCCAGGTGTCGCCGTGGTCGTCGGTGCGGTAGACGGCGCGGCCGCTGTCGGGCAGCACGTACAGCCGCGCCGGGGCGTCGGGCGTGAACGCGAGGTGGCCGCCGGCGCTGTTCGGGCCGACGAGCTGCCACGGCTGCGCGTGGGCAGGCTCGGCCAAGGCGGGGACGGCCAGGGCGAGGGACAGGCCGGCGGTGAGCGCGGCCAGCTTCAGGGGTCTTCCGTGCATCCGGTCAGCCTGGGGCAGTCCGGGCGCGCCGTCACGATCTTCGCCGTGGCCGAAATACGACAGGTCGCACTTTGGACACCCCGATCAGGTCAGCAGGAGCTTCGCGATCCGCCGCGTCGACCCCCAGACCCCGATCGCCGCGAGCACCAGCAGGTAGGCGAGGTTGCCCGCCATGCTCCACGAGAAGAAGCCCGTGGCGAGGCCGCGCATGAGCTCGATGCCGTGGTACAGCGGGAAACACCGGACCAGCCACTGCAGTGCCTCGGGGTAGACCGTGATCGGGAAGAACGTGGTGGAGAACAGGAACATCGGCATCAGCACGAGCTGGATGTAGTCGAACTGCGACGTCGACTTCAGGTAGCTCACGAGCGTGATGCTGATGGCCGAGAACGCGAACGACACCAGCAGCGCCACCGGCAGGAGCAGCAGCGCCCACCACGACGTGAGCAGTCCCATCGTGCCCGTGACGGCCATGAACGCCACCGAGTACAGCCCGCCGCGCAGCATGGCCCAGCCGATCTCCCCCAGCGCGACGTCGAGCGGACCGATGGGCGTGGCGAGCATGGCGTCGTACGTCTTCGCGTAGCGCAGCTTGAAGAACAGGTTGTACGTGCTCTCGAACACGGCCCCGTTCATCGCCGACGACGCCAGCAGCGCGGGCGCCACGAACGCGACGTAGCTCATCGGCCGCCCGTCGGGCCCCGGCACGGTCTGGACCAGTTTGCCGAACCCGACCTGGAACGCGAGCAGGTAGAACAACGGCTCCAGCGCGCCGGACAGCAGGATCGTCCACGACCGCCCGTAGAC
The DNA here is from genome assembly GCF_040689465.1 of Amycolatopsis sp. NPDC051373. Taxonomy (NCBI): domain Bacteria; kingdom Bacillati; phylum Actinomycetota; class Actinomycetes; order Pseudonocardiales; family Pseudonocardiaceae; genus Amycolatopsis; species Amycolatopsis sp. NPDC051373. The sequence continues at coordinate 110,579 of NZ_JBFBAE010000026.1, read as the reverse complement.
GGTGACCGCCCGCTCGATCAACGCGCCGGCGCGCCCGCTGTACATGCCGGGCGGCAGCACGCGGATGAGCAGCCCTCGGCGCTGCGGGATCTCGGGTGCACGGAGGTCGGTCATCACGCCACCAGCCGACGGTAGAACCAGCGGTGGGCCAGCGCCCAGCCCACCACGACGAGAGCCACCAGGTACGCCACGTGCCCGAGCACCGCGAGCCCGCCGACGCCACCGAGCGTGCCGGCCCGGGCGAGCTGCGTGCCGTGCCACAGCGGCGACAGCCACGCGAGCCACCGCAGGTACAGCGGGATCTGGCTGATCGGGAAGAACGTGCCCGAGAACAACGTCATCGGCATCACCACGAAGCGGAACAGCAGCCCGAAGCGCTGGCCCTCGTCGAACGTCTTCGCGGCGAGCGCTGTCATCGGAGCGGCGCAGGCGAGGCCGGTGAGCGTGCCGACGAGGACCACCAGGACGGCGCCGAAGTTCTGCCACGCGCCGAAGAACACGGCGATCACCGCGTAGATTGCACTGGCGAGGGTGATTTTCAGCGCGGCCCAGATGAAGTGCGCGCCGACGAGCTGGCCGGCGGACACGGGCGTGGCCGTGACCGCCAAGTAGTCTTTCTGCCACTTGAAGCCCGACAGCACCGGGTACGTCGAGTCGCCGACGCCGAGCTGGGCGGCGCCCGCCACGAGCAACGCCGGGGCGACGTACACGAGGTACGACACGCCGCCCGTCGCCGGGCCCGCCTGCACCTGGGAGCCGAAACCGAGGCCCATGGCGGCCAGGAAGAGCACCGGTTGCAGGCCCGTGGAGTACAACGTGCTCACCCAGTGGCGCCGGTACCACATCCAGTGGCCCTCGACGCGCAGCCACGCGCCGCGCCAAGGACCGACGACGCGGCCGGTCGAAGTCACCGTCATCAATCCACCAACGTCCGGCCCGTCAGCCGGAGGAACACGTCCTCCAGCGAGCTGCGTCGCACCAGGCTCGACACCGGGCGCAGGCCGCGTTCGTGGGCGCGCTCGAGCGTGGCCTCGCCCGTCATCGTGTACAGCAGAACGCGGTCGGGCAGGACCTCGATGCGTTCGGCCAACCCGTCGAGCGCGTCGGCGGCCGAGGCCTGCTCGCCCGGGGAAAAGCGCAGCTCGACGACCTCGCGGGTGGAGTAGCGCGCGATCAGCTCCGCCGGCGAGCCCTCGGCGGCGATCCGGCCGCCGTCCATGACGACGAGCCTGTCGCAGAGCTGTTCTGCTTCATCCATGTAGTGCGTCGTGACGATGAGCGTGGTGCCGCGCGCCTTGAGCCGGAACAGGCGGTCCCACAGCAGGTGCCGGGCTTGCGGGTCGAGGCCCGTGGTGGGTTCGTCGAGCAGCAGCAGCTCCGGGTCGTTCACGAGCGACCGCGCGATCGTCAGCCGCCGCTTCATGCCGCCGGACAGCGAGTCGACGGGTTGTTCCGCCCGGTCGCTCAGCTGCGCGAACTCCATCAGCTCCTCGGCCTTGGCCCGCACGTGCGTCCGCGACAGGCCGAAATACCGGCCGTAGAGCTGCAGGTTCTGCCGCACGGTGAGCTCGACGTCGAGGTTGTCCTCCTGCGGCACCACGCCCAGGCGCGCACGAATGCGCGGCCCGTCGACGTCCGGGTCCATGCCCAGCACGCGCAGGTCACCGTCGGTGCGCGGCGACACGCACGCGATCATCCGCATCGTCGACGACTTCCCGGCGCCGTTGGGCCCGAGGAACCCGAACGCCTCCCCCGGCCGCACCTCGACGTCGATGCCGCGCACCGCTTCGAACTCACCGAACCGCTTCACCAGTGCCTTCGCCTGCACCAGTGCCGGTTCCGCCGTTGCCTCTGCCACGCATGCGACACTAGGCGGGAGCACCGACAGTTTTCGACCGGTTTCCCGATCGGTCAGCGGACGGTGACCGTCAGATCCCTCGAAGCGCCGTTCACCGTCACGGAAATCCGCGCGACACCCGGGTGCAACGCGGTCAGCACGCCGCTCGCCGTGTCGTACGACACCACGTCCCACGGTGCCGGACGCCCCGCGCCGACGTGCGCGAAGAACCCGCTCCAGTCCGCGCTCACCGGGTACGCGACCGGCACGGCCCGGCCGTCCTGCGTGAGCGTCGCGGTCAGCTGCGCCTTCGCGCCCCACCGCAGCGAAGCGGGCCCGGAAAGCGTCAGCGCGTCGATGTTCGGCCGCGTCTCGAAGCGCACCGGCTGGTCCTTGGCCGCCGGGTCGACGCGCACGAGCGTCCAGCCGACGAACCCACCGTCACCCGGCGCGGCCGCGGGCGTCTTGCCCGAGTTGCCGTTGACCAGGTACGGCACGCCGTCGGTGCGCGACAGGCTGAACACCCCGGCGTGCGACGCGATCGCGGCCGCCTGCTTGCCCGAGGACTGCTCGAAATCGGTCAGCCACGTCTGCAGCAGGTCTGCTTCCTTGCGGTCGCCCAGCTGCGAGTTGCCCGTGGGGCTCGGGTCCTTCACCGGGTGGTGCATCGCGACGACGACACCGCGGATCGACCCGTCGCGGGCGGCGCCGTCGAGCGCGTCGCGCAGCATTCGCACCTGGTCGAATCCGCCTGCGCGCAGCGAGCCGCGCGAGGAGTCCATGAGCACGAGCCGGATGCCGCGCACGTCCACCACCTGATGAGTCACCCCGAACGCGGCCTCGAAGTCGGCGAGCCCGTTGCCGCCCTCGGCTTCGTGGTTGCCGGGCACGTAGTACCACGGCACCTTGCCGTCGAGCTCCTCGGTGATCACCTTGCGCGCCAGCACGAAGTCGGGCGCCGTGCCGCGGTCGACGAGATCTCCGTTGATCAGCACGAGGTCCGGTTTCGCGGCCACGGCCTCCCGCATCGCGCGGCGCGCCTGCGCCACCAGCGGGCCGTCGGGCGCGTCGGCGGTGAACTGCGCGTCGCTGAGCACCGCGATCCGCAGGCCGCCGGTGCCGAGCGTGCCGTCGGTGACCAGGGCCGGGTCGTGCTCGACCGGATCGGCGGGCACGGACGTGGACGGCGCCACCTCGAAGGTGAGGTCGTCGAACACGAGGTGGCCCTCGTACTGCTGGTCCGGCACGTTCTCCACGGCGTAGAAGCGGGTGAGGCGCTGGCCGTCCGGCAGCCCGGCCGGCACGGCGGCGGTGACGTACTTCCAGCCCGTCCAGTCGACGCTGAGCGAGAGGTCCACAATGGACGCCACGTTGGCCGCGTCGCGCAGTTCCGCGCGCAGCCAGGCGCCCTTGCCGTCGCCGTCGACCCAAAGGCCGATCTTCTGCGTCCCGGCCGGCACGGGCAACGGCGTCGCGGCGGTCACGTATGCGGCGCGCGTGGCCGTGGTGCCGGTGAGGCGGTAGTCGAGGGCGAGGCCCCGGCCGCCGTCGCGTCCTTCAGCCGGCGACAACGCGGCTCCGACCACAGCCGGGTACACGCTGGCACTCCAGCCGGCGGGACCGTCCAAAGGAGACGCCACCTGCGGCTCGGTGCCGACGGAAGCGGCCAGGTGCTCGGTCAGCCCGCCCGCGTGCACCGCGATCGCCGAGGCGCCCGAAGCGGCCTTCGCCGTGACCTCGAACCCGTCGGCGGCGGGCTTCACATCCACCACGGCGGGGTCGTAGGCGAGCTTCACGTCGCGCGGCTCCACCCAGGTCCCGTAGCCGTCGGCGTCGTAGCCGAAGACCTGGAACGTGCTGTGCGCGCCCGCGCCGGACAGGGCGACCTGCGCGGTGCTCGTGCCCATTCGCACCGGTGTGCCGAGCACCGACACGGTCGTCTTACCGGACGCCTTGCCGTCGCGGACGACCACGGAGATGTCTTCGCGCGCTTCCGGGTGCTGCCGGTCGGCCTGGGCGGTGAGCACGTTGTCCGTCACGGTTGCGCGGCCTGGGTCCGAGGTGCTCCACCGCGAGTGCGCCGCGACGGCCGCGCCGGTCTCGTCGTGGCCGTCGGCGACGAGCACGCGCGACAGTCCGGAAAGGACCCGGGTGGCGTTCTTCGTGTTCTGCGCGGGAGCCGGCGCGAAGCCGGTCAGCCGGCCGCTGCCGGGCTCGGTCTTGATGCCGATCCCGTTGGGCACCAGCCGTTCCCCGCCGTCGGACGGGGCGTTGCGCACGCTCGGCGCGGCCTCACCCTCACCGCGTGCGAGCAGCGTCGAGGAGCCGCCGCCGTCGAGGTTGATGGCATCGTCGGCGCCCAGGGCCTTCAGGCGCCGGCCCAGCTCGGCCTCGGTCATGCCGCGGCTGTCGGCCTGCCGGCCGTCGACCGTCATGAGCCACAGATGCTTGCCGTCGGCGGAAAAGCCGACGCCGGTGCGCGGGGCGAGCGTGGTGTCGTCGACGGGCTGCAGTTGGCCGTCCCTCAGCAACGCTTCGTTGCCGCCGACGGCCACGGCGATCTTCCCGGCGTCCGAGCGCGGCGAGTAGGAGACTCCGACTTGGTCGCCGACCTTCAGCGCTGCCAACGCGTCCGCGCCGGCTTCGCGGCCCAGCAGCAGGGTGCTGCCCGCGGGAATCGGCCCGTCGGCCGGCTGCGAGCGCACCTGCGTCACCACGCCGTCGCGCACCTCGACCTCGGCCACCCGCGCGGCGCCGGCCACCGAAGTCGCGCGCGCCGAAGCACCCCACAGCGGTGTGTAAACGCCGAGCGCGTCCTTGCCCAGCACCGGGCTGTTGAAGTTCGTGGCGGGCACGCTGCGCCCGTCCGGCAGCTGCACCGAGGCTTCGAGGAAGACGTCGGCCAGCTTCGCTCGGCCATCGTCGGTGATCGCGGCGGTGGTGTTGTGCCCGGCGGCCGGCGCGGTCTGCAGCTGCCCGTCGGAAATGCCGACGCCCTCGGGCGCGCCGGTGGCGTTGATGTCGAAGAAGTCGCCGTTGACTCCGGCCACCGCGCCGGTGCGCGCCACCTGCTGCGACAGCGGCGTGCGCGCGGAAACCGTGCCAGGGCTCAGGTACGTGGGCTTGAGGACCTTGCTGGTGAGGTCGACGCTCAGTGTGTCACCGCGGATCCAGCCGGCCGGGTCGAAGCGGTCGAACTGCGTAAGCTGCAGCCCGGGCGCGATGGCCGAGGTGGCGCTGCTGGTCTCGAGGCCGTCGTCGGTCGTCGCCGCGGCCGTGACCGGCGCTTCGCGGGCCGAGGACGCCGCGGGCGTGCCTTCCACCGGCCGCGTGCCGAGAGGTGCGGCGAGCGGATCGCCGTACGCCGGCGCGGTGACGGCGGTGGCGAACAGTGTGCAAAGGGCGCAAAGCAGCACGGAGCGTGACTTCTTCACCAGGTACCCCAGTATCGAGTGAGTGACTTCGCCCAGCAAAGTGGAGCAGCCCGGCCGGCGGAAGGATTCGGGGTGAACGCCGCCTGAATGGCTCAGAACGGGCGGTTCCGATCAAGGGGTCAGCGGCGCTTTCAGGAAGGCGCGCGCCAGCTCCTCGTCGCCCGTGACTCGCGGCGTGATCTCGCCGCGCTTCCACAACAGCGTCAGTAGTTCCTGCGCGCTCGCCTCGACGGTGGCGGCGGCCTCGCCTTCGCCCACCGCGGGCGGCTCCCCCGGCACGACCGTCCACTCGTCGCCGGTGTCGGTGGCCCGCAGCGTGATCGGCTCGGGCAGCGGCGGCACGGCGTGCCAGCGGGTGACGCGCGACAGCAGCGCGGTGAGCACCTCGTCGACGCCGTCGGCGGCCACGACGGGGTCGAGGACCAGCGTGGTGGCCGCGCAGCCGTGGAGGTCGATCAGGTGCACGGCCGTCTCGTGCAGCTGGCGGCGGAACCAGAACGCCTTGGTCTTCGGGGTGCCGCCGAAGTGCCAGCACTTCTCGGCGGGGTCGGCCGCTTCGAGGGCGGTGAGCAGCATCGCGGCGCTCTCGGCGTACCACGCGGCGAGGTCGCCGGGCACCTCCGCGGCCGACAGTTGCTGCGGCTCGCCGGTGCGCACGATCTCCGCCGCCCAGCGGTGGATGCCGCCGAGGTGGGTCACGAGGTCGGCGCGCGTCCAGCCGGCGCAGTCCGGCACCGGCGCGTTCGCCTCACCATCGTTCGCGGCTTCGGCGAACTCGGTCGTGAGCGCGCGCAAGTGCGCCAGATAGTCCTCAGCGGACAGTGTCATGACACCTCGAAAGTGTTGGCGGAAACGGGAAAAGCCGGGGCGGAGCCATTCGGCGCCGCCCCGGCTTTCAAGCCCGGCTCACAGGTCCGGGAACCACAGCTTCAGCTCACGCTCGGCCGACTCCGGGGAGTCGGAGCCGTGCACCAGGTTGAACTGGGTCTCCAGCGCGAAGTCGCCGCGCAGGGTGCCCGGCGTGGCCTTCTCGACCGGGTCGGTGCCGCCGGCCAGCTGGCGGAACGCGGCGATGGCGCGCGGCCCCTCCACGGCGATCGCGACGAGCGGACCCGACGTGATGAACTCCAGCAGGTCGCCGAAGAACGAACGTTCCTTGTGCTCGGCGTAGTGCTCCTCGGCCAGCGAGCGCTCGACGGTGCGCAGCTCGAGGGCGGCCAGCTTCAGGCCCTTGCGCTCGATGCGCGAGACGACCTCGCCGACGAGGCCGCGCGCGACGCCATCGGGCTTGACGAGGACCAGCGTGCGTTCAGTCACGACGGTGTTTCTCCTTGTGCGGATTCGTGTTATCGGGCGCGAGCCTAGCCGACCCGCGCGTGCGGCCGGTTTCGGCGCCCTCAGCAGCCCTGCGGGTGCAGGGTCTTGGACCACAGGGACTTGCCGGTGGCGTCGCGAAGGTCCACGCGCAGGTCGCCGCTGCCACCGTCGACGTTCAGCTCGCCGAAGTGCTGGAACCCCTGCGCGGGCGAGGAGTTCTGCGTCGTCGGCGCGTGGACGAACACCGCTTCCGGACCGAACGTCGGGTCGAGGGCGCCGGGCCCGAACGCGCCGGCGTTGAGCGGGCCGGACACGAACTCCCAGAACGGGTCGAAGTCCTTGAAGGCCGCGCGGTCGGGCGAGTAGTGGTGCGCGGCGGAGTAGTGGACGTCGGCGGTCAGCCACACGACGTTGCGCACCCGCCGGCGCGAGATCTCGCGCAGCACCCAGGCCAGCTCCGTCTCACGACCGCCGGGCGCGCCCGGCCGGTTGTTGGCGACGGCCTCGATGGCCGCGCCGTCCGGGACCACGAGGCCGATCGGCATGTCCGCCTGCACGATCTTCCACGTCGCGGTGCTGCGGTCCAGCGCGTCGGCGAGCCAGCGGGCCTGCTTGTCGCCGAGGATGTAACCGGGCTTGGTCTGGTCCGCCGTGTTGGCGTTGCGGTAGGTGCGCATGTCGAGCACGAACACCTCGACGCGGCTGCCGTAGCGGAAGCTGCGGTACACCCGCCCGTCGACAACCCGGCGGCTGTCGATGGGGTGCCACTCGTGGAAGGCCTGGTACGCGCGCGGGGCCAGCACGTCGAGGCGTTTCTCGGAGTATTCGGGACGGTCGTTGAGGACTTCGCCGGGGTACCAGTTGTTGAGCACCTCGTGGTCGTCCCACTGGACGTAACTGGGGACCTGCGCGGCGAAGCGCAGGAAGTTCTTGTCGAGGCGGTTGTAGGCGTGCTGGCCGCGGTACTCGTCGAGGGTCTCGGCGACCTTCGCCTTCTCCGGCGTGACGATGTTGTGCCAGGTGCCGCCGTCGCCGGGCAGCGTGACGGTCTCGGTGAGCGGCCCGTCGGCGTAGACCGTGTCGCCGCTGTGCAGGAACAGGTCGGGGCGGCGATCGGCCATGGCGGAGAAGATGGTCATGCCGCCGAACGCGGGGTTGATGCCGTAGTTCTGGCCCGCGACGTCGCCGCTCCACAGGATGCGCGTGTCGTGGCGACCGACGGGCGCCGTGGAGAACCGGCCGGTGACGGGCTCGCTGGAGGTGCGGCCGTCGAGGTCCACAGCCGTGACGCGGTAGTGGTACTCGGTCCCGGGCTGCAGCCCCGCGACGCGCACCTTGCCGGTGCCGCCGGTGTCGGGCGTGGTGATGTCCCCGGGGACTCTGCGAGCGTGCCGGAAGGACTCGTCGCGGGCGATCTCGGCGACCAGTCGCGCCGGCCGGTCGGCCCGCGACCAGATGATGCCGGAACCGGTGGTGACGTCCCCGGACGCGACGCCGTGCGTGAGCACCGGGCGCGCGCGGCGCGCCAACGGCGCGGCGGAGGCGCCCTCGGGCAGGAGCAACGCCCCACCGACGACGGCCGACGCGGCGAAACCGGCCTTGAACAAGGAGCGGCGGGAGTGGGTCGATTCGGTCATGCCGGACGTTCTATCCGGTTCCGACGGCTCTCCGGACAACTCCCGGCGACGCGGTGGTGAACTGGGTCAGCGCTGTGGCGTGCCCGACGGGATAGGGTCGGCGAGGATGGCTGCCTTCGATCCGAGTGCGGAGCTCTCCGCGGAGCTGGATTTCAGGCTGCTCCGGAACACGTGCGTCACGCTGTTCTGGGATCCCGCGATCTTGACGAGCACGATCGCGTGGCTCGGGGAGCATGGCTACCGGACGGTCGAGATCGACGCAGCCCGGTGGACGCGGGAAGCGGACCTCCACCGGGATATCGCCGCGGCGCTGGACTTCCCCGACCACTACGGCAAGAACCTCGACGCTCTCAACGACTGCCTGCGTGACGTCGCCTCGGGTGACTACGGCGCCGACCTCGGGGCGACTGGGTTCGTGCTCGTCTTGCGCCACTATGACAAGTTCGCCACCGCGCAGGCCCGCGCCTCCCATGCCTTGCTGGACATCTACGCGGATCAAGCGCGCGGCGCCCTGCTGATCGGGCACCGGATGATGTGCCTGGTCCAGTCCGATGATCCGCGCCTGAGCTTTCCCACGGTCGGAGCGCTGTCGGTCACGTGGAACGACGCGGAGTGGCTGGACTCGAAACGCGGGCTCTAGCCGAGCCTCAGCTCTTCGGCGACGACTGTTGCTGCTGACTCGGCAACGTCCCCGCCGCCATCCGGCGCGCAACTTCCCGGCGCAGGTACAAAAACCACACGAACGCCGCCAAGAACAGCACCCCGATGATCGCGATCGCCGGCAATACGAACACCATCGCGATCAGCGCGACTTGCAGCACCAGCACCACGGGCACCGCCCAGACGTGCTTGAGCAGCCCGCACAGCACGAGCAGCGCCACGGCGATACCGATGACCGTCCAGCCCGTCGCCGACGTGATGCCGCCGCCGAGTTTGTTCACGACGGGCAAAGCGAGGGCGACCGTGATGGCTTCCATGATCAGCGTGCCCGACAGAACGCCGCGGAAGCCCTTCATCGGGTCCTTGGGTGGCGGGCTGACCGCGGGCTCGCTCATACCGGTTCCTTCCCGAACAGGGTGCGGGCCTCGCCCGCGGTGACGACGGAGCCGGTGACCAGCACGCCACCGCCGGCGAGGGGTTCTTCCGGGTCGTCGGACTGCTCGACGAGGCCGATGGCCGTCTCGACGGCCGTCTCCAGGTCGGGCTCGGCGAGCACGCGGTCCTCGCCGAAGATGGAGATGGCGAGCTCGTTGAGGTCTTCCAGCTCCATCGACCGCGGGGCCGAGTTGCGCGTGACCACGATGTCCGACACCACGGGCTCGAGCGCGTCGAGGATGCCGCGCGCGTCCTTGTCCGCCATCACCGCGACGACCGCGACCAGGCGGCGGAAGGCGAACTCGTCGGTGACGGTGGTGGCCAGTGCCTGCGCGCCCATGGGGTTGTGCGCCGCGTCGAGCAGCACGGTCGGGGCGGCGCGCACGCGCTCCAGCCGGCCCGGGTTCTCGACCTCGGCGAAGGCCTCGCGCACGGCTTCGAGTACGAGCTGACGCTCCTTGCCCGCGCCGAAGAACGCCTCGACGGACGCGAGCGCGAGCGCGGCGTTGGCCGCCTGGTGGGCGCCGTGCAGGGGCAGGAAGATCTCGTCGTACACGCCGCCGAGGCCCTGCAGCTTCAGCAGCTGCCCGCCGACGGCGACCTCGCGCTCCAGCACGCCGAACTCGCTGCCCGCGCGCGCCACCGCGGCGTCGACGTCGACCGCGCGCTTGAGCAGCACGTTGAGCACGTCGGGGTCCTGCTCGGCGATCACGGCGACGGAGCCGGGCTTGATGATCCCGGCCTTCTCGCGCGCCGCGTCGACGGCCGTCGGGCCGAGGTACTCGGTGTGGTCGAGGCCGATGGGGGTGATCACGGCGACGTCGGCGTCGGCGACGTTCGTGGCGTCCCACGCCCCGCCCATGCCCGCCTCGATCACGGCGGCCTCCACGGGCGCGTCGGAGAACGCGGCGAACGCCATGCCGGTGACCACCTCGAACTTGCTCATCGCCACGCCGTCCTCGCTCGCGGCGTCGACCATGTTCACGTACGGCGCGACGTCGCGGAACAGGTCGACGTAGCGCGCGGCCGAGATCGGGTGCCCGTCGAGCGCGATGCGCTCCGTGACGAGCTGCAGGTGCGGGCTCGTGTACCGCCCGACGCGCAGGCCCATGCGGGTCAGCAGCGCGTCGATCATGCGGCTGACCGAGCCCTTGCCGTTGGTCCCGGCGACGTGCAGCACGGGGTAGCCGCGGTTCGGCTCGCCCAGCAACGTGACCAGCGCCTGGATCCGCGCGAGGCTCGGCTCGATCTTCGTCTCGGGCCAGCGCTGGTTCAGCTCCGCCTCGACGGCCATGAGCTCACGGCGGGCCTGGGGACCGTCGGGGTTCTGGGCCGGTTCGTCGACACCCTGGTCGTCGAGCTCGTGCAGCTCCGCGTCTTCGGCACCGAGGAGGTCCGGCACCGGCCCGGTCGCCAGGTTGTCGCCCAGCTGCCCGATGCCGCCGATCCCGCCGCGCGACCCACCGCCGACGGTGTACGCGGCGTCCGGCGCGTCCAGGTCGGGGTCGGTGTCGTCGGACTCGTCGTGCGCCCGCGCTCCCAGCTCGTCGACCCCGGCGAAACTGTCCGGGTCCGCGAGATCGGGCCGACCCTGGCCGGCCTCGTCGATCTCCTCGAACGGCCCCTGGCCGTCCGCCTCACCACGCGGCACGCACACGCTCCCTCGACGACGGGCTTCACCTGACCAGACGAGTCTACGTGCGGTGAGTTGCCGGGCGTCGGGCCCGTGTCGGTAGTGGTGACCTGCGGGTTCGGCCGTCGGCGGGGTCTGCTCGCGACGGGCCGCCCGCCCGCGCAGGACACGACCGCCGCACCGGCCTGCGCCACCCGCAGCCGACGCCCCAGCCCCGGATTCACGAGCAGCGACCCGAGCGGGCGGTCGAGGCCGAGCTCTTCCGCCTGTTCACGGCGCGCGCCCGGCGTTTGCTGGTTAGCTCGGGACATGCCGTTCAACCACAACCACCGCTACCACCCCCTGCTGCTGAGCCTCGTGCCGCCGGAGGCCAAAGGGCGTTGGACGTCGGGTGCGGGCAGGGACGGTTCGCGCGGCGGCTGGCGGCGCGAGGGCTCGACGTGGACGCCGTGGACGTCTCCGAGGAGATGGTGCGGATCGCCGCCGCGCTGGGGTCGCCCGGGCCCGGAAGGGTCGACGCGAGGAAAGGCGACATCGCGAACGACGACCTCGAACAGGACGGCTACGGCTTCATCTCCTGCATCGCCTCCCTCCACCACATGCCGTTCGACACCGTCACGAAGCTCCGCGACGCCTTGCAGCCCGGCGGAGTCCTCGCGGTCCTCGGGCTCGCCCGCCCGAGCACCCCGGCCGACTACGCCGTCGAGCTCGCGTTCGCGCCGGTCAACGTGGCCGCGCGGCTGGTCGTCGCGGCGGGCGAATGGCTGAACGGCGGCCCGGACCCGACGCCGAACGCACCCGTGGAAATGACGTTCCCGACCATGAACCAGCTCAGGTATCAAGCCCGGCAACGCCTCCCCGGCAGCACGATCCGGCGGCTCCCGTTCTGGCGTCACCTCCTGACCTACCGGAAACCGTTGGCCTGACCCGATTCCCGCCGCGTCACACCACTGGCGGGTGAATCCGCGGGGCGTCCACCCGAACGGCGGCAGGCAACCCGCGAAGAGCTGGCTACACGTGAGAAGAGTCCGTGAAGTCGGTTCGGAGAAACGGGGCCTTCGCATGCGTACCACCCGGCTCGTGTTCGCGGCGCTGGCGGCCGCAACAGCCGTCACGACAGTCACCGCCACCGCTGACGCCGCGCCTCGGCCGGAACACTTCCGGGATTACGTCGCGTTGGGCGACTCGTACACCGCGGGGCCGCTGATCCCCTCGCAGCGGCTGGATCCGCTGGGGTGCGCGAGAAGTTCGTCGAACTACCCGTCGATCCTGGCGTCCGCGCTGCGTGTGGGCAGCTACACCGACGTCAGCTGTTCGGGCGCGGACACGTCGAACATGACGGCCGCCCAAAGCGTGCCACTGGGCGTGAACGCGCCGCAGTTTTCCGCGCTGCGCCTGGACACCGACCTCGTGACGCTCGGCATCGGCGGCAACGACTCCGGCGTCTTCGGCACGCTGATCGGCACGTGCCCGGCGCTGCGTTCGACCGACCCGAGCGGCAATCCGTGCGAGCGCCACTTCACCGCCGGGGGCGTGGATTCCATCAAGGCCGCGTTGAAGAACACGCAGCAGAGCATCCAGACGGCGCTGGCCGGCATCCACGCGCGGTCGCCGCGGGCGAAGGTGCTCGCCATCGGGTACCCGCGCATCGCACCGGCGTCGGGCTACTGCCCGAGCGTGCTGCCCTTCGCCGACGGTGACTATGCCTGGCTGTCCAGTGTGGAGGAAGCGCTCAACACCGCGATCGAGAACGCCGTCGAAGCCGACGGCAACGCATCCTATGTGGACACGTTCACGCCGTCGGCCGGCCACGACGCCTGCGCACCCGATGGCGCGGCGTGGATCAACGGCCAGCACACCTTGCTCTTCACAGCCGCCGCCTACCACCCGCTGCCCGAAGGCATGGCGGGCCTCGCCGGGATCATCGACCGGCAGCTCGCCGGCTGACTCCTGACCGCGAACGAGCGGGGGCGGCGGTCACCCGCCGGCCCCCGTCGCCCGTGGACACCCCTCCCTCGGCACCGCAGAGTCTCGCAGCCGTCACACCGGAGTGTCAACTCAGGTTATTCGCTTGCCGAATGACACCAACTGAGATGAAAATCGGCAGGCGAGACCCGCGCCGTCGACGACCGGCGCAGCCAGGACCGGGCCGGCACCCCACCGCCAGTCAAGTGCCGGCCCGGCCCGCCTCGGCCTGGACCTCCTCGGCTTGACGCACGAAGTCCAGGAGCACCTTCGCGAACTCCCCGGCAGCTCACCCGGCGCACCGTGCCCGGCCGGCAGCTCGAGGTGGTTCGCGTGCGGGATCGCCGCCAGCAGTTCCTGCTGCTGCGCCGCCTCGATCAACCGGTCATACGCGCTGGAGAGGACCAACGTCGGCGCCGTGATCGAGCCCAGCACCGGCCGGAGGTCGACGCCGCGGTCGGCCTCAATCTGCCGCGCCGTCCCGGGCTGGATCACCAGCTGCGCCACCAGTTCGTCGTTGGCGTCCGGCGTGGTCGTGGCCCAGTAGCCGGGCCCGAACGCCATCAGCGGCAGCATCCGCGCGAACACCTCGGCGCCGTGGTCGAGCAGCTCGAGCCAGTGGCGGCACTCGGCGTCCTGCCGCGTGTCGGTCTTCGGCCACGCGGCGTGGAGCACGGCGGAACGCACGCGCGCCGGGTGCGTGCCCGCCAGGTGCGCCGCCACCACCGCGCCGAGCGAATGGCCGGCGACGTGGAACGTGGCAAGCCCGGCGTCGTCCGCCGCGGCCAGCGCTTCGGCCGCGAGATCGGCGATCGAGACCGGGCCGCCGTGGTCGACGGTGCCGCCGGAGCCGGAGAAATCGGGCGCGACGACCGTGAACGACTCCCGCGCGAGCTCGACCACCGGCGCCCACTGTTCGTGCGAGGCCGCCGTGCCGTGCAGCAGCAGGAGCCCGGGACCGGAGCCGGTCACGGCGTAGTGGACCTCGGCGGCTCCGCCGGCCAGGGTCACGGGAACCACGGTCACGCCGCCGCCCGCAGACCCGTGAGCACATCGCGCAGCACGGCGGTGAACGCGACGGGGTCCTCCTGGTGCGGCAGGTGCCCGCAGCCGGCGACCACATGCACGCTCGCGCCGGGCGTCAGGGCGGCGCAGGTGCGCGCCACTGCCACCGGGATCTGGACGTCGAGCTCGCCGTGGACGTACGCGATCGGCACGCCCAGCTCCGGCAGCCGCGGGCGCGGGTCCCACGTCGCCGACTCGCCGATGAGCGGGTCGAGGTAGCCGGCCGAGTCGACGATCTGGCGGATCGTCCAGTCGATCAGCGCCGCGCTCGCGCCGGGCGCGTACCAGTTCGGCACCCAGCTCGCGACCAGGCCGGGCCGGTCGGCCAGCAGCGCCGCGGTGACCTCGTGGACCGTGTCGCGCATGCCTTGGTAGTAGAGCCGCGCGCCCCGGACCTCGACGAATGCCATCGGATCTTCCTCTCTCCCGTTCTCCTCCGAGCCAACCGCGACGGCGCGCGGCGACCAACGACCAGTCCGCTCGTAGACTCATCACGAACGCTGATGAATGGGGCCGGGATGGAGCTGCGTCAGCTGAGGTACTTCGTGGTCGTCGCCGAGGAGCTGCACTTCGGGCGCGCGGCCGAGCGCCTCCACATCGTGCAGCCGGCGGCGAGCCAGCAGGTGCGCCGGCTGGAGCGCTCACTCGGCGCGGAGCTGTTCGAGCGGACCACCCGCACCGTCTCGTTGACCGAGGCAGGCGAGCGGTTCCTGCCGCACGCGCGGGCCGTGCTCGCCGCCGCCGAGCGCGCGGCCGACGCCGTGGCCGATTTCCGCGCCGAACGCGCCCGCCTTGTGCTGCTCGGCACCAGCGACGGCCTCGGCGACCGTCTCGACGGGTTCCTCGCCGCGTTCACGCGCCTCGCCCCGGACGCCCAGCTGGAGCTCGTGCACGCCCCCACCCCGGCCCGCCTCCAGCAGATCCGCGACGGCGCCCTCGACGCCGCCTTCCTCCGCGGCGACTGGCCCGCCGACGGCCTGGAATTGACTCCCTTGTGGACGGACGAGGTGCTCGTCGCGCTCCCTTCGACGCACCCCCTGGCTTCTTCGGACACCGTCGACTTCGCCGACCTGGCCCCGCTGCCCCTGCGCTTGAGCTCCCCCGAACGCAACCGCCCGCTCCACGACCTGGTGCTCGCGTCCTGCCGCGAGGCCGGCTTCGAACCGGTGCTGGGCAAGGAGTTCACCAACGCCCAGGACACCCTCGGCACGCTCGGCCTGGGCCGTCCCCAGTGGACGGTCTTCTACCGCGCCCACGCCAACCTGCTGCCCGTACCGGGCGTCGCCTTCCGCTCTCTGCGCAACCCGACCCCGGTGATGCCCACCTACCTCGCCACCTCAGCCGACCGCCGGCTGCGGCCGGAAGTGCTGGCGCTGATCGAGGCGGGTCGCGAACTCGGCTGAAACGCAAAGTGGCGCCCGGTGCGAGAAGCACCGGACGCCACCGTCAAGCCGAACCTCACGAAGCCGGCAACGCCGCCAACCGCGACTCGATGCGCTCGATGTCCGCCGCGGCCGTGGCCCGGCGGGTCTTGATCTTCTCGACGACCTGCTCGGGCGCCTTGGCGATGAAGGACTCGTTGCCCAGCTTGCCCTCGGTCTGCGCGAGCTCCTTCTGCGCCACGCCCAGGTCCTTCTGCAGACGCTTGCGCTCCGCGGCGACGTCGATGGTGCCGGACAGGTCGAGCTCCACCACGGCCACGCCACCGGCGAGGGCGACCTCCAGGGAGGCGCTCGCCGAGAACTCCGCGGAAACCGGCGTCAGGCGCACCAGCGAGCGGATCGCGTCGTCGTGGCCGGAAACGGCGTCGAAGCCCGCGCCGGACAGGCGGGTGGCGACCTTCTGGCCCGGCTTGAGGCCCTGGTCGGCGCGGAAGCGGCGGATCTCGGTGACGAGCTTCTGCACGTCGGCGATCCGGGCGTCCGCCACGGCGTCGGCGTAGCCCGCCGGTGCGGTCGGCCAGGAGGCGATCACCAGAGACTCACCGCCGGTCAGCGCGGTCCACAGCTTCTCGGTGATGAACGGGATGAACGGGTGCAGCAGGCGCAACACCGTGTCCAGCACGTGCCCCAGCACCGAGCGCGTTGCCGAGACGCGCGCGTCATCGCCTTGGTACAGCTGGACCTTCGCGAGCTCCAGGTACCAGTCGCACAGCTCGTTCCACGTGAACTGGTACAGCGCACCCGCGACCTTGGCGAACTGGAAGTCCTCGAACAGGCCGTCCACTTCGGACACCAGCGCGCCGAGGCGGCCGAGGATCCAGCGGTCGGCCTCGGTCAGCTCCGCAGCGGCGGGCAACGGCGCCGAGACCGAAGCCCCGTTCATCATCGCGAACTTGCTGGCGTTCCACAGCTTGGTGCAGAAGTTGCGCGAGCCCGCGGCCCACTCGTCGGCCAGCGCCATGTCCGCGCCCGGGTTCGCACCGCGCGCGAGGGTGAAGCGCGTGGCGTCGGCGCCATAGGCGTCCATCCACTCGAGCGGGTCGATCACGTTCCCACGCGACTTCGACATCTTCTTGCCCTGCGCGTCGCGGATCAGGCCGTGCAGGTACACGTGGTCGAACGGCTGCACGCCGTCCATCTCCTGCACGCCGAACATCATCATGCGCACGACCCAGAAGAACAGGATGTCGTAACCGGTCGAGAGCACGCTGGTCGGATAGAACTTCGCGAGATCCGCGGTAGCTTCCGGCCAGCCCATGGTCGACATCGGCCACAGGCCCGACGAGAACCACGTGTCCAGCACGTCCGGGTCCTGCGTCCAGCCCTCGCCCGACGGCGGCTGCTCGTCCGGGCCCACGCACACGACCTGGTCGTCGGGGCCGTACCAGACCGGGATCCGGTGCCCCCACCACAGCTGGCGCGAGATCGTCCAGTCGTGCATGTTGTCGACCCAGTCGAAGTAGCGCTTCTCCAGCTCTGCCGGGTGGATCTTCGTGCGTCCGTCGCGCACCGCGTCACCCGCGGCGCGCGCCAGCTCCTCGACCTTCACCCACCACTGCAGCGAAAGCCGCGGCTCCACCACGGTGTCGCAGCGCGAGCAGTGGCCGACGGCGTGCACGTACGGCCGCTTCTCAGCCACGATCCGGCCCTGCTCCCGCAGCGCCGCCACGATCGCGGGCCGCGCCTCGAACCGGTCGAGCCCCTCGAACGGGCCCCGCGCCGTGATCTCGGCCCGCTCGTTCATGATCGTGAGCATCGGCAGGTCGTGGCGGCGGCCGATCTCGAAGTCGTTCGGGTCGTGCGCCGGGGTCACCTTCACGGCACCCGTCCCGAACTCCGGGTCCACGTGCTTGTCGGCGACGATCGGGATCTTGCGGCCGGTCAGCGGCAGCTCGACCTCGGTGCCCACCAGGTGCGCGTAGCGCTCGTCGTCCGGGTGCACGGCCACGGCGGTGTCGCCCAGCATCGTCTCGGCGCGGGTCGTGGCCACCACGATGGCGTTGTCACCTTCGCCGTAGCGGATCGACACGAGCTCGCCGTCGTCGTCGCTGTGGTCCACCTCGATGTCCGACAGCGCCGTCTGGCACCGCGGGCACCAGTTGATGATGCGCTCGGCGCGGTAGATGAGCCCGGCGTCGAAGAAGTTCTTGAACACCGTCTGCACGGCCTGCGACAGGCTCTCGTCCATGGTGAAGCGCTCGCGCGACCAGTCGACGCCGTCGCCGAGGCGCTTCATCTGGCCGAGGATCTTGCCGCCGTACTCGGCCTTCCACTCCCAAACGCGCTCCACGAACTTCTCGCGGCCCAGGTCGTGGCGCGAAAGGCCCTCGCCGGCGAGCTGGCGCTCGACCACGTTCTGCGTCGCGATGCCCGCGTGGTCCATGCCCGGCAGCCACAGCACCTCGTAGCCCTGCATACGACGGCGGCGGCTCATCGCGTCCATCAGGGTGTGGTTGAGCGCGTGGCCCATGTGCAGGCTGCCGGTGACGTTCGGCGGCGGCAGTACGATCGAGAACGGCGGCTTCTCCGACGAAGCGTTGGCCGTGAAGTACCCGGCCGCTACCCAGCGGTCGTACATGGGTGCTTCTTCGGCGGCCGGGTCCCAGGCACCCGGAAGGTCGGTTTTCTGCTGCGGAGCGTTCTCGGTCACAATGGACAAGTCTACGAACCCGCTCCGGCGGGGTTGCTCAGGGGGAAAGGCGGTGCACGGATGACGCGACCGGAAGATCCGGACGACCGGATGGAGACGCACCCGGACCTCGTCGATCCGAACTGGCGCAAGCACGCCGAGCTCGACGCTTGGCTGGGTGCCAAGAAGGAGATGAAGAAGCGCCGCAAGCGCGAACGCCGCTCCGGCGTCACCGCGGGCTACGGCTACGGCGCGCGCACTCCCAGCCGCTGGCCAGGTGTCCTCGCGATCGCCGGCCTCGTCCTGCTCCTGGCGGCCGCCGTGATCGTCCACCAGCTCCAGGGCCACGGCGTCAACGAGTTCTGGTTCGCGCTGAGCGTCGGTACCTCCGTGTTCACGGGCACACCACCGGCCTGACCGGGCGGACCCCGAAGTCGCACGGCCGCCGAGCGAGGGCCGCACCAGCTGCGAACGGTCGCTGGTACAGCCCGGGCCGGCCGGCGCTCAGCCGCCGCCCCAGATGTCCTCGACGTAGCGGTTTGCCGCGCGAAGACCGGCGAGCCAGGCCTGCGCATCGGCCTCGCCGGTGCCCGTCTTCTCGGCGAACAGCGTGGTGATGGCCGCTCGGACACCGGGCGCCATCGTGTTCGCGTTGCCGCACACGAACACCGCCGCGCCGTCCTGCAGCAGCCGCCACACTTCGTCGCCCGCTGCCGCGATCTCGTGCTGGACGTACTTGCGCCCGTCGACCGGGGCGCTCGAGAACACGACGTGCAGCTCGGCGACCCCTTGCCGGTCGTATTCGCGCAGCTCGTCGGCGTACAGGAAGTCCTGGTCCGCGTTGCGGCAGCCGAAGAACAGCAACGACTCGGCGATCGGCACGCCCTGCGCGCGCAGCGCCGCCCGCTCCTGCAGGAACCCGCGGAACGGGGCGAGCCCGGTCCCGGCCCCGACCATGATCATCGGGGTGTGCGGGTTGTCCGGCGGCCGGAACTCGATGGTCGGGGGTCGCACGAAGACGAACACCGTGCTGCCGTCGGGACTGCCGGCCAGGTAGTTGGAGCAGATACCCGAGAACGTGGCGTCGAAACCACCGCGCAGGGGGGCGCGCAGCACACCCGTGGTGATGCTGGCCATCTTCGCATCGGTCAGCGGCGACGACGAGATCGAGTAGTAGCGCGGCCGCAGCGGAGGCAGCAGGTCGAGGTAGACGCCGAACGGCACCGCGCAGGCGGGGAACTCCTCGAGCAGGTCCAGCAGCGACCGGCGGGGCGTGAAGACTCGCTCCTGGTAGCGGGCTCGGGACGCCTCGTCGTCCCCGGCCAGCGACTCGAGCTCGGCGCGCTGGGCGGGGTCCTCGGTGCAGCCGGCCAGCACCTCGATGCCGGCCCGGGTGGCCACGTCCTGCAGCTCGACGCAGCTGGCGAGGATGCCGAGCAGCGGCGCGGGCTCGTCGACGGGCAGGTGGGTGTGGTCTCCGCTGTGGGGGATGATCGTCGCGTACATGCCGCCGTCGAGCTCGAAGCGCTGCATCACCCGGCGGATCAGGTCGATGCTGTTGCGGGGCAGCACTCCGAGGTGGTCACCGGCGTGGAAGTCGGCGCCCTCGGGCAACGCGACCTCGATGTGCTTCGTGGACCGCCCGCCGTTGGGCGCGTGCAGCTCGCGATTGACCCGCACCAGGGCCGGCTGCGCCTGGTAGGACATGATCACCGGGTTGTTCAGCTGGCGGTTGACCAGCGTGATCGACAGCCGAGGGCCGGTCGCGGCCGGCTCGGCCGCGCTCTCGGGCAGGCCGGCGCTCGCGGCCACGTCGGCCCAGAGCCCGTGGTGCCAGGTGCGGTACTGGGCGTCGAAATCGCCGTTCGCGTCGCCCTCGCCCCGGGAGTGCAGCCGGGTGGCGCCGTGCGCGGCCAGCTCGCTGTCGATCAGCTTCGGCACCGCTTGGTAGGTGGCCGCCCATTCGGTGTTGCCGCAGCCGAACACGGTGTAGGACAGCCCCGCGGCGGCGTCCTTCGCGGTGCCGGGCCCGCGCAGCCAGGCACAGAACCTGCCGGCGTTGTCCGGCGGTGCGCCGTTGTAGGACGACGTGACGATCACAGCCGTGCCCTGGGCAGGCAGCGCGTCCGTGACGTCGTCGAGCGAGCTGAGGGTCACGGCGTAGCCGCGCTCGGTCCCCTCGCGGGCGAGCCGCGTCGCGAGGCCTTCCGCGGTCCCGAGATTCGAGCCGTAGGCGACCAGCAGCGGGGTCTTGTGCGCGTCCGGCGCGAGCGCGACACGTGCGGCGGGCGCCGCTGACACGGATTTCGCCGGCGCCGCGGGGGCACCGCCGGGCCGGGTCAGCACGAACCCGGGGCGAGGACGCACCTGGATCTGCATCTCGTCGGGCTTGATCGTCAGCGTCGTCTTGGTCTTGAGCTGGTAGTTCAGGTGGTCGATGAAGTCGAAACGCTGCACGAGCATGCCGAGCACGAGCACGGCCTCCTGCAGGGCGAACTGCCGGCCGATACAGGCCCGCTGCCCCGTGCCGAAGGGCTTGTAGACGTCGGGCGACAGGGCCGCGAGCCGTTCGGGGGCCATGTGCTCGGGGTCGAACTCCTCGGCGTTGTCGCCCCACACGCTGCGGTCGCGGTGCAGCATCGGGGTGAGCACGGTCAACGGGACGCCGTGCTCGATCAAGTACCGGTCGCCGATCACGGTCTCCTCGAACGGCGTGCGTGTGAACCCGGGCGCGGTCGGCCACAGCCGCAGCGCTTCGCTGAGCACCTGCCGGACGTAGGTCAGTTTGTGGATCTGCTCGTAGGTGGGTTCGGCGCTGGTGCCGAACACCTCGTCGACCTCGGCGCGGGCGCGGGCCAGCACGTCGGGGTTCTTGAGCAGGTAGTAGATCGCGAAGGACAGCAGGCCGCTCGTGGTCTCGTGGCCGGCGATCAGGAAGGTGATGCACTGGGCCCGGATGTTCTCGTCGGGCAGCCGCTCGCCGGTCTGCTTGTCGACGCCGTTGATCATCTGGCCGAGCAGATCGTCCTTCCTGCCGGCCTCGCCCTCCGCGCGGCGCTCGGCGATGAGCTTGTCGACCAGGTCGTTCATGAACGCCTGGTCCTCCTCCAGCTGCCGCTGCGCGTGGATCCGCAGCCGGGTCTGGATGGGCAGCCTGCGGGCCCGCGCCTGCGACTCGGTGAGCGTGCGGATCATCGCCGCGACGAACGGGTGCCGGGTATCGCGGTAGAAGGAGTTGAAGCGGTAGCCGAACCCGCACAGCGCGATGGTGTCGAGCGTCAGCCGGGTCATGTCGGCCGGCACGTCGACGTCCTCGTCCGGGTTCAGCCGCTCCCACTTGTCGACCAGCTGGCCCGCGATGTCCAGCATCATCGGCACGTAGTCACGCATGGATTGCAGGCTGAAGGGCTTCATCAGGATGTTGTGCGCGCGGTGCCACAGCGGATCGTCCGTCTCGGCCGTGAACAAGCCGGTGGCGGTCGCCGTCTGCCGCACGTTCGCGAGACCGCCGCTGACCACCTTGTCGAAGCGCGAGTCGTCGCAGATCTCCTCGACCAGTGAGGCGCCGGACACGATCAGTCGCGTGCCGCCGGGTGTGGTCAGCCGGAAGATCGGGCCGTACTCCCGGGCCATCCCCATCATGCTTTCGAACGGGCTGTGGGCGTCGATGTCGAAGGCGTTGCCGACGAAGGGCAGCGCCCGCGGGCCGGGGATTTCGTCGATGGGGGTCTTGGTGGACATGGCGTTCACTCCTTGGAGAGGTGCCCTTCGGCCGGCGACGTCACGGCGCCGGTCCGGCTCGGCCGCGAGGTCCGCGCCTTGGCCTGGTGGGTCCGGACCACCGCCACGACGCCGACGACGAAGACCCAGCCGGGGAAGATGAGCGCGAAGATCGGGTGGAAGGTCCAGCTCAGCAGCACAGCCGCGGCGCAGAGGTAGCCGAACCACACCAGCGGGCGCGCCAGCACACCCGCGGCGTTGAGCAGCGTCGTCGTGGTGATCATGTACATGCCGGCGACCCGGGCGCCGAAGACGAACACGAGCCCGTAGCCGGCCGCGGTCAGCGCCCGCGCCACGTACACAGGCGGTAGCGGCGCCACCGAGAACTGCTTCAGCAGTGCGATCGCCCCGGTCAGCGCCATCCCCGAGAACAGCAGGATGATGAACGCCACCCCGGAGGCCAACTGCAGCGCCCGCGGCATTTCCCGATTCTGTGCGCCAGGGAGGCTCGCGATGTATTCACGCGTGGCCATCATGTGCCACAGGAAGACGATGCCGGCGAACGGCACGATGTACAGGCCGGCGGTCACCAAGGCACTGGAACCGCCGTCGGCGTAGAAATTCGCGTACCGGCTGTCCGCCACGGTCAGTCCCGGCGCCCGGTGCACCAGGACCAGCGCGACGGTGAACAGCGCCGCGAAGAGGATCCCCGACCAGCCCGCGACCAGCGCGTACCCGGGCCCGCGTCCGGTCGCCGCGGCAGCCCTCGCGTCCGCCCGGCGGCGCGGGCGGATCCGGGTCCAAGCAGGCATCGGCGCCTCCCACCACGCCATTTATCCGGAAATGGCGCGCATGTCGGCCGGCTCAAAGAAATGGCGCCGTGGTGCAGCAGCGCGATCCTCATCGTCCTGCCCGAATCAGGGGGTGTCAACAAGCGGCGACTGCACCGGAAACGGCGTGAAAAACACTGCGGCAGAACCAGTTTTTGGCCCATCTGAAAAAGGCGATACCGCTTCCGGTGGCGTTCGTTCGCATCGTCTCGGGTTCTCGCGATTCCCCCGATCCGCGGCCTGAGAGCCGCGGAGACCGAAGTCACCGGGTGTGGCCAAGGTCGCCCCGTCGAGGGATGCACAGGCTAGACTACACAGCCTAAACTGTGGATATGGCCACCGTACCCGCTCCCGTCGCCGAATCCGCAGGCTGGCTGCGCGGCGTCGTCGCGCAGCTGCACCGCCGGCTGCGGCAGGTCGACAACGCCGACAGCCTCACGCCGTCGCAGTCGGCGGCGCTCAACCGCCTCTACCGCGAGGGCCCCGCGACGCAGGGTGAGCTCGCCGCCGCCGAACACGTGCGGCAGCAGTCGATGGCCACCACGCTCTCGGCGCTCGACTCGCTCGGCTACCTCGCCCGCTCGCGCGACCCCGCCGACGGCCGCCGCACCGTGCTGTCGGTGTCCGAGCTCGGCGCGAAGACCGTGCAGGGGATCCGCCAGCACCGCGACGAGTGGCTCGCCCACGCGCTCGCGGCCGAGCTGACCGCCGAGGAGCTGGAGACGGTGCGCCAGGCCCTGCCCCTGCTGCAACGCGTCGCCGAGCACTGATCATCCAGCGTGCCCGGCATCGGCGCCGGGACCCGAACACCGACGTCAGCGCGGACGCCGTGGAGGACACCCGAACATTCCCCGACATTTCCAGGACGAAGGAGCCGTGACGACCACCGCAACGCCCCGAAAGGCACCGGCCAGCTTCGGTGCCAAACTCGTCACCCCGCTGGTGGCGAGCGCGGTGCTGAACCCCATCAACTCCACCCTCATCGCCGTCGCGCTCGTGCCGATCGGGCAGAGCTTCGGCGCCGGGCCAGGCAAGACGGCCTGGCTGATCTCCGCCCTCTACCTCGCCACCGCCGTCGGCCAGCCCGTGGTCGGCCTGCTCGTGGACCGCTACGGCGCCCGCCGCGTACTGCTCGGTGGTGCGTCAGTGGTGATCGTCGCCGGGGTCACCGGCATGATCCCGTTCTCCGTCGAGTGGCTCACCGGCGTGCGCGCGGTGCTCGGCATCGGCACCTGTGCCGGCTTCCCCGCCGCGATGGCCGTGCTGCGCAAGCGCGCCGACGCGCTGGGCCAGGGCGTGCCCGCGCGCGTGCTGTCACTGCTCTCCCTGTCCTCGCAGACGATCATGGTCATCGGCCCGACGCTCGGCGGCGTGCTGATCACGCTCTTCGGCTGGCCGGCCATCTTCGCCGTGAACATCCCGCTCGCGGGCGCCTCGCTGCTGCTGGCGATCTTCTGGGTCCCCAAGGACGCGCCGGTGCGCGATGAAGCCACGAAGCCGAAGCCGATCGACGTACTCGGCATCGCGTTGTTCTCGCTCTCCCTGCTGGTGCTGCTGTGCTACCTGATGGCGCCGGGCATCGGCGACCTGTGGCTGCTCGCGGCGGCCGTCGCCGTCGGCGCGGCGTTCGTGTGGGTGGAGCTGCACACGCGGGTGCCGTTCATCGACCTGCGGATGCTCGCGGCCAACACTCCGATCCTGCGCACCTACCTGCGCCAGGCCCTGAGCTTCATGGTGATCTACGCGATCATGTTCGGCTACGTGCAGTGGCTCGAGGAAGGCCGCGGCTTCAGCGACGCGATCGCGGGGGCGCTGCTGCTGCCGATGTCGGTCGTGGCCGTGTGCGCGGCGGCGTTCTCGGGCCGCGCGACCGGGATCCGCAAACGACTGGTGGTGGTCGCCGTGGCGCTGCTGGCCGGTTCGGTCGCGCTGCTGTTCGTCGGCCACACGACGTGGCTGGGCGCGCTGCTCGGGCTGATCGCGGTATTCGGTCTGGCCCAGGGCCTGACGAGCGTCGCGAACCAGACCACGCTCTACCGTGAGTCGCCCGCCGAGACCATGGGCACCGCGAGCGGCCTGTTCCGCACGGCCCAGTACCTCGGCGCGATCGTGGCCTCCACCGTGATCGCCCAGTGCTACGGCGCGCGCGCCGACTCGGCCGGGCTGCACCACCTCGGTGCCGTGCTCGTGGTGATCAGCGCGCTGCTGCTGGTCGTGACGGTCGCCGACCGCGGGCTGAAGCTGGCCGAACGCCGCGAACGGGCGCGGCGCGCCTGACATCGCCGACGGAGATGATCGACGGCACGATCAGTGACCGTCGTCACTCCGAAGGTCGAACCTCGCGGCCGAACGGGCGGGTACCCAGGTCAAACAGCATCTTTCAAGTGTGAAAAACCAGACCCCGTGTCGGGGAATCCATGATCGAAGCGCACGATGGACACATGCACCGTGATGCGCCGAAACACGACGTGGACGAAGCCGACCTGAAGGTGGGCAAGCCGAAGACCTACGCGGCCGGCATCCCCGGCGTCGCCGTGTCGCTCCGGCGCGGCATCGAGCAGATGGGCCCCACGCGCACCGCGCTCACCCTGCGCCTGCTCAACCAGCGCGCGGGCTTCGACTGCCCGGGCTGCGCGTGGCCCGAGCCGCTCCAGGCCGACGGCGAGAAGCGCAAGCTCGCGGAGTTCTGCGAGAACGGCGCGAAGGCCGTCGCGGAAGAAGCCACGCGCCGCCGCGTGGACCGGGAGTTCTTCGCCACCCACGCGGTCGCCGACCTGCGGGACAAGACGGACTACTGGCTGGGCCAGCAGGGCCGCGTCACCGAGCCGTTCGTGCTGCGCGAGGGCGCCACGCACTACGAGCCCATCTCGTGGGACGCCGCGTTCGACCTCGTCGCCGGCGAGCTCAACGGGCTGGCCAGCCCGCACGAGGCCGTGTTCTACACCTCGGGCCGCACCAGCAACGAGGCCGCGTTCCTCTACCAGCTGCTCGTGCGCTCCTACGGCACGAACAACCTGCCGGACTGCTCGAACATGTGCCACGAGTCGTCGGGCTCGGCGCTGTCCGCCGGCATCGGCATCGGCAAGGGCTCGGTGTCGCTCGCGGACATCCACCACGCCGATCTGATCGTGGTCGTCGGCCAGAACCCGGGCACCAACCACCCGCGCATGCTCTCGGCGCTGGAGACGGCGAAGGGCAACGGCGCCAAGGTCGTGGCCGTGAACCCGCTGCCCGAGGCCGGGCTGATGCGGTTCAAGAACCCGCAGAACGTGCGCGGAGTCGTGGGCGAGGGCACCCCGCTCGCCGACGAGTTCGCGCAGATCCGCCTCGGCGGCGACCTCGCGCTGTTCCAGGCCGTGGGCCACCTGCTGCTGCAGTGGGAGGAAGAGGCGCCCGGCACGATCATCGACCAGGAGTTCGTGAACTCCGCGACCTACGGGTTCGAGGACTGGGCGAAGAACCTGCTCGAGCTCGACTGGGCCGAGACGGAGAAGGCCACGGGCCTGCAGCGTGCGCAGATCGAGCACGTCGCGCGGATGATCGCCACAACCGAGCGCACGATCTACTGCTGGGCCATGGGTCTCACGCAGCACAAGCACGCGGTGCCCACGATCTCCGAGATCACGAACCTCGCGCTGGCGCGCGGCATGATCGGCAAGCCGGGCGCGGGCCTGTGCCCGGTGCGCGGCCACTCCAACGTGCAAGGCGACCGCACCATGGGCGTCTGGGAGAAGATGCCCGAGACGTTCATGGACGCGCTCGACCGCGAGTTCGGCATCACCGTGCCGCGCGAGCACGGCTGGGACACCGTCGACGCCATCCGCGCGATGCGCGACGGCCGCGGCAAGGTCTTCTTCGCGATGGGCGGCAACTTCGCCTCCGCGACACCCGACTCCGACCTCACGGCGAAGGCGCTGAGCTCGTGCTCGCTCACCGTGCACGTGTCGACGAAGCTCAACCGTTCGCACGTCGTCCACGGCACCACCGCGCTGATCCTGCCGACGCTCGGGCGCACCGAGCGTGACGTGCAGGAGTCGGGGCCGCAGTTCGTGACCGTCGAGGACTCGATGTCGCAGGTGCACGCCTCCCGCGGCCGGGTCAAGCCGGCTTCGGAGCACCTGATCTCCGAGGTCGCGATCGTCTGCCGGCTCGGCGAGCGGCTGCTGGGCCCCGGCCACGCTGTGCCGTGGCGCACGTTCGAGAAGAACTACGACCTGATCCGCGACCGCATCGCGGGTGTGGTGCCGGGCTGCGAGGACTACAACCGCCGCGTGCGCGAGCCCGACGGGTTCGTGCTTCCCCACGCGCCGCGTGACTCCCGCGAGTTCACGGGCACGGCCACCGGCAAGGGCACGTTCACCGTGTCGGAGCTGGAGTACCCGGAGGTGCCGGCGGGCCGGCTGCTGCTGCAGACGATGCGCAGCCACGACCAGTACAACACCACGATCTACGGCCTGTCCGACCGCTACCGCGGCATCGAGGACGGCCGGCGCGTGGTCTTCGTCCACCCGGACGACCTGGCCGAGCTGGGCATCGCCGACGGCGAGATCGTGGACCTGGTCTCGGAGTGGCGCGACGGCGACCGCCGCGCGCCGCGCTTCCGCGCCGTGTCCTACCCGACCGCTCGCGGCTGCGCGGCGGCCTACTTCCCGGAAGCCAACGCACTGGTGCCGCTGGACTCCGTCGCGGAGAAGTCCAACACGCCGGTGTCGAAGGCGGTCGTCGTCCGGCTGGAGCCGCACCACCACTCGTGAGGTTCAGGCGGTCCGGTCACGCGGGATTTTCCGGCGTGACCGGACTGTGGCGGCGAGCAGCACGCCGAGTGCCGCGCCGAGGGTGTTCAGCAGCACGTCGTCGACGTCGGCGCTGCGGCCCACGAAGTACTGCACGATCTCGATCACTGCCGAGAATCCCGCCAGCGGCGCGATCACGGCGGCTTTCCGGCGTGTGACCACGGTCGCCAGGAATCCCAGTGGCACGAACAGCGCGATGTTGCCGGCGTTGTTGATCAGCCCGAGGCGGCCGTTGGCGTTGCGGGCCTCGTCGGCAATCCCGGCGAACGGCACCAGGTTGACGTTCTCGGGCGGGCTCAGGTGCCCGGGCCGCAGCGTGATGCCGAGAACCACGAGAACCGCCACGACGAGCAGCCAGCGGGCCCAGGATTGCATCGGTCCAGTCAACCAGCCCGGCTGCCCACCCCGAGCGTCAGTCCACGCAGTTCTCGCCCGCGCCGGTGATCGGCGTGTCCCCCGAACCCGCCGCGCCGGCGCCACCGCCCGTCCCGCCGGGGTCACCGCCGCCGGAGGGCGCACCGGGCCCGGCGTAGACCTGTCCGAGTGTCACCTCGATGTGGCCGGCCGGCACGTCGGCGGACTCGGCGGTGGCGAGGCCCCCCAGGAGCTCCGCCACCGCCTTGCCCTGCGTGGCCAGCGCGGCGCCGTACCGGACCAGTGAGGTGCGGCGCGCGGCGGCGTTGCCAGTGGTGCCCGGGGTGAAACCGTTGTCCTTCACCACATCCGAGACGCGCTGGGCGAGCCCGCTGGTGCCGCCCGCGTTGGCCACGTCCACCACGAAGCCGGCCTGCTTCGGCGCAGCGGCGGGCGGCGCGCCGATCAGGCCGGCCGCGAACGCCTTGACCTGCGCGGGATCCACTTGCACCGCCGTCGCCCGCGGATTCGTTTTGCTGTAGCGGTAGTCGGGGTTCACGACGGGGATCGTCGTGAACTGGATGCCACCGCCGGAAATGCCGCGCAGCTGCCCGATGAAGTCGAGCAGGTTCCAGGAATCGTCGAGGACCACGGACTTCTTCACGGCGTCGATCAGCGCGCCGAGTTTGCCGGGATTGGCGAGCGTGCCGGCCGAAAGCACCTGGTGCGCCAGGGAGGCGAGGAACACCTGCTGCCGGCGCATGCGGCCGAAGTCGGTGCCCTTGACGCCGTCGCGCTGGCGGACGAAGGCGAGCGCGTCGGCGCCCGAGATCTTCTGCGGCCCCGCCGGGAAGTTCGCGCCCGAGTTGCGATCTTTCGTCGCGTTGTTGAGGCAGACCTCGACACCGCCGACGGCGTTGCTGATGTCGTAGAAGCTCAGCAGGTTCACCTCGGCGAAGTGGTCGATCTTCACGCCCGTGAGGTTCTCCACCGCCTGCCGCGTGGCACGGCGGGCGGCGGTGAGCGACTCCTGCTCGATCTCGTTCTTGTCGGTCTCGCCCGCCGCGCGCCGTTTCGCGGCCTCCAGCGTCTTGCCCTGACCGTAGGCGGCGTTGATCTTCCCCTTGTCACCGTCGGGCAGCGTCACGTACGAGTCGCGCGGGATCGAGAAGGCCTTCACCGTCTGCGTGCCGTTCGGGATGCGCAGCACGATCAGGGTGTCGGTGAGGTCGTCGCCGTTGGGCCCGGCCCTCAGTTCGCGCAGGACGTCCGCCGGTAGTGGGTTGCCCTGATTGTCGGCGCGCGAGTCGCGGCCGACGAGCAGGATGTCGAGCGAGCCGTCGGCCGGCTGCTCACCGGGCGCGGGCGCGCCGGCTTCGTCGATCACGCTGCTGCGCGTGACGTCGTCGAGCGAGCTCAGCGTCGAATAGCCATAGGCCGTGCCGGCGAACACCACCAGCGCCAGCGTCGAGACGACGATCTTCCCTGCGATCCGCACACCCTACCGACGCCGTACGGCCCGGTTCTGCTGCACGCGTGATCCAGTTCACACTTCAACGCAAGTACGAGGCGCCGTTCAGATCGAGGATCGCGCCCGACGCCCACGTGGCTTCGGCCGAGGCCAGGTAGACGACCGCGTTGGCGATCTCCTCCGGCTCCGCCACCCGGCCGAACGGGCTCTGCTCCCGCACGGCTTCGGTGATCCGGTGCGCGACGCGTTCGGTCGCGGTGAACCCGGGCGCCACCGACGTCACCGAAATCCCGTGCGGCGCCAGCTCGATCGCGAGCGACTGGCCGAGCGCGTGCAGCGCGGCCTTGCTCGCGCCGTACGCGGCGTGCTCGGGTTCACCGCGGAACGCGCCGCGCGAGCCGACGTTCACGATCCGCCCCGGCGCTTTCCGCGCGATGAGGTGGCGCGCGACGTGGAACGAGATGTTGGCGGCGCCCATCAGGTTTACGTCCAGCGTGCGGCGCCAGACTTCCTGCCAGTGCGCATAGCCGACGGTCGCGACGGGCGTCGACGTCTCGGGCGTTGTGCCGACGGCCGCGTTGTTCACGAGCACGTCGACGCCGCCGAGCAGTTCCTCGGCCGTGTCCGCGATCCGTTGCGCCGCTTCGGGATCGCCGAGGTCGCCGCCGATCAGCACGTGGCCGTCGCCCGGGAGCGCGGCCAGCGTCTCCTCGGCCGCCGCGGCGTTCGATCCATAGTGGACGGCCACCCGGTCACCCCGGGTGGCGAAGGCGTGGGCGATCGCGCGGCCGATACCGCGGGAGCCGCCGGTGACGAGGACGTTCACTTCGCGAACAGCTGCGCTTCGTCGCGGAACGCCTTGAACTCCAGGGCGTTGCCGGCCGGGTCGTGCAGGAACATCGTCCACTGCTCCCCCGGCTCGCCGGCGAAGCGCTGGTACGGCTCGATCACGAACTCCGTGCCCGCTTGCTTGAGCCGGCCCGCCAGCTCGTGGAAGGAGTCGACGTCGAGGACCAGGCCGAAGTGCGGCACGGGCACGTCGTGACCGTCGACGGGGTTGCGGCCGGCCTCGGCCCGCGCGCCGGGCACCACGTGCGTGACCACCTGGTGGCCGCGGAAGTCCCAGTCCACCCACGCGTCGGCCGAGCGGCCTTCTTCGAGCCCCAGCACGCCGCCGTAGAACGCGCGGGCGCGGGCGAGGTCGTCGACCGGGATGGCGAGGTGGAACGCGGGGCGCATGGCTCTCCTTCGGCTCGCGGTGGCTCCCTCACCTTGAGGTGCCCATGTCCTAATGTCAACATTGACCGATGGACGCCACACCGTTGCGGAAAGCGGCGCGCCGCGGCCTCGCCGAGGAAGCCGCCGACCGCGTGCGCGACGCGATCTTCGCCGGCCACTTCCCGCCCGGCGCGCCCCTGCGGGAGGTCGAGCTCGCCGCGTCGCTGGAGGTCAGCCGCGGCTCGGTGCGCGAGGGCCTCGCCCTGCTCACCCGCGAAGGCCTCGTCCGCGGCGGCTGGCACCGCCCGACCACGGTCGTCGAGGTGACCGCAGTGGACGTCGACGAGGTGTATTCCGTGCGCGCGGCCCTCGACCGCCTGGCCGCGGTCACGGCTCGGGCGCGGTCCTCCGTGGACGATCTGGCCGCGTTGGACTCACTTGTCGCTTCGCTGTCGTCCGCAGTGGACTCCGGCGCCGCCGGCCCCGAGCTGCTCGCCCTGGACATCGCTTTCCACGACCGCGTCTACACCGCCGCGGGCAACCGCCGCCTGACGGAGGCGTGGGAGGCGGTGCGTTCGCAGGTGTTCCTGTTCCAGTTGCAGCGCGTGTCCCTGGGTGCTTCGCAGTACCGCTCCCACGTCGTCGCCGAACACCGCGAACTGGCGGCCCTGATCCGCGGCGGCGACGCGGCCCGACTGGACCGCGTCGCCGCCGACCACGTGGACTCCGCGCGGCGTCGGCTGCTGGCGGAGCTCTAACCGTCCACTGCGGACGCCAGCGCGGCTTTCACCTTGGCGTTGCTGGTCATGCTCATCGTCACCACGGTCATCGTCAGCAGGACCGCCGCGGCGGCGAAGTACGGGGTGCGCAGGCCCGCCGCGGAGGCGAGCCAGCCGCCCAGCAGCGCGCCGAGGGGGCCGGCCGACAGGGCGACCAGGCGGGAGGCCGCGGCGACCCGGCCCATGAGCCGGCCCGGGACGATCGCCTGGCGCAGCGACCAGCCGAGCACCATGGTGGTCGCCATGCCGCAGCCGCAGAGGGCGAACATGGCGCCGGCGAGCCACGGGCTGTCCGCGAGCCCGAAGACGAGGATCGACCCGCCCTCCACCACGGCCGTCAGAGTGAGCGCCGTGCCCGTGCCCAGCAGCTTCTCGAGCGGTCCCGCCACGACCATCGCACCGAGCACCCCGCCGACGGCGTCGGCGGCGAGCAGGAAGCCGTAGCCGACCGCGGACAGGCCCAGGGTGTCCTGCGCGAACAACACCAGCACCGCACCCACCGCGCCGAACGCCAGGTTGCCGACCGCCGGCCGCAACGCCAGGCCGAGCAGCAGCCGATCCCGGACGACGTACCGGAACCCCTCCCGCGCATCCGCCCACACACTGCGGCCCTCGACGCGCTCGGGCACCGGCGTTGACGGCAACGTCCGGATCAGCAGCGCACTCGCCACGAACGACACGGCGTCGACCACGAACGGCACCGTCCGCGCGAGCGAGAACAGGAAGCTGCCCACCGGCGGCCCCGCGAACTGCCCGGCCGCCGTCGACGCGCCGCGCAGGCGACCGTTGGCGCGGCGCAGCAACGTCTGGTCGCGCCCGAGCAGGTCCGGCAGGTAGGCCTGCGAGGCCACGTCGAAGAACAGTTCCCCCACACCGAGCAGGAACGCCAGCACCAGCAACGCCGGGATCCCCAGCACCCCGACCGCCCCCGCCACGACCGCGAGCACCAGCAACCCCGCCTGCCACAGATCGGCGAGCCACATCGTTCGCCGCCGGTCCCACCGGTCCACCAGCGCGCCCGCCACCAGCCCCACCACCAGGTGCGGCAGCAGCATCGCCACCGACACCAGGCTGATCACCACGGGATCTTTGCTCAACGCCACGGCGAACAACGGCAACGCCGCCGCATACGCCCCGTCCCCCAGCGCGGACACCGTCGCCGCCGTCCACAGCCGCGCGAAGGCGGGCGGCATCTTGGGCGCGGTACCCGGACGGCGAAAGACACTCACCATCGCGCTCACTGGGCCGCCCCCTCACCGGGCCGGAAGAACGCCACCGCGATCGTCGCCGCGGGCTCGGAGGGTTCGCGTGCCGCGTGCATCTCGTCCAGCAGCTCACCCAGCCGCCGTTCGAACTCGGCGTAGCGCGACTCCCCCAGGCGCAGGTGTGACATGCGCACGTACCGCGCGCCCTCCGGCGCGGTGGCGAGGTCGTCGATCGCGTGCTGCAGCAGGACGTCGCGCTGGCCGGGTGCCGGGTCCGGCACCACGACGGTCTTCGCGACCATCCCGTAGTACCGCTCCACCACGCCACGCACCTTGCGCGTGCGGACCACGTGAATGAGCCCTGCGCGCTCCAGCACGCGCACGTGGTAGCTCGAGCTCCCTTTCGCCAGATCCAGGCGCGCGGCGATCTGCGTGATCGTCGCGGGCCCGTCGCGCAGCACCGCGAGCACGCGGTGGCGCACCAGGTTGTTCACTGCGCGCAGTTGTTCGGTAGTCCGCACCTCGACGCTGTCGGAGGGCGGAACGTAGTCGTCCCCAGTCATGAGAGCCAATGGTCAACGACTCTTGACCATTTGTCCAGCGCCTTTTCGGACGAAGCCGTTGCGATGATCGTGGCCAGGGTTCGCCACCAGTGCGCGGCCGGCGGAACGAAAAGAGCGCGACCTCCGGCACGTCGTACGCCGGTGGTCGCGCTCCTCAGCAGACCCGGGTGATTCCGATCAGCGGGCCATCAGCTGCTGAACAGATCGATGACCTTGAGGATCAGCTCATACACGCCGTACACGAACGGCACCAGCACCCACAGCCACGCGACCACGAGCAGCAAGGTGCGCCCGCCCGAGCGCCCTTCCACGTCCGGTGTGCTCATCACGCCTCACTCCCCACCTGGGTGCTCGCCACGGGTTCGTGGTACTTCGCCTTGACCGGCCGCACGAACTCGTTGGCGATGAAGCCGACCACGAGCAGCGCGATCATGATGTAGAACGACGTCGCGTAGAGGTCCGGACCACTCTTGCCCGCGGACTTCTCGCTGTCGGCGATGCCGTCGACGATCAGCGGCCCGAGAACGCCGGCGACCGACCACGCGGTGAGCAGCCGGCCGTGGATCGCGCCGACCTGGTAGTTGCCGAACAGGTCCTTCAGGTACGCCGGCAGCGTCGAGAAACCGCCGCCGTAGAAGGAGAGGATCAGCATCGCGCACAGCACGAACAGCAGCTTCGACGAGTTCGTGGTGAGCGCGATGATCAGGTACAGCACCGCGCCCACGCCGAGGTAGAAGCGGTAGATGTTCTTGCGCCCCACCGCATCCGAGACCGACGACCAGACGAACCGGCCCAGCATGTTGGTGAGCGAGAGCATCGCGACGAAACCGGCGGCGGCGGCGGTGCTGACCGGCGCCGAGGTGCCCTTGAAGAAGTCCGAGATCATCGGCGCGGCCTTCTCCAGGATGCCGATGCCCGCGGTCACGTTGAGGCACAGCACGATCCACAGGCACCAGAACTGCGGCGTCTTGAGCGCGTTGGCGGCCGAGACGTTGTGCGTGGAGATGAGCTTCTTGGTCTCCAGGACCTTCGGCTCCCAGCCCGCGGGCTTCCACCCGTCGGCCGGCACTCGCACGAGCAGCACGCCCATCGTCATGAACACCGCGTAGACGACACCGTGGATCAGGAACGCGACCGCTATGTCGCTCGCGGTCGGTGCCGAGCCGAGCATCGCCGAGGACCACGGCGAGGCGATGAGCGCGCCGCCGCCGAAGCCCATGATCGCGATGCCCGTGGCCATGCCGGGCCGGTCGGGGAACCACTTGATCAGCGTCGACACGGGTGAGATGTAGCCGATCCCGAGGCCGATGCCGCCGATCCCGCCGTAGCCCACGACCACGAGCCAGAACTGCCCGGTGGCCACGCCGAGCGCCGCCACGAGGAAGCCGGTGCCGAAGCAGATCGTCGCCACGAACATGGCCCAGCGCGGGCCGTTCTTCTCCACGAGCGTGCCGCCGAACGCGGCCGAGAGGCCGAGCATCACGATGCCCAACTGGAACGGCAGCCCGGACTCCGTGCCCGAGAGGTGCATGGTCTTCTCGAGCGGAGTTTTGAACACGCTCCACGCGTAGGCTTGACCGATCGAGAGATGTATCGACAACGCTGCGGGAGGGACCAGCCAACGGGTCCAGCCAGGCGGTGCGACGATACGAGAGCGGGCCAGGAAGCCGAGGGCCATCGTCAGACTCCTCCGAACTGTGAGGTGATGCTGGGAATGTATTACTTATTCCCCGACGTTGCATCGGCTGGGTGTCGTAGATCGTCTGCGCACGTCTTCAAAGGCCGTTGAAAGGTGGACAGATGGGCAGGGTGACCGTGCGACGGCCGGTGCGGAGGATTTCCTCGACCGGTGAACGTCGTCGCCCCGACTCACTGGCGGCCGAAGAGCCGTTGGAGATCCGCGTCGGCGGCAAAGCACTCGCTGTGACGATGCGCACTCCGGGTCACGATGTCGAGCTGGCCCACGGCTTCCTGTTGTCGGAGGGCGTGCTCGGCTCCCGTGAGGACATCGCGGCCGCGCGCTACTGCGACGGCGTCGACGACCAGGGCCGCAACACCTACAACGTGCTCGACGTGACACTCGCGCCCGGAGTGGCACCTCCGGACGTCGGCGTGGAGCGCAACTTCTACACCACGTCCTCGTGCGGCGTCTGCGGCAAGGCCGCGCTCGACGCCGTGAAGCTGAAGAGCCGCTTCTCCCCCGCGGACTCGCCGTTCGAGGTGAAGACCGACGTGCTGGTGAAGCTCCCGGACACGTTGCGGGAACAGCAGAAGGTGTTCAAGTCCACCGGCGGGCTGCACGCGGCCGCACTGTTCACTCCGGACGGTGCGCTCGAAGTCGTGCGCGAGGACGTCGGGCGGCACAACGCCGTGGACAAGGTGCTCGGGTGGGCTCTGCAAGCCGGCCGGATCCCCGCGCCCGACTGTGGGCTGCTGGTCTCCGGCCGTGCCTCATTCGAGCTGGTACAGAAGGCGGCGATGGCCGGGATCGGGCTGCTCGCCGCCGTGTCCGCTCCGTCGTCTTTGGCCGTTGAGCTGGCCGAGGAGAACGGCATGACGCTCATCGGTTTCCTGCGTGGCGACAGCATGAACCTCTACACGGGCGATCAGCGGGTGCTGACGTAGGCCGTCCGGTCTAGCCGATCGGCACCCAGTTGCCGTGGAAGCCGTGGGGCACACGGTCGGGCAGGTGCACGGCCGCGACGGGCTCGAGCGTTCGCGCGTCGAGCAGCGTCAGGTCGCTGCACTGAGTGGCCGCGTCGAAGACGAAACCCATGAGCACGCCTTCGTCCTCGGCAGCGTCCACACGCGACGGTACGAACACGAACTCCCCGGGCACGCGGCCGGGGCCGAACCCGTGCCGCTGGGCGGTTCCGGTGCTCAGGTCGTGCTTGTAGACCGCGCCGGTCAGGTTCGAGAGCCCGTCCACGGCCACCGCGTAGCCGTAGCGGTGCGCGCGCCCGACGTGACGCTCGTCGACGCGCGGGAACTCCTGCCCGTGCTCGTCGATCCGTTCTTCGAGGACCTTGCCCGCCGTGAGGTCGACGGTCCAGCGGTCGAGCGTCGGCTCGCCTTCGGTCGGGCCGTGCACGCCGCGGTCGAACACCTTGGGGTGACGCACGACGTGGAGCACGACGCGGTCGCCGTCGTCGTAGGCGTTGAGCGGGTGGAACACGTAGCACGGCTCGACGTCGAACCAGCGCACGTCGGCGTTGTCCCCCTCGCGCGGCATCACGCCGACGCGTGCCGGGTAATCGGGGTTCCAGCGGTACGGCAGTGAGCTCACGCCCCGGCCGGAGCGCACCTTGACCGGGTCGGGCACGTCGACGTGGTCCGGCGTCTGGTTCGCGTCGAACGTCACGGGCAGGTCGTAGAAGACGACGTGTTTTTCGGTGAGCGAGAAATCGTGCATCATCGGCCGGCCCGTCACCTCGATGTCCACGACGCGCCGCGCCCGCCCGTCGGTGTCGACGACCGAGTACCGCACGCGATTGCCGAGGCCGAAGGTGTACGTGACGGCGTGCAGCTCACCTGTGCCCGGGTCGCGCTTGGGGTGGGCCGTGTAGCCGCCCGGCAGCGTTCCGTCGAAGTCACACGCGCCGACGGTGTCGAGCTCCTCGGTGAGCTCATAGGCCGGCAGGCCGCCCTCGATGAGCGCCAGCGTGCGCCCGGCGTGCCCGATGACGTTCGTGTTGGCCCCGATGCCCATGTTCGGCACCTCCGGCCCCTCCCCGAGCAACCCGGCGACGTGCGGCGTGCGGATCCAGCGGTTGCGGTACCACTCGGCGCGCCCGTCCCGCAGGCGGACCCCGTGGACCATGCCGTCGCCGAGGAACCAGTGGTAGCTCCCTGGGTCCTGCCGCGCGAGCGGGTTGGGCCCGTTGCGCAGGTAGCGGCCGTCGAGGTAGTCGGGCAGCTCCCCGGTCACCTCGAGCCGCGTGGCGGTGTGCTCCTGGGTGACGGGGGCGAAGTTGCCTTCAAGGAACTTGTTGATCATGCGAAATCCTTCCGTAACAGTGTTATTGATTGATAACAGAGTTATGGAACGGTCGCAAGGCCCGGGTTTTCAGAACTGGCGCCGCGGGCGCGGACTCTGCACGATGATCGGTGGCGCCAGGCAACGCGCGGATGGTGAGCTGCGTCCAGGTGGCTGGCAGTTTCCTGCGGTGGTCTGGGACGGAGGCCGAGGTGGACGGACGGGTCGAGCGCCGGGCCGTGCGCGGGGCCGTTTCCGGGACGGAGACCGTCGTGGGCAGCCTGAGTACCCGTCGCGCGTCCGTCGCCGTCGCTGGGCCGGAGGCCGCGTGAACGGCCGCGTGAGCCGCCGCACCGCGATCGCCGCCGGGGGCGCCGGCCTGGGCGTCGCGGGGCTCGCCGCGGCGACGGCAGCGGGGCTCACGCCCCTCGGTCAGGCGTTGCAGGTCCTCGGCGTCACCACCGACTCACCGGTCACCCAGGTCGGTTCGCTGCGCGTCGAGCGGGTGCGCTCCGCCGCGAGGGGCCGCGACGTCGACCTCGTCCTCTTCCTGCCCAGCAAGAAGCCGCCGCCCGACCTGCCGATGTCCCTCATGCTCCACGGCCTTCACGGCAATGCCCGCAGCGCCGCCCCCAGCGGCCTGCTCAAGGAGCTCGCCACGGACGTCGCGCGCAAGGCCGTGCCCGCCCACGGCTACGTCGCCGTCGACGGCGGGGACAACTACTGGCACGAGGTCCGTCCCGGCGACGACCCCATGGCGATGCTGCTGGAGGAAGTCCCGCGCTGGCTCGCGGCCCGCGGCCTCGGCGGCGCGCACGGCCTGCCCTTCGCCTGTGCCGGCGTCTCGATGGGCGGCTTCGGCGCGATGGTCTACGGCCGCCGCCGCGCCGAGCGTCGTCAGCCGCCGGAGGCCGTCGCGGCCATCTCGCCGGCGCTCATCACGAACTGGCCCGAGATGGCGAAGCGCCACATCTTCACCGGCCAGACCGACTGGACGTCGCTCGACCCCCTGCGCCACCTCACCGCCCTGCGCGGCATCCCCACGGCCCTGTGGTGCGGCACGGAGGACTCCTTCATCACCGGCGTCCGCCGCTACATCGCGGCCACCCACCCGGCCGTCGGCTACACGGCGAAGGGCATCCACAGCGACACGTTCTTCCACTCCGTCGTGCCGAGCCTGGTGAGCTTCGTCGGGAAGCACGTGCCGCGCGCGGTGTAAAACAGCGGGCACGCTCCAAACGCGACGGACGCCCCTTGAGGTCAGCTCCGCCCCACCAGCACGATCGACCCGGTCACCAGCCCACCCGCGGCGAGCCCATTGCACCAGGCCAGCCACGCAACACGAGCCTCAGGAAGACACCCACCGAGCCACCACCGAGATCAACCAGAATCCCACCATCGTCGCCAACGCCGTCAGCAGCGCCCACCGCAGTTGCAGCCGACGGGTCTCCGCCGCGCGCAGGAAGCGCAGGAAGTACCAAGCCAACGCGAACAACGGCAACGGGATCAGCGGCAACGCCGACAACCGCGTCCCCACCGCCACCAGACAGACGACCGCGAAGACGGCCAGCATGATGTTGCCCGCGCGGTACAGCCACGGGAAGCGCGTCAGGATGGACGCGACGACTCGCTCGCTCAGTTCGACGATGCCCACCGACGGCGCGTCAGTCGAGGCAAGCGGAGGCGAAGTGGCCTCATCCTCGTCCGACACCGAGGCGGTGGTGTTGTCCCCTGGGGCTGCGGTCAGCGGCACGGTTGTCATCCTGTCCATTATCGCGCGTGCCGCGAACAGCCTGGCAGCGGACTCCCGCAAACGGCTCAAGCCGATCAGCGAACGGCTCAGGCCGACTTCTCACCACGCTCGCTGCGGGCGCGCCGGGACGGCTGCCGCGCGACGATCGTGGGGTTCACGTTCTCCCGCACGGTCTGCTCGGTGATCACGACCTTCGCCACGTCGTCGCGGCTCGGGATGTCGTACATGACCGGCTGGAGGACTTCCTCCATGATCGCGCGCAGGCCGCGGGCGCCCGTGCCGCGCAGCATCGCCTGATCGGCGATGGCCTCGAGCGCCGTGTCGGTGAACTCGAGCTCGACGTTGTCCATCTCGAAGAGCTTCTTGTACTGCTTCACCAGGGCGTTGCGCGGCTGCGTGAGAATCGAGACCAGCGACTCCTTGTCCAGATGGTTCACCGTGGCGACCACCGGGAGGCGGCCGATGAACTCCGGGATCAGGCCGAACTTGATCAGGTCCTCGGGCATCGTCTCGGAGAAGACGTCGCTGCCCTCGATCTCGGCCTTGGTGCGGATCTCCGCGCCGAAGCCGAGGCCGCGCTTGCCGACGCGCTCGTTGATGATCTTCTCGAGCCCCGCGAACGCACCGGCCACGATGAACAGCACGTTGGTGGTGTCGATCTGGATGAACTCCTGGTGCGGGTGCTTGCGCCCGCCCTGGGGCGGCACCGACGCCGTGGTGCCCTCGAGGATCTTCAGCAGCGCCTGCTGCACGCCCTCACCCGACACGTCGCGCGTGATCGACGGGTTCTCCGACTTGCGGGCGATCTTGTCGACCTCGTCGATGTAGATGATGCCCGTCTCGGCGCGCTTCACGTCGTAGTCGGCGGCCTGGATCAGCTTGAGGAGGATGTTCTCGACGTCCTCGCCCACGTAGCCTGCTTCGGTCAGCGCCGTGGCGTCCGCGATGGCGAACGGCACGTTCAGCAGCTTCGCGAGCGTCTGCGCCAGGTAGGTCTTGCCGGTACCGGTCGGCCCGAGCATCAGGATGTTGGACTTCGCCAGCTCGACGGGCTCGTCCTTGGAGTCCTTCGGCCCGGCCTTGTCGTCGGCCTGGATGCGCTTGTAGTGGTTGTACACCGCGACCGCGAGCGTCTTCTTCGCGTCGTCCTGGCCGATGATGTACTGCTCGAGGAACTCGCGGATGTCCGCGGGCTTGGGCAGCTCGTCGAGCTTCACCTCGCCGGCTTCGGCCAGTTCCTCTTCGATGATCTCGTTGCAGAGGTCGATGCACTCATCGCAGATGTAGACCCCGGGGCCGGCAATGAGCTTCTTCACCTGCTTTTGGCTCTTCCCGCAGAAAGAACACTTCAGCAGGTCGCCGCCGTCACCGATCCGTGCCATGGCCGTTGACCTCGTCCCCTCCGGTGCGCGGTACGCACCTGACACTGTCTTGCCGCTCCGGTCCCGAACCGACTGCTTGCACACCGACCGGCCGAAGCTTCACGCACTGCCACTGACGGTACCCGTCCGAAGCCGCGAGCGGGAACACCCGGGTGAGGAGAAGGCACGTCAGAGGTCGACACTAGACCAGAGAGCCGGTGCGTGTCGCCGATTCGACACGCACCGGCCCGGTGATCAGTTGGCGGAGGCCTTCCGGTACGGAAGGACCTCGTCGATCAGGCCGTAGGCCTTGGCCTCGTCGGCGGTCAGGATCTTGTCCCGCTCGATGTCGGCCCTGATCTGGTCGGGCTCCTTGTTCGTGTGCTTCGCCAGGATGACCTCCATCTGGCGGCGCACGCGCTGAATCTCGTTGGCCTGGATCTCCAGGTCCGAGACCTGCCCGTAGGTGCCCTCGGTGGCCGGCTGGTGGATCAGCACGCGCGCGTTGGGCAGCGCCATGCGCTTGCCCGGCGTGCCGGCCGCCAGCAGCACCGCGGCGGCCGAAGCGGCCTGGCCGAGGCACACCGTGGAGATGTCCGGGCGGATGTACTGCATGGTGTCGTAGATCGCCATCAGCGACGTGAACGACCCACCCGGGGAGTTGATGTAGATGCTGATGTCGCGGTCCGGGTCCTCGTGCTCGAGGTGCAGCAGCTGGGCCATCACGTCGTTGGCCGACGCGTCGTCCACCTGCACGCCGAGGAAGATCGTCCGCTCCTCGTACAGCTTGTTGTACGGGTTGGACTCCTTGACGCCGTAGCTCGTCCGCTCGACGTACGACGGCAGAATGTACCGCGACTGCGGAGTCTGCGGAGCCCGGAAGTCACCCGGGAGCCGGTAATTGCTCATGAGAGGTCTCCTGTGTGCTTCGCGCTCAGTTGTTCGAGGTGATGCCGGCCGACAGCACGTGGTCGACGAAGCCGTATTCCTTCGCCTCCTGCGCCGTGAACCAGCGGTCGCGGTCGCCGTCCTTGACGATCTGCTCGGTGGTCTGCCCGGTCTGCTCGGCCGTGATGCGGGCGAGCTCCTGCTTCCACTTGTTGTACAGATCCGCCTGGATCGCGATGTCGGACGCGGTACCGCCGACACCCGCGGACGGCTGGTGCATCAGGATCCTGGCGTGCGGGAGCGCGTACCGCTTGCCCGGCGTGCCCGACGAGAGCAGGAACTGCCCCATCGAGGCCGCCATGCCCATGGCGTACGTGGCGACGTCCGGGCGGATCAGCTGCATGGTGTCGTAGATGGCGAACCCGGCGGTGACCGAGCCACCCGGCGAGTTGATGTAGAACCGGATGTCGGACTCACTGTCGTCCGCGTCGAGCAGCAACAGCTGCGCGGTGATCCGGTTGGCGATCTCGTCGTTGACCTCGGAGCCGAGGACGACGATGCGCTCCTGGAGCAACCGCTCGAACACCGAGTCGGTGAGGGTGAGTCCGGAGGTGCCGGTCCGCCCCTCGGGCATGTGCTGCTTCACGTCTGCCTGCCTTTTCGCCGGCGGTGGCCCTTCGTCGTGTCGGCCACCGCTGTCGTGTTCAGATGCTTGAGATCTTGCAACCGACCCTAACGAACTCGGGCGGTGCGGAATGCCCGACACCGCCCAAGTTCGCTTACAGCGTCACTCCGCAGGGGTCGCGGCCGCTTCCTCGGTGACCTGCGTCTCGTCGCCGGCCGGGGTGTCACCCTCGTCGGTGCCGAACAGCTCGGTCAAGTCGACCTCTGCGCCGGAGGCGTCCTTCACGGTCGTGCCCCGCACCACCGAAGCGAGCGCCTTGCCGCGGCGCACGTCGGCGTAGATCGCGGTCAGCTGGCCCGACTGCTGGGCGCGCTGCACGTACTCGTCCGGGCTGACACCGAAGCGCTGGGCCTGGTACATGATGCGCTCGGTGAGCTCGCCGTCGTTGACGGAGGTCTTCTCGTTGTCGGCGATGGTGTCCAGCAGCAGCTGGGTGCGCACCGCCTTCTCCGACTCCTCCTGGACCTCGGCGTTGAACTCGTCCAGAGTACGGCCTTCGGCCTCGAGCGCCTGGGCGAACTTCGCCTCGTCGTGGTCGAACGGGTGCACCGCGTCGTGCTTGCGGTTCTCGATCTCGGCCTCGAGCACCTTCTCCGGGATCGGCACCTCGGTGCGCTCCAGGAGGATGTCGAGGACCTTGTCGCGAGCCTGCACGCCCTGCTGCATCTTCTTCACGCGGCCGAGGCGCTCGCGAAGGTCGGAGCGCAGTTCTTCAACGGTGTCGAACTCGCTCGCGAGCTGGGCGAACTCGTCGTCGGCCTCCGGCAGCTCGCGCTGCTTGACCGACTGCAGGGTGACGGTGACCTCGGCGTCCTGCCCGGCGAACTCGCCCGCCACGAGCTTGGTGGTGAAGGTCTTCGTCTCGCCCTCGCTCGCACCGACGATGGCCTCGTCGATGCCGTCCACGAGCTGGCCGGAGCCGATCTCGTAGGACAGGCCGGTGGTGGAGGCCTCCTCCACCGCGGTGCCGTCGACCGTGGCCGACAGGTCGATGGACACGAAGTCGCCGTTCTCGGCCGGGCGCTCGACACCGGTCAGGGTACCGAAGCGGGCGCGCAGCTCGTCGAGCTGCTCGTCGACCTCCGCGTCGGTGGTCTCGACGTCGTCGACGCTCACCTCGAGGCCCTCGAGGTCGGGCAGCGCGATCTCCGGCCGCACGTCGACCTCGGCGCTGAACTCCAGGACGTCGCGGTCCTCGAGCTTCGTCACCTCGAACTCCGGCTGGCCCAGCGTGCGGACCTCGCCGGCCCGGACGGCCTCGATGTACTTGGCCGGGATGGCTTCGTTGACGACCTCGTCGAGCACCGGCGCACGGCCGATCCGGCTTTCCAGGACGCGAGCGGGCGCCTTGCCGGGCCGGAAGCCCGGGATGCGCACCTGTTCGGCGATCTTGCGGTAGGCGCGGTCGAAGTTCGGCTTGAGCTCGTCGAACGGCACCTCGACATTGATCTTGACTCGCGTCGGGCTGAGCTGCTCGACGGTGCTCTTCAAGGTCTTCTCCTCGAGCGGTAAACAATGGGGGTTGGACTGTCCCTCGGGACGGCCCCGGTCACCTGCCGACCGGGACAGCCGAGTCTAGGCCCTCGGCCTCAC
This sequence comes from Amycolatopsis sp. NPDC051373, assembly GCF_040689465.1. NCBI lineage: Bacteria > Bacillati > Actinomycetota > Actinomycetes > Pseudonocardiales > Pseudonocardiaceae > Amycolatopsis > Amycolatopsis sp. NPDC051373. The sequence goes on along the minus strand of NZ_JBFBAE010000026.1, from coordinate 67,336 downwards.
CGAACCTGGTCGGGGGCACCCTGACACCCCTCCCGATCAGCGGTCGAGCATCCGCCCGAGCACCCGGCGCACGCTCGTGGCCGTCCGCTCGGGCGGCCCGCCGGGCTGCACCACGTGGCTGAGCAGGAGCCGGACGAACGTCTCGGCGAAGACGGACCACTCCTCTTCCGACCACCCGCGCTCCGGGTACTGCGCCCGCAACACGGGCGTCACCGCGGTGACGGCGCGCTCCAGCACGGCCTGCGAACGGGTGGTGATGAGCGACGGCAGCTCGTCGCCGTCCTGCCCGCCCAGCACGGCCTTGAGCAGCGGGTTCACGCGCGCGGCCGCCACGATGTGGCAGAACGCGGCGATGACGCCCTCTGCCGCGTCGCCTTGGCGCGCGACGATCTGCCCGACGGCGCCGGCGAGCTTGTCGGTCTCGCGCAGCACGAGGGCCTCGACCGGCCCGGCCTTGGCGCCCACCTCGTTGTAGACGGTCTGGCGGCTCACGCCGAGGTCCGCCGCGAGCCGGCCCATCGTGGGGTTCGCCCAGCCGCCGACGCTGGTCAGCTCGGCCGCGGCCGCGAGCAGCCGCTCCCGCGAGCGCCCGCCCCCAGGGACTCCTCGGCGACACCGGATTTCACGGAAAGTGAGCTTGGCGACGACGGCCTGCACAGCCACTGACCAGGACGCACCCCTGAATCCGTGTCAAACCGATTTACAAACACCGCGCGGTTGTCTAAGTTGTCACCGCTTGGCCAGGAGCGATCGACCGAGGAGACCGCTCGATGCCCGTCGTCGACAGCCGGCTCGGCGCCGGGGAACAGCCTGGGGCGCCCGAGCGCGCCGCCGTGCCCAGTCCCCGAATCCCGCTCGCGCCCGCATCCCTGCCTACGCTCACCCTTTTCGTGGGCGGTCTGGCCGTGTGGGGCACAGCCACGTGGCTCGCGTTGTGCGGCATCGTGCCGCTGTGGGTGACGATCCCGCTGCACGCGCTCGTCACGTTCACGATGTTCACCGTCGCGCACGAGTCGGCCCACCACGCCGCCGGGAAGCTCACCTGGCTCAACGAGGTGCTCGGCCGGCTGGCGATGCTGTTCGTGGCCGCCTACGGCTCGTTCCCGTTCCTGCGCTTCATCCACCTCGAGCACCACCGCAACACCAACGCCGACGCGAGCACCGACCCGGACGCCTGGACTTCGCAGGGCCCGTGGTGGCAGCTGCCGTTCCGCTGGCTGACGATCGACTTCTGGTACGTGCGCTTCTACTCCCGTCGCGTGCACGGCCGCCCGCGCCTCGAGCGCGCGGAAACGCTGGTGGCGCTGGTGGCGTTCGCGGCGATGGTGGTGACCGTGGTGGCGTGCGGCCGCGGCTGGGAACTGCTGGTGGTCTACCTCATCCCGCAGCGGCTGGGGCTCGCGCTGCTGGCGTGGTGGTTCGACTGGCTGCCCCACCACGGTCTGGCGGAGAACCGCTTCGGCGCCACGCGGGTGCGCGTGGGGCTGGAGTGGCTGATGACGCCGATCATGCTGTACCAGAACTATCACCTGGTACACCATCTTCACCCGGCGATCCCGTTCTACCGGTACGTGCGCGCGTGGAACGACAACCGCGATGCGTACCTGGCACGCGAAGTCCCCATCACCACGGCGTGGGGCCGCGAGCTGACGGCCGCCGAGTACCGCGCGTGGCGGCGGCTCACCGAGTGCTTCGAGAACGAACCCGCGCCGGAACCCTTGCCGCCCGGGCCTCGGCGGTTCCACGCGCTGCGGGTTGTTTCCGTGGACCCGATCGCCCAGGACGCGGTGGCGATCACCTTCGACGTCCCCGAAGAGCTGCGCGAGACGTTCCGGCACGTGCCCGGCCAGCACGTGGTCGTGCGCACGACGGTGGACGGCACCATGGTCCGGCGCACGTACTCCCTCTGCTCCCCCGCCGGTTCGGCGTCGTTGCAGATCGCGGTGAAACGCCGTGCGGGCGGCACTTTCTCGCCGTTCGCGACTTCGCAGCTGAAGCCGGGGGCCGTACTCGAACTACTGCCACCTTCAGGCGGGTTCACGCTTTCGCCGTGCCCGGACCGTTCTGCGCACTACGTCGTGCTGGCGGCCGGCAGCGGGATCACGCCGGTGCTGTCGATCCTGTCCAGCGCCCTGCGCGCGGAGGCCCACAGCCGCGCAACCCTGTTGTACGTCAACACTTCCGGCGCCACGACGATGTTCGCCGACGAGATCAGCGCGCTGGCCCGCGAGTGGGCGGGCCGGCTGCACGTGGTCCACTTCCGCACCGACGAACGCGATCCCGACCTGCACGCCCACCGCCCGGTGCGGCACTTCGACACCGTCGGCGAGGCCCTCGCGATCTCCCACGAGCGCTACCGCAGCGGCCGCCTCGACGCGACCCGGCTGCGCGCGCTGCTGCAGAACCGCCTTCACCCGGCCAAAGTCGACCAGTGGTTCCTCTGCGGCCCGCGCGGCCTGCTCGACATGGCGCGCCGCACCCTGCGCGAGGCCTACGTTCCCGACGAGGACGTGCAGTTCGAACTCTTCGCCGGCGCCCCGGCCCGCAGCCCGGAAGGCGCGTCGGCGGCCCTGTCGGTCACCGTCGGGCGGCACGTGACGGACATCGTGACGCAGCCGGGCGAAACCGTGCTGAACGCTTCACTGCGCGCCCGGCTCGACGTGCCGTACTCCTGCACGGGCGGCGCGTGCGGCAGCTGCGTGGCAAAGCTGGTGCGGGGGCGCGTGGACATGGATGTGCAGTACGCGCTCACGGAGGCGGATGTGGCGGACAACCGGATCCTGACGTGCCGGGCCCGCCCGACGACGCCTGAACTGGCCGTTGACTACGACCGGTGAGCACCGCTGACGTTGTTGCCCGGCTGACTGGCCTCGAGGTGGTGCGTACGCGCTGGTCGGGTTCTCTGGTGGAAGCCGAGCTGTCCGACGGGTGGGTGGTGGTGAAGCACGCGCCCGGCGCGGCTGTCGTCGAGGCTGCGGGTTTGCGGTGGCTGGCTTCGGCCGGCGCGGTCTCGGTCGTCGGTGTGCGTGGCTTCGACGACGAGTGGCTGGTCCTTGACCGGATTGCGCCTTCTCCGGCGACGGTTGCTGCGGCGCGTTCGTTCGGGCTGGGTTTGGCCCGGTTGCATTCGGCCGGGGCACCGGCTTTCGGTTCGCCACCTCCGGGTGGGCCCGTTCAGGCGTGGATCGGCCAGGCCCCGATGGCGAACGTGACCGGCGCCGAGTGGCCGCTGTGGTACGCGGAGCAGCGGGTCTTGCCGTATGTGCGGCAGGCGGTGGACGGCGGGTTGCTGGACGTTGCCGAGGCCCGTGTTTTCGAGCGAGCCTGTTCGCGATTCCCCTCCGTTGCCGGCCCCGCCGAGCCGCCTGCGCGATTACACGGGGACCTGTGGAACGGCAACGTTTTGTGGACCGCGGCCGGCGTCTGCCTCATCGACCCGGCCGCCCACGGTGGGCACCGCGAGACGGATCTCGCGATGCTCCACCTGTTCGGCTGCCCGCATTTGGCCGAGGTGATCGCGGCTTACGACGAGGCCGCGCCACTCGCCGCGGGCTGGCGCTCGCGGGTGCCGATGCATCAGCTGTTCCCGCTGCTCGTGCATACTGTCCTGTTCGGATGGTCGTACGCCGCGCAAGCTCTTGTCGCGGCCCGGGGACTACTCTGACCGCGAGCTGTCGGGTGCAACTGGCTGGCCCTCGCCAGCTGCTCGCACCGCTCGGGCGTGCTTCCTTTCGGCGGTCTTGCTCCGCGCAAGCGCTTGCCTCGGCCCAAAACCACTGCGACGGCGGGCCGCCGATCGCTGGTGACCGGAGTCCGGTCAGCCGTTCCCACCGCCCGCACACACCGCGCTCTGCAGCAGTGTCATGCCGCGCGAGCCCTGTCCGCAGCGGCAGAGGCCGCGCGAGCCCTGGCCACAACGCAGGGAACTGCCATGACGGCAGGCCATCGATCGCTGCCGACCGGCGTCCGGTTGATTCGTAGCCACTCGCACACACCGCCCTCCGACACACCGCCCTCCGAGGCGGAGTGCTGCCACGCAAGCCTGGCCCGCAACGCAGGAACTACCGTGACGGCAGGCCATCCACCACTGCCGACCAGCGTTCGCCCAGCCGTTCCCACCGCCCGCACGCACCACCCACTGCGGCAGAGCCATGCCACGCAAGCCTGGGCCACAACGCAGGAACTACCGTGACGGCAGGCCATCGACCACTGCCGACCGGCGTCCGGTTGGTTCGCGCGACTCGCACACACCGCCCTCCGAGGCAGAGCCATGCCACGCAAGCCTGGCCCGCAACGCAGGAACTACCGTGACGGCAGGCCATCGACCACTGCCGACCGGCGTCCGGTTGGTTCGCGCGACTCGCACACACCGCCCTCCGAGGCAGAGT
>NZ_JBFBAE010000026.1:0-62851 GCF_040689465.1 Amycolatopsis sp. NPDC051373 | reverse complement strand
AGCCATGCCACGCAAGCCTGGCCCGCAACGCAGGAACTACCGTGACGGCAGGCCATCCACCACTGCCGACCGGCATTCGCCTAGCCGTTCCCACCGCCCGCACACACCGCCCACTGCGGCGGAGTTATGCCACGCGAGCCTGGCCACAACACAGGAACTGCCATGACGGCAGGCCATCGATCGCTACCGGTCCGCGCCCGCCAGCCGTTCCTGCGGCCCGCACACACCGCCCTCCGAGGCAGAGTCATGCCGCGCGAGCCCTGGCCACAACGCAGGAACTACCGTGACGGCAGGCCATCCACCACTGCCGACCGGCGTTCGCCCAGCCGTTCCCACCGCCCGCACACACCGCCCCGTTTGCGTGGTCGTACGCGGAGCAAGCCCCAACCGCCGCCGTGCAACTACTGTGACGGCGGCCCGTCCATTGCTTCCGTGACCGAGGTGACGGTGGCCGTGTCTCCAGAAGTGGTGGCGACGATGGTGACCTTTTCGCCGTTGGTGACACCCGTCGCAGTGGCCGTGTCGATTGTGTAGATCTTCGTGAAGCCGTCGTCGCTCTGGGAGGTGAGGGAGGTGGCGGACAGGGCGGTGACTTTGCCTGTTTGGAGGAATTTCGTCACGTAGGCGCCGCTGTCATCGGTGGTGGTGAACTCGCCGTGCAGGGCCTGGCCGAGGGCGCCGGCGCCGCCGGGGCCACCAGGGCCGCCCGGAATGCCCTGGCCGGCGCCCGGGCCGACGGCCGTGGCCGTGCCGGAGTCGGTCGAGCTGCTCGCGATCCAGATCGCGGCGCCGCCACCGACGGCGACCACCGCGGCGACCCCGCCCGCGACCCACTTGCGCCGAGGATTCGGGCCGGGCTTCGAGCTGCCGGGACCACCGCACCAAGCGGGCTGGACAGCGTCCTGAGTGGACTGTTTCGAGGTCATCACACGCTCCTTCGACGGGGGAATTGACCACCACGGTCGAGGCGAACCCTGTGCCGGGACTGTGGCCGTGGTCAGCCCGCGCTGTGACCCCGACTTTTCGGACACCCGACATCACAGCGGGCTCACAGGCAGCACACATGCGGCCCACACCCGGCGCCCCCACGCTCGTGAAATGACACAGCGCGCGAGGACCCGCTTCGGGCGGCTGTCGTTGCGCGCGAAGCTGACCGTGGCGATCGTGGCGCTGTTGTCGCTGGTGTGCCTGGTGATCGGGGTGGTGAGCGAGTTCGCGTTGCGCGCGTTCCTCATCGATCAGACCGACGGGCAGCTCTACGCCGCCGCCGGCCGTGCCCAGGACTTCGCGACGCACGGGGGGCCGCTGGGCGGCCACAACCCGCTCGACGCGCCCGGGCAGGGCGCCGGCACCGTCAACGCCCACTTCTCCGGCGGCCGCCTCATCGACGGCGGCTCGCTCTCCCAGCACGGCCAGCGCGTCACGCTCACCGACGACCAGCTCGCCGCCCTGCAGAGCCTGCCCGCCGACGGCCGCGCCTACACCCGCACCGTCGGCGACCTCGGCGACTACCGCCTCACCGCGACGCCCATCCCCGACGGCGTGGTCGTCACCGGCGTGCCGCTCGAGCCCGTACAGCAGACGCTGCTCACCGTCGGCCTGATCCTCTTCGGTGTCGCGGCCGCCGGCGTCACGGGCGCGGCCTTCATCGGCGCCTTCGCGGTCCGGCGCACGCTCCGTCCGCTCGACCGCGTCGCCGCGACCGCCGCCCGCGTCTCCGAGCTGCCCCTGGACCGCGGCTACGTGGACCTCTCCGTCCGCGTCCCCGACGGCGACACCGACCCCCGCACGGAAGTCGGCCAGGTCGGCTCCGCGATCAACCTCATGCTCGGCCACATCTCCGCCGCACTTGAAGCGAGGCACGCCAGCGAAATGCGCGTACGCCGCTTCGTCGCCGACGCCAGCCACGAGCTGCGTACGCCCCTGGCCGCCATCCGCGGCTACGCCGAGCTCGCCGGCCGCGGCCGCATGCACGTGCCCCCGGACGTCGCCCGGTCCATGACCCGCATCGAATCCGAAGCCGACCGCATGACGACGCTGGTCGAAGACCTCCTGCTGCTGGCCCGCCTCGACGCGGGCCGTCCCCTCGACGTCGCCGAAGTCGACCTGGCCCGCCTCGTCGCCGACGCGGTCGGCGATGCCCACGTGGCCGGCCCCTCGCACCGCTGGGAGCTGCGCCTGCCCGACTCCCCGGTGCTCGTTCTGGGCGACGTCCAACGCCTGCACCAGGTCCTCGCCAACCTCCTGGCCAACGCCCGCGTCCACACCCCACCCGGCACCACCGTCGTGACGTCCCTCGCTCGCTCCGCCGACGGCACCGCCGTGATCACCGTCACCGACAACGGCCCGGGCATCCCCCCGGACCTCCTCCCGGCCGTCTTCGAACGCTTCGCCCGCGGCGACTCCTCCCGCTCCCGCGCCGCCGGCTCGACGGGCCTGGGCATGGCCATCGCGGCCGCGGTACTGGTGGCCCACCACGGCACCATCGAGGTCCACAGCATCCCCGGGCGCACCGAATTCGCGGTACGCCTGCCGGTCACCGTCCCGGCCCAGCGCACCGATTCACCCGTGGCACAGATCGAAGCCTGACACCACGGCGCCCATCCACCGACGCCCCGACACGCCCGCACCGGCAAGCGGTCCACCCCACCACAACCATCGCGGCCGCCGCACTCGTGGCACACCACGCCACCATCGAGGTCCACAGCATCCCCGGCGCACCGAGGTCTCCGCCGCTGCCGCGAAACACGCGTTCGCGAGCCCGTCGCGCAGGTCGACGCCTGACCCGGCGACGGACATCGTCGCCCGGCAATATCCGGCCGCGTAGCGAAACGTCGTCGCCCGAGGACCGCCGGCCCGGTCTGGCCAACGCGGCGACGCACCACGGGTCCGAGGCCACAGCGTCCCCCGCCGCACGGAATTCGCGGCTCGCCTCCCGGTCGCCGCCGTCCCTGACCCAGCGCACCGGCCAGCCCGCCGCGTTGGCCTGATTCCTCCCCTACCACTCGTGATGTCCGCTCACGCTGTGACATCCCGTCGCACAGGGCGCACACAGGGTGTCCACAAGGCCGGCCCAGGGTGGGGCGACAGGGTGGCTGTCATGACCGCAGTCGCGATTCCCGCCGCCACACCGAAACGGGCGGACGTCACCCGGCCCCGTTGGGTGCGGCCGGCGTTGGCCGTCCTGCTCGCCGGCACGGCGGCGCTGTACCTGGTGGACCTGAGCGCCTCCGGGTGGGCCAACGCGTTCTACTCCGCGGCCGCCCAGGCGGGCGCGCAGAGCTGGAAGGCGTGGTTCTTCGGGTCCAGCGACGCGGCCAACGGCATCACCGTCGACAAAACCCCCGCCGCTCTGTGGGTGATGGGGTTGTCGACGCGGCTGTTCGGCGTGAACGCGTGGAGCGTGCTCGTCCCGCAGGCACTGATGGGGGTCGGGTCGACGTACCTGCTCTACGCGACCGTCCGCCGCACTTCCGGAGCAGCGGCCGGACTGCTGGCCGCGACGATCCTGAGCCTCACCCCGGCGGCCGCGTTGATCTTCCGGTTCAACAATCCCGACGCGCTCCTGGTCCTGCTGCTCATCGCCGCCGCCTATTGCACGGTGCGGGCGATCGAAAAGGCCGGCCCGAAGTGGCTCGCGCTCGCGGGAGTGGCGGTCGGGTTCGGGTTTCTCGCGAAGATGCTCCAGGCGTTCCTCGTGCTGCCCGCGCTGGGCCTCGCCTACCTGATCGCCGCGCCGACCCCGCTGGGCAAACGCTTGCTCCACCTCGCCGGCGCAGTGGGAGCCGTCATCGTGTCGGCCGGCTGGTACCTCGCGGTCGTCGCACTGTGGCCGGCCGCGGACCGGCCCTACATCGGCGGCTCCCAGGACAACAGCCTTCTCGGCCTCACCTTCGGCTACAACGGCTTCGGCCGCATCACCGGCGACGAGACCGGCAGCGTCGGCGGCGGACGCGGCTGGGGCACCACGGGCCTGTTCCGCCTGTTCGGCAGCGAAATGGCCGGCGGCATCGCGTGGCTGCTGCCCGCCGCGCTGCTCGCGCTGGGGGCCGGCCTGTGGTTCACGCGCCGCGCACTGCGCACCGACCAAAGCCGCGCGGCGCTCGTGATCTGGGGCGGGTGGCTGCTGGTGACGGCGATCGTCTTCAGCTACATGGGCGGCATCATCCACCCGTATTACACGATCGCCCTGGCCCCGGCCGTCGCCGCGCTCGTCGGCACGGCCGCGGTCCAGCTGTGGCGCCTGCGCGACGACCCCGCCGCCGCCGGCGTCCTCAGCGGCGGCCTCGCGCTCACGGCCGTGACCTCCTACGTCCTGCTCATCCGCGAACCGTCCTGGCAACCGTGGCTCGCGCCCGCGATCCTGGTCGCCGCGCTGCTCGCGGCCGTGGCGGTGTTCTTCGTCAACCAGCTCGGCCGCACCGCCGCCCGGGGGCTCGCGGTCCTGGGCCTGGTGACGCTCCTGGCCGCCACCGGTGCGTACACGATCGCCACGGCCGCTACTCCCCACAGCGGCGCCATCCCGTCAGCCGGACCGGCGACACGCCGCGGCTTCGGAGGCGGCACACCGGGTCGAGGCTTCGGCGGCCCAGGCGGAGTCGGAGGCGGCCGCGGCAGGGCCGGCGGCCTCCTCGGCACCGCGACCCCCGGCCCGAACCTCACCGCACTCCTCCAAGCCCCCGACCACACCTGGACAGCCGCCACGGTCGGCTCCAACAACGCCGCCGGCTACCAGCTCGCGAGCAACCTGCCGGTCCTCGCCGTCGGCGGCTTCAACGGCACCGATCCGTACCCGACCCTCGCCCAGTTCCAGCAGTACGTCCGCAATGGACAAATCCACTACTTCCTCGGCGACGGCCTCACGATGCAAGGCAGCAGCGGCAGCGACTACGCCCAGCAGATCGCCACCTGGGTCGCCGACAACTACCAGGCGACCACAGTGGACGGTGTCACCGTGTACGACCTGACAACCTGAGATAAGCCTCGCCCCGCGGCGAAATCCGGTATCCCACCTCGAGCGAGAGCGTGAGCCCCAGGTCCTTCAGCTTGCGCACGGACCGCTTGAAGACCAGCAGCTCCTCCCACCCCAGCTGCTCGGCCAGCGTCCCCGCCCGCAGCCCCGGGTTCGCCGTGATCGCCTCCAGCGTGGCCCTCGTCCACGGGCCGTCCGGACCACTGGCATCGAACCTGCGCAACCGCGCGGAAATCGCCTCGACGTCCGAACCCGACAACGCCGCGTCAGCCGCCAGCGCGTCTCGCGGATCCCCGCCCCGCACGACGTGGAACGACACCCGGTACAACGGCACCGACTCGTCGCCACGCAGGTTCGAAACCAACTCCGCCAGATCCGCGTACCCCGCCGCCACCGCGTCCTCGTCCGTCAGATCCGCGACGGTCACCTCGTCGACGTGCTCCACCTCGATCAGGTCGACACCCGTCCGGTACCGATGCCCGGCGATCGCCTTGTTGCGCGCCCACCTGCGCACCATCACGGTCACTCGCCCCGCGTGGATGCCTTCCCGCAGCCGTGCCTCGAACAGCATCCGCCCATCTTACGGGCGCTGTCGGACATTTCACGTATCCCCGACGCCACTCTGACCGCCGCCCCGAAGATGGCGGCATTTCGAGCTCTCCGCCCACGCCGCCCCGCACAGAGACAAACCCCCGCCCTCCCTAGGGGGCGTCCCTCGTCCAGTCTATCGGCCCCCACCGACAAAACCCGTGGCCGAGCCAAAATGAGGCAGAGCTGTCCACAACTCGGTCTCCGTGTGGACAACTCGACTCATGGGCTGAACCAGCCTTGCGGCGGCCCAGCGACAGGAGAGCGCCGACAACCCGCGGACGCCGACGCACGGAGACGACGATCAGCCCGGGCGTTCCTGCCACACGTCCTTTCGCGATGACATAGCCCGCCGCGCCAGGGCGCGTTTTCGGCGACCATTACGGCGAGCAGCACAGCCGACGCAAGGCGGATACGCTTACCTCGACTGCCAGTTCGTCATCTGAACGAAATCCGAGGCCAGAACCCATGCAGACCGGCGACAGCTACATCACGGACGAGTTCGAGCCCGTACGGCACGACCTCCTCGCCGCCGGTCTGCGCGCCGAGGTCGGTGGTGCGCGGAGATTCCCGGGGATTCCCGTCTTCTGGCCACCTTGAGCGTCGAAGGTGCGCCAGATCGGCACAGTCGCGCTCGACGAAGGGGCTTCACCGGCCGAGCGGTTGGCCGCGCTCGCCAATTTCACTCAGGACCTCGTCCTGGAGAATCACCGTCCTGGTGGCCGAAGTGTTGTGTGGCCGCACTGTGCCAACCGTGACCACGGCCATCCCATGACCCGCTCGTCCTCGACGGCGTCGCGGCCTGGGTCTGCCCCGCCGTTTCCGGTGAGGCGGCTGTGCCCGTCGGTGAGTTCCCCGGCGGCTCTCGGCGCTGAACGCCGGGCGGCACGGCGAGCACCCCAGCCGTTCAAGATCACCCGATAGAGCAGCGACCCACAGGCGGCCCACAGCGGCGCCACAAGCCGGCCAAAGCCGGGCGCCGAACGATGGCTCCCATGAACGCCACCGCACCCTCCCGGAACGGAGCCGAAAACGGAGCCGAAAACGGAGCAGGAGCCCCCGCACAGGTGCCCCAGCCTCGCCCCGGGTCGACGCCGGTCGGCCTCGGCGGGCCGCAGCCGGTGCTCGACGTCGTGATCCCGGTGTACAACGAGGAAACCGACCTGGAGCCCTGCATCCGCCGGCTCCACGCGCACCTCGAGGAGCACGCCGGCTACGCCTACCGCATCACCATCGCGGACAACGCGAGCACCGACAAGACGCTCCACGTGGCAGAAACCCTCGCCAGAGAGTTCGCGCAGGTCGAGGTGCGCCACCTCGACGAGAAGGGCCGCGGCCGTGCGCTGAACGCCGTGTGGTCCACTTCGGACGCCCAGGTGCTGGCCTACATGGACGTCGACCTCTCCACCGATCTCGCCGCCCTGCAGCCGCTCGTGGCCCCGCTGCTCTCGGGACACTCGGACCTCGCCATCGGCAGCCGGCTCGCACGGGGTGCGCGCGTCGTCAGAGGCCCCAAGCGTGAGTTCATTTCGCGCTGCTACAACCTCATCCTCAAGAGCGCGCTCGCCGCCCGGTTCTCCGACGCGCAGTGCGGCTTCAAGGCCATCCGCGCCGACGTCGCGCGCCGCCTGCTCCCCCACGTGCAGGACACGGGCTGGTTCTTCGACACCGAACTCCTTGTCCTCGCGCAGCGCTCGGGCCTGAGGATTCACGAGGTCCCGGTCGACTGGGTCGACGACCCCGAGTCTTCCGTCCACATCGTCAAGACCGCCACCGCAGACCTCAAGGGCATCGTGCGCATCACGCGCGCCACGTTGACCGGCGAGATCCCCGTGCGCCGCCTGCGCGAGCAGCTCGGCCGCGAGCCCATCGGCGTCACCGCGCCCGGCGTCTCGCCCGGCCTTGTGAAGCAGCTCGTGCGCTTCGCCGTCGTCGGGGTCGCCAGCACCGCCGCGTATCTGCTGCTGTTCCTCTTGTTGCGCAACGGGATCGGCTCGCAGCCGGCGAACTTTCTGGCCCTGTTCGTCACGGCCGTCGCCAACACGGCGGTGAACCGGCGCGTCACGTTCGGCGTCCGCGGCCGCGGCGGCGCCGGGAGGCACCAGTTCGAGGGCCTGATCGTGTTCGGCCTCGGCCTCGTGCTCACCAGCGGCTCGCTGGCCCTGCTCAACCACACGACCCACCCCGGGCTCGGGCTGGAGACCACCGTGCTCGTGCTGGCGAACCTCGCCGCCACGGTGCTGCGTTTCCTGTTGCTGCGCGGCTGGGTGTTCAACCCCCGCCGGCGCCCGTCCGAGGAGACCCCATGACCGCCACGCTCGCCGTCCCTGCCAGACAGAAACCCGCACACCGCAAGGAACACCACCGGCCGGCCGTGTTCGGCCTCCTGGCCCTCACGGCCGTCCTCTACTTCTGGAACCTCACCGCCTCGGGCTTCGGCAACTCCTTCTACGCCGCCGCCGTGCAGTCCGGCACGCAGAACGTCGAAGCCTGGCTCTTCGGTTCCCTCGACTCCGGCAACGTGATCACCGTCGACAAACCACCCGCCGCCCTCTGGGTCGGCACGGCCTTCGCCCGCATCTTCGGCTTCTCCAGCTTCACGGTGCTGGCCCCGCAGGCGCTCATGGGCGTCGCGTCCGTCGGCCTGCTCTACCTCACGGTCCGCCGCGTCTCCGGTCCAGTCCCCGGCCTCCTCGCCGGCGCAGGTCTCGCGCTGACGCCCGTGGCCGCACTGATGTTCCGCTTCAACAACCCCGACGCCCTGCTCGTGCTCCTGCTCATCGCCGCCGCGTACTTCACCGTGCGCGCAGTGGAGAAGTCGAGCCCGATGTGGCTGGCACTCGCCGGGGTCGCCGTCGGGTTCGGCTTCCTGACGAAGATGATGCAGGCCTTCACCGTGTTGCCCGCGTTCGCGCTCGCCTACCTCGTGGCCGCGCCGACGTCGCCCGGCAAACGCGTGCTGCACCTGCTGTATGCGGGCCTCGCGGTGATCGTGTCCGCCGGGTGGTTCGTGGCGCTCGTCGAGATCTGGCCCACGGCCTCGCGCCCCTACATCGGCGGCTCCACCGCCGACAGCCTGCTCGAACTCGCCCTCGGCTACAACGGCCTCAGCCGCATCTTCGGCGGCGAGGGCCCGGGCGGTGGCGGCGGGTTCGGCGGCGCGGGCGGCGCCAACACGATGTTCGGCGGCAGCAGCGGCCTGGGCCGCATGTTCGGCGCCAGCTTCGGCACGGAGGTGTCGTGGCTGCTTCCGGCCGCGATCATCGGGCTCGTCGCCGGCCTCTGGTTCACCCGCCGCGCCGCCCGCACCGACCGCACCCGCGCGGCCCTGCTGCTCTGCGGTGGCTGGCTGCTCGTCACGGGCCTGGTGTTCAGCCTCATGAGCGGCATCGTGCACCCGTACTACTCCGTGCAGCTCGCCCCGGCGATCGCCGCCGTGGTCGCGATTTCCGGCCATGCCCTGTGGCGCGGCCGGGCGAACACCGCGGCGCGGGTGGTGCTCGGTGCGATGATCGCCGTGACGGCCGTGTGGAGCTTCATCCTCCTCGACCGCACACCCGGCTGGTTCCCCGCGCTGCGGTGGATCATCGTGGTTCTGGGCGTTCTCGTCGCGACGGTCGTGGTCCTCGGCGTGCCCCCGGTGCGCAAGGCGCTGGTGACCCTGGCCGCCGCGAGCGTGCTGACGCTCGGGCTCGGCACCGCCGCCTACGCCGTCGAAACGGCCGCCCAGCCCCACACCGGCTCGATCCCGACGTCCGGCCCGAGCACCGGAGGCGTCGGCGGGTTCGGCGGGTTCGGCGGCGGTCCAGGTGTGGAGCAGACGAGCAGCGAGCTCACCGCGCTGCTGGCCAAGACCACCACGAAATGGGCCGCCGCGACCACCGGTTCCCAGTCTGCCGCGAGCCTGGAGCTCGCCAGCGGCAGGTCCGTGATCGGCATCGGCGGCTGGGACGGCAGCGACCCGACGCCCACACTGGCGCAGTTCCAGCAGTACGTGGCGAACGGCCAGGTCTCCTACTACGTCGACGGCGGCCGCGGCGGCGGACCCGGCGGCGGCTCCAGTGAGATCACCGAGTGGGTCGCGGCGAACTTCACCGCCACCACCGTCGGCAACTCGACCGTCTACGACCTCACGAAGTAGCCCGAGCGGGAAGGCCACCTCGCCCAGCAGGGCGAGGTGGCCTTCGGCGTGTTCGGCGCAGCGTGTGAAGCGGTGGTTTAGGCCAACAGGGGAAAAACAGCCGGGTCTCAGTCTGTTCCCAGGAAACGAGCGCATTCTGGAAAGTGCAGGGGGAAGCCGCGAATACCGGGGAGGTCACGATGGCCGGATACCCACGCTGGCACACCGCCAGCGCCCAGGGCCCACGCGAGCGCAACGCCGACGCCGTGAGCGCCTACGCCCTCGCCGGCGCGCCCGGGATCACCTTCGCACTCGCCGACGGCGTCGGCGACGACCCCGGCGCCGGCCGCGCCGCCCAGACCGCCGCGGCGGCCGCCGCGCGCACGCCCGTGCAGAGCGGACCCGTCGCCGCGATCCTCAACGCCCAGCGCGCCCTGCGCGAGCTCGGTGGCACCGGCGACGCCGTGCTCGTGGTCGCCATGCCCTTCCCCGGCGGCTACCGCATCGCGTGGGTCGGCGATTCCCGCGCATACGCCTGGGACGGCACCATGATCCGCAAGCTCACCACCGATCACACGCTGGCCGAGTACTTCCGCGCGCGCCACCAGCCGTACTCCTCGCGCATGGAGCACATGGTCACCACGAGCGTGCGCACCACGAAGCCCGACGAGATCGGCACCGCGGAGGTCGTCGGCAGAGGGCTGCTGCTCACCAGCGACGGCGTGCACAAGGTCCTCCCGCCCGCGACCATCGACGAGATCCTGGCCGACCCCGAGCGCGGCGCCGCGGCGCTCGTCGAGGCAGCCATCACCCTCGGCGGTACCGACAACGCCACCGCGCTCTTCGTCGAACAGCCGGAGGTGGACGTGGCCGCCATCGTCACCGAGCGATTTCCCTCAGCTGCCTGAATCCGCGCTGCCCGAATCCGAGCCGCCCGAACCAGGGCCGTCTGACTCACGTTGACGGGCGCGTTCCCGGCGCAGCTGCCGGTACTCGCGGTACACGAGCACGATGATCACCGCGTCGAGCGCCGCGAAGAACGGCAGCGCGATCGAATGCGTGTTGATCGCCCGGTACACCTCGTAGACCACGAACGCGCCCAGCACGACCATCGCCACCGGGTACGCCCGCATCCACTTGCGCGCGAGCGCCCACACCAGCAGCAGCTTGATCACGCCGTGGGCCAGCAGGTATGCCACCGCGAACGTCTTCGTGCCACCGCTCACGAAGTGCTCGGTCGCCAGTTCCAAGTGGTGGGCGAGCGTGCCCGACGGGTCGCCCAGCAGGTCGCGCGTGATCACGGCGTGGGTGAAGCCCGTGACCACCGTCGACGGGATGAACGCCAGAATCAGCGCCCCGACCAGCTGCACCGCGCCGTCGAGCCCCTTGAGCGCGATCGCGATCCGGAACAGCCGGTCAGTGCTGGTCTTCTCCTGGTTCTGCTGGTTCTCCTGGTTCGGCTCCGCCATCGGTCCAGCCAACACGAAAACCGCCGGTCACGCTCGGGTCGGGCGCCCGTGGGCACCCGTCAGGAGGATCCCTGCCAGACTTGGCACGATTCGCACCTTTCGTGGCGCGCCGCGCGGTTCGTGGCGTCGCGGCCGTAGAACGGGTAACACGCCGAACCGCACAGCGCCAGGAACACGTTCCCGCACCGCAACGGCCTCGGCCCCACCTGGTGCACCACCCCGATCACGTGGCGGCGCGTGCCGGCCTCGGGCAGCCACCCGTCGGGCGGCAGCACGGCGAGTATGGCCGCGTTCAGCTCGTCCGACCTCGCCACGAGCGCACCGCCCAGGTCGAGCAGCCGCTCGCCGAGGTCGCGCAGCGCGTCGGGGCGGGGCAGGTCTTCCTCGAACGTGCGCGCCAGGAACGCCAGATCCGCGCCCAGTGAAGCGTGCAGATCCCGGATCCGATCGAGGAGCAAGGTGTCGTTCACGTCCGACTCAACCACGCCGACGAACACACCACACACGTCGGATCGAACCAATTCCCGCCGAGCTGCGGAACGTCGTCCCGCGCGACGGTCACCTCCACCCCGCACAACGCGACGAACGATTCCTCCGGACGCGGCGCGAAAGGCCCTTCGAGGGCGTGCCGTTTACCCTCGGCCTGCTGCCATCTCAACACAGCGGTCTCCCCTATTCAGCAACGTGCTGAACACAGCCTTCTGTCAACGCCGGTAAACGCCAAGCGCGGCCCGGGTGATCATCCGAATACGTATGATGACGCCCATGACCAAGCCTTCTGGCACCCCGCGCGCAGTGGCGCTGGGTGCGGCGCTGCGCGAAGTGCGCGAAGCGAAGAAGTTCGGCCTTCGCGAACTGTCGCGGGCACTCGACCTGAACCCGAGTCTCGTTGCGCACTGGGAAGCCGGAACCCGCATGCCGTCCACCGAGGACGTGGCTACCCTGCTGGGCTACTTGCGGGTGATCGGCGAGCCGAAGCGCCGGATCATGGACTTGTCCCGACATCTGCGCGATCCGAACTGGATGGCGGCCGGACAAGCCGAACTGACTCCGGAATTGACTACACTCCTGCAATACGAGCAGGGCGCGAGCACGATCACCGATTGGTCTCTCAACGTCATTCCCGGGCTGTTGCAAACTCCGGATTATGCTCGCACACTTTTCGAAGGACGACTCAATGCCGACCAAATCGATGCCCGAATACGAGTACGCCTGAACCGGCAAAAGATCCTCACCGAACGCGACCCGATCAAATACCTTGCCATTGTCGGCACCCATGCCATTGATGAGCCGATTGCCCCGGATTGGGTCATGTCCGATCAGATGGACCACCTGCTGGCCATGTCCGAGCGACCCAACATCAGCCTGCGAGTGTTGCCACGCCAACCAAGATTCCATCCCGGCATGGCCGGGTCATTCGTTGTTTACGAATACGACCATCGAAATCCGATTGTCCTCCTGGAGCAGTACAGCACGACCTCGTTCCTCAGCAGCGATAAGGATTGGGGTCCCTATCTTGCACTTGCTAAGCTTCTCGCCGGAGAGGCATTGAGCGAGGAGGCCAGCCGCGCGATGATCGCGGAGGCAGCGACGTAGGCGGAGGGCAAACATGCAGGCTGCTCAGTGGCGGAAGTCGTCCTACAGTATGGATAATTCCAACTGCGTCGAGATCGCTGTCTCGGAAGAGATCGGTGTCCGGGACACCAAGAATCGCGAAGCGGGACAACTCACCGTCTCGCGCGAAGCGTGGCAGGGCGTCCTCCGCGCGTTGCAAGCGAAGCACTGAAGCCCTGCCACAGAAGCAGCGCTGAAGCCCGGGGTTGCGGCCCTGTTGGACCGCAACCCCGGACTTGTCAGGCGCGCGCCACCGCCGGCGGACCGGCGTTGACGCCCCAGCTCGTCGGGGTGTCCGAGAGCTGAATCTTGATGGTTCCCGCGCGCAGCAGGTCCTTGTGCGACAACCAGCTCTGCCGCAGCTTGCCGCCGTTGCCCGGGCCGTCGGTCTTGACCGAGGACACGTACTGCAGCTTCGAAGCGCTGGCGCCCGGGGCCTCGATGCTGATCGTGCGGCCGTGCTCGGGCCGGATCTCGACCTTGTCGAACATGGGCGCGGTGATCACGTAGGTCGCGGAGCCGGGCTGGGCCTCGAAGATCCCCGCCATGGCGAAGACGAGCAGCGACGAGGTGGCGCCGAGGTCGTCGTTACCGGGCATGCCGTAGACGTTGTCGGTGAAGAGCGTGCGCATGGCGCGCAGCACGGCCGACGTCTTCCACGGCGCGCCGGTCCACGTGTACATCCACGGGGCGGCGAAGTCGGGCTCGTTGTTGGGGTTGAACGCGAAGTTGTTGTGGTAGTCGTAGGCGCCCGTCACCCAGGAGTCCGCGGCGGCCTTCGCCGGGTCGGTGAGCACGGTGGGCATGTCGAAGAACTTGTCGAGCCGCTGCTCGGCCTGCCCGGCGCCGCCCATCAGCCCGAAGAGGGTCTGCGGGTCCTGCTGGCCCATCCACTGGTACTGCCAGGCCGTGCCCTCGTGGAAGGCGTTGGTCTGGGTGGGGTCAGGGTTGCCGACGGTGGAGCCGTCGGCGTTCTTCGGGACGGGGAAACCGTTGAAGCCCTGGGAGGTGATCGTCGGGTCCCAGAGTTTGGTGAAATTGTCACAGCGCGACGCGAGAGTTTTCGCCTTGTCCTGGTAACCCAGTCCCGCCGCCATGGTGGAAAGCGAACAGTCACCCAGCGCGTACTCCAGCGTGGCGGAGCCGGCCTGGCGGCTGTCGCCGAACTTGTAGCCGGGCAGGTTCTGGTAGGCGACCCAGCCGTTCTGGACGTAGCTGGGGTTGCCGTCGCGGCCGCGGAAGATCGACTGGTCGGCGGGGACCTCGTTGGCGTTCTTCCAGAGCGCGTCGAACAGGCCGCGCGCGGTGCGGTTGTCGAGCAGGCCGCGGTTGTAGATGTCCACGACCCACGGGGTGATGGGGTCGCCGGACATCACGTTGGTCTCGCTGTTGCCGAGGCCCCAGCGTGGTAACCAGCCACCATCCTGGTAGATGTGCAACACGGATTTCGCCATGTCGGCGGCCTTGTCCGGATGCAGCAGCGCCACGAGCTGGTTCTGCGAGCGGTAGGTGTCCCAGAGCGAGAACATCTGGTAGTACGTCGAATCCGCCTTGTGCACCTGATCGTCGAAGCCGCGGTAGCGATTGTCCACATCGGACCCGATCGACGGGTGCAGCAGCGAGTGGTAGAGCGCGGTGTAATACGTACGCTGGTCTGGTGTTGTTCCACCAGCCACCCGCATGCGGTTGAGCTCGTCCTGCCAGGTGTTGTGCGCTTGTGAACGCGCCTTGTCGAACGACTTGGGCTGCTCGGCCTTGCGGTTGAGGCGGGCGCCGTCGACCGAGGTGTAGGACAGGCCGACCGACGCGCCGACGTCGCGACTCTGATTGGGGTCGAACGTCAAGTAGGCGCCGGCGCGCTGGGTGCCGCGTGAGGCGTCGCGCTGGTTCGGGGTGATCGTGCCGTCGGTCCAGGTGCCGAAGTTTTGGAACGTGCGATCGAACTTGGCGCTGAAGAAGATCCGGTAGCGCTCCTTGCCGGTCTCGCCGCAGAAGTTGCCGCCCTGCAGCCAGCCTTCGACGGTGTCGTCGCCGACCACGTGGACGTCGCCGGCGTAGGTCGAACCGTTGCTCTGGCCGACCTCGATGAGCACGTTCTCGGGTCCCGAGCCGGCGGGGTAGGTGTAGCGGTGCTGGCCCGTGCGCTGCGTCGCGGTGAGCTCGGCCTGGATGCCGTTGTCGAACTTCACGCCGTAGTAGCCGGGCGCGCGGGTTTCGTTGGCGTGGCTGAACTTCGCGCCGTACTGCGCCGGATCCGACGACGTGACGGCGCCGGTGGTCGGCATGAAGCGGAAGTTGCCCATCGTCTGACAGCCGACGCCCGAGAGGTGCGTGTGACTGAAGCCGAGGATGGTGTCCTGCTTGTAGTCGTAGGAGGCGTACTGGTTCAGCTGGGTGTCGGGGCTCAGCTGAACCATGCCGAACGGCACCGCGGCGCCCGGGAACGTCGTCCCGTCGCCGTTGTTGCCGATACTGGTGTCGACGAGCGTGGTGGGGTCGTCGGCGAACTTCGGCCCTTGCTGGGCCTGGGCTGTGGCTGCCGTGGTGGTGGCCGCTGTGGCCACGGCGCTGGCGAGCACCAAGGCGGCGAACACGCGTTTCCGCGCTCTCATCGCGTTCCTTTCGGCGTGACAACGTTGTCAGATCGGGGTGTCTACGATCTTTGCCCGTTAGGTGGGGTTTCGTCAATCCACCGGGCGTACCAGTGGGGGTTTCACCACGGTGCTGAATCGGTTCCGGTGGTGCAGACCACTGGCAGCGTTGTCAGGCGTCTTCCGCCCCCAGGGCAACGTGGCGCCTGCTGCGTGGCGACGAACTGCTCGGCGAGATCTTCCTCGACGGCAGCAGCGACTTCCGCTGGCTGTCGGGCCGCTTCGCGCCGCAGCCGGGGTTCGCCAAGGCGAGAAGCTGCCCGGTCGAGGAGGGCACCGCCAACCACGGCCTCGCGACTCCCGGCTCAGTGCCAGGCTTCCGGCTCCGTCCTCACCACCGCGTCCCGATCCGCGGCCTCCTCGATCGCCAGCGCGATCCGGTGGTCCTCGATCCCGTCCGCCAGCGGATACGGCGCCGGCCCCTCACTGCGGACCCAAGCCCCCGTGTCGGCCAGCAGGGTGGCGATCGCGATCTCCTCGTCGTTCCAGCGGCGGCCCTGGTACGGGTTCCGGTAGAGGACCTCGGAGCCGAACGTGAGGTGGTCGGTGTCGAAGCCGTCGAGGTCGAGGTCGTAGCCGGTCTGGCGGCGGACGATCGGGGTGTGGGTGATGGTGCGGTCGCCGGTCAGCCGCAGGACGTCCTGGTCGGCCAGCTCGCCGCGGGTGCCGCGGACGAGGAGGCGGCGGTGCAGGAGCTGGTTGTGCCACTGGTTGTCGGTGAAGTCGTAGACGCCGAGGCCCTCCGCGAAGACCACCGTGGCGAACGTCGTCACTGCGGGTTTGGTCTCGACGACGTCGGCCCAACCCGCGCGTGACAGGGGGTCGGCCAGCAAAGCGGTGGTCCGCGTGGCCCGCACCTCCACCGGGCCGCGGCCGGCGCCGAGGAAGGTCCGCATCGAGGACACGGCGTGGTACTGGTGAGTGGAGGACACGTCGACGCGCGTGATGTCGCCGATGACGCCCGACCGGGCCAGCGCAATGCGGGCGGCGTGGGCGGGCATCCGGCTGTACTGCTCGGCGACCTGGATCAGACCACTCTCGCCGACGTCGTGCCACAGCGCCCGGAGACCGTCCAGGTCGGGCGCGGGCGGCGTCTCCGCGAGCACCGGCACGCCGCGGCCCACGAGCTCCCGGATCAGGCCCGGCGTAACGTGCCACGGCACCGACGTCACCACGAAGTCGGGCTTGCGCCGGAGACACTCGTCGAGCGAGGTGAACACGGGCACCGGCAGCTCCTTGGGGCTGCGCGACACCACGCCGATGCAGTCGAGCTCGTCCGCGAGCCGCCAGAAGTACTCCGCGCGCCAGCCGGACCCCACGATCGCGTAACTCGTCACGTGATCAACCTATCGGCTCGCATGACCTTTCGGACCGATATTTCTGGCCGTGAATCGGGAATAACCGCTGTCCACAGCAGACGTCGGCCCCATGTGATTCCCACGATGTGGTTTCTGTCGGTACCCGTCTATAGGGTCCCAATGATCGGTCACCAAGACCGTTCTCGAACCGAGGAGTGTGGGCACGTGCGCTGGACCCGGACCATCCGAGCGGGGGCGCTGCTGGCCGTGGCGGCGCTCGGCCTCACGGCGTGCGGTGGCGGCGGCAGTGACCAGCCGGCTGCGCAGAGCAAGGGCGGCGCGCCGATCGTGGTGGCGTCGTTCAACTTCACCGACAGCCAGATCCTCGCGGAGCTCTACGCGGGCGCGCTGGAGGCGAAGGGCTACCCGGTCACGCGCAAGCTGAACCTGGGTTCACGCGAGCTGATCTACCCGTCGCTGAAGAAGGGTGAGCTGCAGTTCGTGCCGGA
Source organism: Amycolatopsis sp. NPDC051373 (assembly GCF_040689465.1). Classification (NCBI taxonomy): domain Bacteria; kingdom Bacillati; phylum Actinomycetota; class Actinomycetes; order Pseudonocardiales; family Pseudonocardiaceae; genus Amycolatopsis; species Amycolatopsis sp. NPDC051373. The sequence goes on along the minus strand of NZ_JBFBAE010000026.1, from coordinate 45,630 downwards.
GTACCAGGGCGCGGCCATCGCGACGGGCTTCGGCAAGGACGCGGTGAAGGACGCGGCCGGTGAGCACAGCCAGCTGGCCGAGCTGTTCAAGCCCGAGGGCATCGGCCTGCTGAACTACGCGCCGGCCGAGGACAAGGACGTCTACATCGTGAAGGCCGACCTTGCGAAGTCCAAGGGGATCTCCACGATCGGCGACTTGAAGAAGCTCAACAAGGTCGTGATGGCGGGCGGTCCGGAGTGCGAGACGCGGCTGCCGTGCTTCAAGGGCTTCCAGGACGTGTACAAGCTCACGAACGCGACATTCAAGACCGTGCAGGAAATCGGCCCGCGGGTGCAGGAGCTCGACTCGGGTGGCGCGACCGTGATCCCGGTCGACTCGGTGAGCCCGGTCGCCGGCGACTCGAAGTACGTGGTGCTGAAGGACGACCTCGGGATCGAGCCGACGGAGAACGTCGTGCCGGCGGTGAGCCAGAAGGTGCTCGACGAGCGGGGCGCGGACTTCGCGGCGGCGGTCAACGCCGTCAGCGCGAAGCTGACCACCAACGAGCTGCGCGACCTCAACAGCCGCGTCGACTCCGACGGTGAGCCGGCCGCCGACGTGGCGAAGGACTGGCTGAAGCAGCAGGGCCTGGCCTGAGGTTTCGGTATGGCGGGTCGGGTTGCGGTCGTTCCCTCCGCTCTGTGGCCCGGACGCCACGGGGTGGAGGGGCCCCAGCCGCTGCTGCGACCCGGGCGAGGCCCTGGCGAACCCGCCCGAACGGCCCGACGGCCGCAGCGAGGCACGGGCGCCGCGTCGAACGGTCGAAGGGAAGCCGCCCAGCCGACTGCGGTGGCGCTGGCGCCCGCAAGCCCAAGCACCACACCCACGGCTGCGGCTGCGGCTGCGGCTACGGCGAGGTGCGATCAGGCCACCACACCCCAACCAACCACAGCAGTACCCACCACAACCCAACCGCTACGACCCCACCCACCCCGACAAACCTGCCGCTGCGGCGAGGTGCGGTCGGGCCACCGAACCGGCCGCCGCATGGCGGCGAGGGCACCCGCCCACAAACCCACCGACCAAGCCGCCCACAGCCCGCCACGCCGCACGACCACCCGAAACCGCACGGCAGCTGCGGCGAAGTGCGGTCGGGCCACCGAACCCGGCCACCCCAAGGCGGCGAGAGCATCCGCCCGCAACCCCACCGACCAAGCTGCCCACAGCCACCACGCCACACGTACAACCCGAAACCGCACGGCAGCTGCGGCGAGGTGCGGCCAGGCCACCGAACCAGCCGCCCCATGGCCGCAAGGGCACCCGCCCACAACCCCACCGACCAGCAGCCCACAGCCGCCACGCCACACCGCCAACCCAAAACCGCACGGCAGCTGCGGCGAGGTGCGGTCGGGCCACCGAACCCGGCAACCCCAGCCAAGCCGCCCCCAACCGCCGCGCCACACGGCCAACCCGAAACCGCTCGGCAGCTGCGGCGAGGTGCGGCCAGGCCACCGAACCCGGCCACCCCAAAGCGGCGAGAGCACCCGCCCACAACCCCACCCCCGGCAACCCCAGCCAAACTGCCCCCAGCCGCCACGCCACACGGCCGGCCCGAAACCGCTCGCCGAAAGCTGTGAGCCGCCGCGGTGAGCCGGAACCACAACGCCCGTGACAACACTGCTTGAGGAGCCCAGCTCATGAGCGCGCGACCGTTGCACTTCAACGCCTTCATCTGGCCCAACGGCTACCACGAATCAGCGTGGCGGGTCGTCGACGACGACGTACGTGGGGTCCTCGGCCTGCCGTACTACGCGGACATCGCCCGTACGGCCGAGCGCGGTCTGCTGGACACGATCTTCCTCGCCGACAACATCGCCATCCCCGAGTACCGGGTGGCGCACTTGCCGCAGACGCAGTTCGATCCGATCTCCGTCCTGTCCGCGTTGGCGGCGGTCACCAGTCACATCGGGCTGATCGGCACGGGGTCCACCACGTACAACAAGCCGTGGGAGCTGGCACGGCGGTTCGCGACGCTGGATCACCTCAGCGGGGGCCGGGCGGGGTGGAACATCGTCACCACCGTGACGTCGCTGGCGGCGGCCAACTTCGGCGAGGCCGCGCACCCCGATCACGCCGACCGGTACGCGCGGGCGCACGAGTTCGTCGACGTCGTCACGCGGGCGTGGGACAGCTGGGAGGACGGCGCCCTCGTGGGCGATCGGCCCGACGGCGTGTGGGCGGACCGCGCGAAGCTGCACGCGCCGCGGTTCCGCGGGGAGTTCTACGACGTCGAGGGCATCCTGCCGTTCCCGCGGTCGCCGCAGGGGTGGCCGGTGCTCGTGCAGGCGGGACAGTCGTCGGCGGGGATCGGGTTGGCGGCGCGGTTCGCGGAGCTGGTGTTCTCGGGGCCGCCGTCGTTGGAGGCGGCCGTGAAGTTCCGCACCGATCTGCACGCGCAGGCCGCGGCGGTCGGGCGGGCGCCCGAGCAGGTGCTGGTGTTGCCCGCGTTGATGATCACGCTCGGCGATACCGAGGCTGCCGCGCAGGAAAAGGCCCAACGGCTGGAGGAGCTGTCCAGCGAGGAGTTCCGGTGGCAGAACGTGCTCTACACCGCCGGGCTCGATCCGGACGCGTTCGTCCCGGACGCGCCGTTGCCCGCGGAGCTGCTCGACGCGCCGGCGGCGTCGAGCCGGGCGGCGCAGCTCGTCGAGGCGGGCCGCGCCGAGCCGACCGCGACGCTGCGAGAGCTGACCTCGGCCATGAAAAGCGGTGCGGGTCAGTACCACTTCGTCGGCACGCCGGAGCAGCTGGCCGACCACATCCTCACCTGGCAGGACGCGGGCGCGGTCGACGGCTTCACGATCATGGGCTCCACCCTCCCCTACGAGCTGACCACCTTCGTCGACCACGTGGTGCCGCTGCTTCAGGCGAAGGGCCGCTTTCGCACGGAGTACACCGGGTCGACTCTGCGCGAGCACCTCGACCTGCCCCGGCCCGCGGGGCGGGGCTGACGCGGAGGTGGGTGACGGAAGCCGCCGGCGCGGCCTCGGTGGTGTCCGCGATCGCGAGAAACCGTAGTGGCGCAACGGAAGGCGCCCAACTCCGGTATGAAGGTTGCCCGCCGGACGTCCACCCGGTGAACTCTTGCCGAGAGGTCTTCGGGTGGCCCGGCCCGGGCCGCAGGATCTGCTCGTGACCCAACGTTTCGCTGCGCGTCTGCGCACTGTGCTGTTCTGTCTGCTGGCCTTCGGGCTGCTGTCCCCCCTCGCCACCGCCGGTGCCACCGAGGCCGGGCACGGGCGGTCGCCGTACTCGCTGTTGCAGATGAACGTCTGCTCCAGCGGCTACGCCGGCTGCTACCCCGGCACCGAGTACCCGAAGATCGTCGACGAGGTCGTAGCCAAGATCAAGGCGAACAACGTCGACGCGGTCACCCTCAACGAGGCGTGCAGCGGCGACGTGGCCCAGGTCGCCGCGCGCACCCGCTATCACTACCGGTTCGCCACGGTGATCTACAACGGCGCCCCGCTGGCCTGCAAGACACCGGAAGGCCGCGGGTTCTTCGGCAACGCCGTGCTGACCAAGGACACGATCCGCGCCTCCCAGGACGCACCGTACTCCGTGTTCAGCGGCGTGGAGCAGCGCCGCTGGCTCTGCGTGACGACCGCGCGCGGAGTGGACGTCTGCACCAGCCACCTGTCGACCGACGGCGAGGCCCCCGGCACGACGAACTCCGTCCAGTGCACCGAGCTGACCGCGGTGCTCGCCGCCCGGCACCGGCCGACCATCTTCGCCGGTGACGTCAACCGGCACGCTTCGTGCGCGCCGCAGGGCCAGTGGACGCTGACCGACGCGGCCGCCGCCAAGGACCCCGGCATCCAGCACTCCTACGGCACCCTCGCGGCGCCCCGTGCGGAGATCGAACCGACGACCTACACCGACCACGACGCTCTCCTGGTCCGCGCCGAGCTCCGGCGGTGACCGCGCCGGCTCTCACCCGCGCCTGTTGGCCACGATCGACCGCACCAACGTCCCCGGCCGAGCCAACGTCGCCGGGTGCGCCAGCAGATACGCGACCTCGTCGAACCGGCGCGCGATCTCCGGCTCGAACACCGACGCCGCCACGATCTGCCCGATCGCCCGCTTCTGCAGGCGATAGCCGCGGGGGTAGGGGCCGTCCACATGGGGCAGTTCGAGGTCGCCGACCGTGGAGAGGCCTCAGGCGGCGTCGACGATCACGCGTTGAAGGGCGAAGAACGTGTGGGCCGGCGCGGCCAGATCAGGGCCACTGCGCAGGTACTCCGAAAGGCACGAAGCGTGCAGGGCGGCGCAGGACATGCCCTGGCCGTAGATCGGGTTGAAGGACGCGACGGCGTCACCGGTGGCCACGAGCCGCGCGGGGAAGCGGCGCAGGCGGTGGAACTCGCGGCGGCGGCTGTCGGCGTGGCGGTAGGTGGTGATGCCGCCGAGCATCTCGTCGGCGGCGATCGCGCCGAACTCGCCGGGCAGCGCGGTGCGGCACAGGTGGACGAAGTCCTCGGGCGTGCAGCCCGGGCGCTGGTCGAGGTAGCCCGACAGCGTGACCATCCACTGGTCGTCCTCGATCTGGCACAGGGCGGCGGCCGCGATGCCCGACGGGTCGCCCGGCGAGTGCATCGACACGCCCGCGCGGGCCTCGGGCTGCTCACCGGTCCGGCGCAGCACGGCGGTGGTGTAGTTCAGGTCGATCCGCATGCGGGTCATCGGCGGCTGCTCCCGGCCGGCCGTCCGCGGCCAGTCGCCGAGGCGGCTGGAGCGGCCCATGGCGTCGACGATGAAATCGGCTTCCTTCCGTCCACCCTTGCACTGGACGGCGGTGACCGCGGTGTCCGAGAACTCCGGCCCCGTCACGCGCGCGACGACCGATCGGACATTCGGCGACGCCACCGTGTGCTCCCGGATTTGCGCTACGAGGAACGGCCGGCTGCTGCTGAGCATGTCCGTGTCCGAGCCGACGATCTTGCGCACGCCGTCGGAATACGTGCTGCGCAAGCGGGCCGGCGCGAGCCTCGCCCCGGCCGCCACGGCTTTCCGGGTGAGCCGGGGAACCACCGTTCGAGCTGGCGCAGCGCGGCCGGCAGCAGCACGTGCGTCTGCGACCCCCGCGACGCCCCCGGCCGTGCGCCGGGCCCAGGGTCATCGCGCTCCAGCACCACGACCTCCTCGGCGTGGTCCGCCAGCGCCCGTGCCGCGAGCAGCCCGCGACGCTCCCGCCCAGCACCACGGCGGACTTCACCACCACCGGCCCCGCCACCGGCGTGCGGGGATCACTCAGCCGCGCGAAACCTCAACGGGCGACATCCTCGAAAACCACGGACACGGACCGCGAACCGATCAGCGAGCCGGAGCGGGGAACTGCTCGTGCCCCAGCACTCCGAGCAGCTGGATCTTCTCCGCCGCCTCCGTCCGCGGCGCTGCCGTGAGCACCAGCAGCGACTGCGACCAGTCCTCCGTGAACAACGCCTGGCAATCCACCTCGATCGGACCCAGCTGCGGATGGATCAACGTTTTGTGGTCCTCGAACCGCCTCGCCACCTCGTGCCGTTCCCACAGCTCGGCGAACTCCGCGCTCTCCTGCTGCAACGCCCGCACCAGCTCGCCGGCGCGGGATTGCGGCCCCATCGAGCCGTACGCGGCGCGCAGGCCCGCGACTTGGGCGCGGCTCTGGCGGGCGCGGTCGGCGGCCGGGTAGATGAGGCGTTCGCCGGGGTCGGTGAACCAGCGGTAGATGCCGCTGCGGGCGAGGCCGGTGTGGTGGGAGTGGTCGCCGTAGAGGGCGTCGGCGAAGCGGTTCTGCACGAGGACCTCGCCGAGGTTCGACAGGATCAGCGCGGGCGTGTCGTCGAGCCGGTCGAGGACCCGCAACAACGCCGGCGCGACGTGAGTGGCAACGGCGACGGCCGAAGGCGCGTTGCGGCCGGAGATCTGGAACAGGTAGTCGCGCTCGCCGGCGTCCAGGCGCAGCGCGCGGGCCAGCGACGCGAGCATCTGCTCGCTCGGCTGCGGACCGCGCTGCTGTTCGAGCCGGGTGTAGTAGTCGGTGGACATGGCGGCCAGCGAGGCGACCTCTTCACGCCGCAGCCCAGGAGCGCGACGACGCGCGCCCGCGGGCAGGCCGACGTCCTCGGGTTGCAGCGCCTCCCGGCGTCGGCGCAGGAACTCCGCCAGTGTCGAACGATCCATGACACTCAGTATCCGGCTCACGCCGGGCGCGAACCAGGGATCGCCGATCCCCCGATGAGCGGTCTCTGCACCTCAGCCTGGCGAAGCGCGAAAGTCGTGGCATGGACATCAGCGGAAACACCGTCTTCATCCCCGGCTCGACCAGCGGCATCGGCCTGGCCCTCGCGCTCGAGCTGCAGGCGAAGGGCAACACCGTGATCATCGGCGGCCGCCGCACGGAGCTGCTGCGCGAGATCGCGGTGCGGCACCCCGGGCTCGACACCGTGCGGATCGACACCACCGACCCCGCGAGCCTCGACGCCGCCGCCAAGGAGGTGCTCGCGAACCACCCCGACCTCAACGTGCTGGTCACCATGTCCGGCATCATGCGCGTGGAGGACTGGCACCGGCCCGAGTCCTTCCTCGCGTCGGCGGAATCGGTCGTGACCACCAACGTGCTCGGCCCGATCCGCCTCATCGCCGCCTTCGTGGAGCACCTGCAGACCCGCCCCGACGCGACGATCATGACCGTCTCCTCCGGTCTCGCCTTCACACCGCTGAAGGTGACGCCGAGCTACAACGCGTCGAAAGCCGCCATTCACATGCTCAGCGAATCGCTGCGCCTGCAGCTGGCCGACACGTCGGTGAAGGTCCTGGAACTCGAACCGCCGTCCGTGCAGACGGACCTGCTGCCCGGCCAGGCCGGCAACGACCACGCCCAGCCGCTCGACGAGTTCGTCAGCGAGGTCATGAACCTCATCGAGACCCAGCCGGACGCCCGCGAGATCCAGGTCGAGCGCGTCAAGTTCCTCCGCTACGGCGAAGCCCGCGGCGACTACGACCAGGTCGTCGCCGCCGTCAACGCCTCCGACTCGCACGGCGACTGAGCCACGGCGAGCTCGGCCGGGAGCCCGAACAGGCCGAACAGCCGCGGCTCGAGGTGCGCCTCGAGCGCGGCGACCCGGTCGCCGGCGACGTCGACGACCAGCACCGCGAAGGCCTGCAAGCCGCCCTCTTCGTGGTAGATCGCGAAAGCGGGCGAGCCATTCGCCTCGATCGGAACGAGCCTTGACGCACGGCACGGGCTGTCCTCGCGCCGGAACCACCGCGAGATCTCGGCCCGGCCGGCGAGCCAGAGGCCGTAGGGCGGCATGGCGAGCGTGGCGTCCTCGTGGAGCAGAGCGGTGAGGGCGGGCACGTCGTAGCGTTCGTAGGCCTCGACGAACCGGGCGAGCAGCGCGCGCTGGGAGTCGGTGAGTCCGGCCGCCGGCGCCGGGCGCTCGGCGAGGCGCCCCCGCGCGCGGCGCAGCAGCCCGTTCGCGGCGGCTACGGTGATGCCGAGGAGCCCCGCCGTCTCGTCCGCGCTGAACTTCAGGACATCACGCAAGATCAGCGTCGCGCGCTGCGGTGCGGACAGCGTGTGCAGGGCGGCGACGAAGGCGAGGCGCACCGATTCGCGCCGCACCACGGTTTCCGCCGGGTCGGGGCCCGGCGCCAGGAGCCAGCGATCGGGTGCGGGGCCGACCCACCTCGCCGGTTCCCCCACGCCGAGCGGCGAACTCGCGTCGCCGGCCGCGGTGACGTCGACGGGGTGCTCCCGGCGAGGCCTGCGCCGGAGCTGGTCGAGGCAGACGTTCGTGGCGATGCGGAACAGCCACACGCGCGGGCTGGCGGCGCCGGTGAAGCCGGCGCGCCCACGCCAGGCCCGCAGCATCGTCTCCTGCACGGCTTCGTCGGCATCGACGGCCGAACCGAGCATCCGGTAGCAGTAGCCCAGCAGCTCCGGCCGATGCCGGGAGTCGAGGTCGGTCCAGTCGTCAAGGGTGGTCGGCGTCACAACCCCGGCAACGCGCCGGACGTCCGGTGGATTCCGCGGTCAGTTCGCGGGCAGCGCTTCGTCTACAGGGATCGACAGGGAAATTCGACGAAGGAGTCACCCCATGATCCTCATCACCGGCGGCACCGGGCTCACCGGTTCGGCTGTCGTGCGCGAGTTCGTCCGGCAGGGTCACCCGGCGCGGGCCCTGGTCCGCAGGCCACTGCCGGCGTTGCCCGGCATCTCCACGGTGCACGGCGACCTGCTGGCGCCGGACACGCTCGGCCCGGCGCTCGACGGCGTCGACACGGCTGTCCTGATCTCCGGCGCGGACGGCCGGATGGCCGAAGCGCAGGCCAACCTGATCGACGCCGCCGCTCGGTGCGGTGTCCGGCGGGTCGTGAAGGTGTCCGGAATGGGCACAGACCCGGATTCGAGCTTCCGGTTCGCGCGGCTGCACGCACGGATCGAGGAGCACCTGCGCGCGTCCGGCCTCGCCTGGACGATCCTGCGGCCGAGCCAGTTCATGCAGGTCTACCTGCGAGAAGTGCCGACCATGCTCGCCGACGGCGAGCTCGCCCTGCCCCTCGGCGCCACCCGCCTGGCCCCGATCGACGTCGAGGACATCGCGAAGGTCGTCTACGCCGCGGCCACCTCCGACGGTCACGAATCGGCCGTTCACGAGATGACCGGACCGCAAGCGCTGACCATGGCGGAGGTAGCCGAAATCCTGATCGGCATCGTGGGACGGCCGATCCGCTACGTCGACCTCTCCCCTGAGGAGCATCACCGCCGCGTCGTCGCGGCCGGAATCCCGGCGGAGTTCGCCGACGACGTCGCCGCGCTCTTCCGCCTCCGCCGCGCGGGGAGCCCGGAGTCCACTGTGGACACCACCGTGTTCTCGGAGCTCGGCCTCCACCCGACGTCCTTCGCCGACTTCGCCGCCCGCGCGGCTCCGCTCTTCCGCGGTGAGGTGACGCCGGATCGGTTGTGGGCCTCGGGCTGGCAGGCCGGTAGCGCCGCCCGCTGACGCGCCGCACCGGCCCGCTTGCCGGCTCACGCCAGATGCGTCGGCTTCCCGGCCAGGATCGTCGCTGTGAGCGGCATGTCCCGCAGCTGCGCCGGGGACAGGTGCGACGGGTCGGCCGCCGTGATCATCAAGTCGGCGACGTCGCCGACGGCGATCCCCCGGCGTCCGCCCGAAGCCGCGGCCAACGCGTCCGCCAGCGGGATCGCCTGTTCCGGATGCCAGGCCGGCCGGTCGTCGTCCGTGCGGCCCACGGCGGCGGCGACCCCGTCCCACGGGTCCAGCGGCGCGACCGGCGCGTCGGAGCCGATTTCGAGGCGGGCGCCGGAATCCAGCAGGGCGCGGTAGGCGTAGGCGCGGTCGGTGCGGCCGTACCAGTGGCGGTCGGCGACGTCGCGGTCGTCGGGCTGGTGGGCGGGCTGCACGCTCGCCACGAGATCCAGCCCGGCGAACCGCGGAATGTCCTCGATCGACAGCAGTTGCGCGTGCTCGATGCGGCCGGGGCAGCCGGCGGCGGCGAACGCGTCGAGGGCGATGGTGTTGGCCTTGTCGCCGATGGCGTGGAGCGCCGGCACCAGGCCGTTTTCCCACGCCCGCCGCATCAGCGGCTCGAGCTCCGAAGGCGGAAGCTCAAGCAGGCCAGGGGAATCCGACTCCGGATAGGGGTCGTGGCAATACGCGGTGCGGGTGTTGAGCGAACCGTCCACGAACAACTTGAACGGCCCCACGCTCAGCAACCCGCCGCCGGCCGGCAGCACGTCACCGGTCCGGTGGCCGCAGGCAACAGCGACGTCGAGCAACAGCCGCGAAATCACACAGGACACCCGCGTCGCCGGTGCCGCCGCGGCAACACGGCGGGTCCAGTCGGTGACGGTGTCCGCGTACTCGTAGTCCACGATCCCCGTCACACCACGGGAAGCCGCCGCACTGAGCGCGTCGGCGACCCAGCGGTCCTGCACGTCCGGTGAGGCCGACGGCAGCGCGGCCGTGGCGGTCATGCAGTCGTTTTCCAGCAGCACGCCCGTCGGGTGATCGCGGCCGACCAGCTTGAGCGCGGCGGGACTGAGCCAGAGCGTGTGCAGATCCGCGCTGAACAACGCGACCGCGCGGCCCGGCAACGCGCGCTGCAGCAGGTCCTTGTGCGGTTTGTCCGGCCAGAGCCCGTCACGGAAACCGGCGCCGACAACGAGGTCGCCCGGCCGGTCGGACGTCTCCAACAGCCGCCGCAGCAGCAGTTCCACCGCTTCGGCCGCCGAACGCGCGTCATCCAGCGGGATGCGCCGGCGGAAGGTGGCCCACTGCAGGGCGTGCACGTGGGCGTCGACGAGACCGGGCAGGAGCGTGCCGCCGTGGCCGTCGAGCACGCGCGCGGCGAAGCCCGAACCGGTGCCCGGCTCCTCGATGGCGGCCACGCGGCCGTCGTTCACACGCACGTCGGCGAGGCCGCCGCCCAACCCGACCCGCACCCGGCGGAGGAGGAGATCGTCCATCCGCCCAGCCTGCCAGTCCGGTACGGGGGAAGGGAATCACCGGCACGACGAGATCACCGCCACCCCGTCACTGCCCGAACGGGTGACGAATGTGCGATGCTGGGAATGCGGGGATACTCCCCCTTTGTTGAACGAATACATGGCAGCCGTCGCCCGCCGCAGGGTCAGGGCCGGTCAGGGGCGCCGCCTTCACAAGCCGCGCAGGGTTCGACTCCCTCGGTTGCCACGAGCGAGTGGGTGGACTGTGTCCGCGGGAAGCGCGGACCGGGCTCGCTCGTCGTATCTCCGGGGGTGCAACCCCCGGGCCCGCCTGGAGGGCTTCGCCCCCGGACCCCCGACGGTGGTCACCTTGGCGAGTCGCCTCCCCCGGGCCCCTGCGGTGGTCGCCGCCTTGCCAGGCCGCCTCCCCCGAACCCCGCAGTGGTCACCTTGGCGAGTCGTCTCCCCCCAGGCCCCCGCAGTGGTCGACTTGCCAGGCCGCCTCCCCCGAACTCCTGCGGTGGTCGCCTTGCCAAGCCGTCTCCCCCCGAACCCCGCAGTGGTCGCCTTGGCGAGTCGTCTCCCCCGGCCCTCTACGGTGGTCGCCTTGATAGGCCGCCCCCCGGGACTCCTGTGGTGGTGGCGTCGTTGGGCCATCGGGCGCGGGATCCTCGGGGTGGTCGTCCTGTCAGGCCCTCGGGTTAGGCCGTTCGTCTCACGCCGAATTGCGGCCGATAGGCTGACTGTCTGATTGATGCGGATGGTCCCGACCTGTGTACTGCTCCGATGACACAGCAGAGATCACGCTGGAGACGGCGGGCAGGGATCACCCTCCTCGCCACCGCCCTCGGCGTCGCCCCCGTCGGGGTGCCCGCTGCGCTCGCCGCGCAGCCCCCTTCCTCCCCCGGAAACCCCACCGCCACTGACGGCAAGACCCTCGACGACGGTGACCGCGCGCTCGTCGCCGAAGCCCAGCGGGCCGGCAAGCGCACCGTGACGCTGCTGGTCGCCGCCGAGCGCGGCCGCTCGAGCGCCGCCGTGAACGACCTCAAGGCCCTCGGCGGCGTGGTCGAGTCCACGGACGCGAAGCTCGACTACGTCAAGGTCTCCGTGCCCGTCGCGAACGCCGAGAAGGCCGCGAAGCTCAAGTCGGTGAACGCCGTGGACGTCGACGGCCTCATCCACCGCGACGACCCGAAGCCCGAAGGCGCGGCCAACCCGATCCCGCAGCCGGCTCCCGGCAAGAACACCCCGCGCGTGAACCCGTACCTGCCCACCGGCGACACCTACGCCGCGCAGTTCGGCCAGACCTTCGGCGGCTGGGACGGCAAGGGCACCACCGTTGCCGTGCTCGACTCCGGCGTCGACCTCGACAGCCCAGCGCTGGCCAAGACCAGCCACGGCGACCGCAAGATCGTCGACTGGTACAACGCCAACGCCACCAACTCCGGCGACGGCACGTGGGTGCAGCAGTCCACCCAGACCTACACCGGCACCTTCGCGTCGAACGGCCGCGACTGGACCGCCCCCGCCACCGGCGGCCCGTACACCTTCGGCCTGTTCAAGGAGACCGCGGGCGACCTCGGCGGCGCCGGCAGCGAGACGGGCGGCGACCTCAACCGCGACGGCGACCGCGCCGACTCGTGGGGCGTACTGCTCGACACCGCCACCAAGCAGGTGCGCGTAGACCTCGACGGCGACGGCGACTTCACCGACGAGAAGCCGATGTCGGACTACGCCAAGAACTTCGATGTCGGCTACTTCGGCACCGACAACCCGGCCACCGAGCGCGCCGAGCGCATGGCGTTCGTGGTACAGACCGACAAGCCGGGCTTCGTGAACATCGGCATCGCGGGCGCCGAGCACGGCACGCACGTGGCCGGCATCGCGACGGGCAACGACCTGTTCGGCGGCAAGATGGACGGTGCCGCCCCGGGTGCGAACGTGATGGCCGTGAAGGTGTGTCTCACCACGGACTCGTGCACCTCCAGCGGCCTGCTCGACGGCGTGGTCTACGCCGCGAGCCACGGCGCCGACGTCATCAACATCTCCATCGGCGGCTTGCCCGCGCTCAACGACGGCAACAACGCGCGCGCGGAGCTCTACAACCGCACGATCGCCGAGTACAACGTGCAGATCTTCATCTCCGCGGGCAACTCCGGCGCGGGCGCGAACTCCGTCGGCGACCCGTCGGTGGCCACGGACGCGATCAGTGTCGGCTCGTACATCACGCGCGAGACGTGGCTGTCGAACTACGGCTCGAAGGTGTCGAAGGCCGAGGCGCTGCACCCGTTCTCCTCGCGCGGCCCGCGCGAAGACGGCGGCTTCAAGCCGGACATCATCGCGCCCGGCGCGGCGATCTCCACCGTGCCGCGGTGGGAGGCACCGGGTCCGGTCGCGGGCACGTACGAGCTGCCCGCCGGGTACGCGATGCTTCAGGGCACGTCGATGGCCTCGCCGCAGGCGACGGGCGCGGCGGCTCTACTGGTGAGCGCGTACAAGGCGACGCACCACGGCCGGCGTCCGCCGGTCGCGGCGCTGCGTTCGGCGATCAAGTCCACAGCGCGTTTCGTGCCGGGCATCGGCGCGTACGAACAGGGCGCCGGGCTGTTCAACGTGCCCGCCGCGTGGGTCGCGCTGTCGCTGAACCCGAAGCCGGACGCGGTGACCACCGCCGTCGACGTGCACACGGTGCAGGCCAACCTGCTGAAGCCCACCCCGGGTGTCGGCGTCGGCATCCACGACCGCGAGGGCGTGACCGTCGGAAAGTCCTACACGCGTACGTACACGCTCACGCGCACGTCCGGTTCTTCTCGTCCGGTGGTGTATTTCGCACGCTGGGTGGGCAACGACGGAACATTCTCCTCGGGTTCCCTGGTGTCTTTGCCCCTGAACAAGCCCGTTTCCTTCCAGGTCAAGGTGAACCCCAAAAAGGCCGGGGCGCATTCGGCGCTGCTGTACCTGGACAACCCGCTGACGATCGGCGTCGACGTGCAGACCATGAACACGGTCTTCGCGCCGGCGGAGTTCGCCTCCTCGGGCACCTTCACCGCGTCGGGCACGATCGCGCGCAACCAGTCGGTGAGCTACTTCCTGCGCGTGCCGCAGGGTGCGAGCTCGCTCCAGGTGGACCTGACCGGTGGCGGCGACCCCGGCAAGGGCCAGGTGCGCTTCCTGCGCTACGACCCGACCGGCGTTCCGGTCGACAGCAACACCTCCACCAACTGCTACAACCCCGACGCGGGCGCGGGCTGCGTCGGCGGCACGCCGACCAGCCGCACGCTGACCAACCCGCTGCCGGGCGTCTGGGAGATCACGGTGGAGGCGCGGCGGACGTCCGATGTGGACACCGCGCCGTACAAGCTGACGGTTTCCGCGCTGGGCACCGCGATCACGCCCAACCCGGACGACATCGCGTCGGCTCCGCTGGGCACCGCGGTGGCGCGCACGTACACGGTGAAGAACTCGCTCAAGGCGTTCACCGGGCACGTGGTCGGCAGCACGTTCGGCAGCGCGAAGATCACGCGGCCGACGATCGCGCAGGACCAGTCGGCGCAGACGCCGCTGACCGTGCCGTCGGGTTCGACCTCGCTGACGGTGACGATCGGCAACACCGCCGACACCGCCGCCGACCTGGACCTGTCGGTGTACAACTGCAGCAACGGTTCGTGCGTCCTCGCGGGCCAGAGCGCCGACGGTGACTCCGAGGAGTCGGTGACGATCCAGAACCCGGCGGCGGGCGCGTGGGTCGCGGTCGTCGACGGGTACTCCGTGCCCACCGGGACCACGGCGTACGACTACCTGGACGTGTTCGCCAACCCGTCGTTCGGCGGCGTCACGGTGACCGACCCGGTCGCCGCGCACGCCTCGGGCACCACGTGGACCGTGCCGGGTGTCGTGACGGCCTCGGCCGCCCCGGGCGCGGACCGCGTGCTGCGCGGTCAGCTCTCGGTGGTCGACGAAGCGGGCGCGACCGTGGGCAGCGGAATCGTGCTGGTGCGTTCGGTGAGCTAGGTGCTTTCCGGGGAGCGCGGTGTCGCGCTCCCCGGAAGCACGCCCTGCGCGGCCTTCTCCCCGCTACGGCCACCGCCGGGGCCACGCAGGACGTACGCGATCCCCACCGCGATGAGTCCCCCGGCGATCGGGCCGACGAGGTAGGCCCACCAGGACGTCCAGTCGCCCAGCGCCAGCGCGGGCCCGAGCGAGCGCGCCGGGTTCATCGACGCGCCGCTCACCGGCGCTGCCCACAACCCGGCCGGCGCGATGTAGCTGCCCACGGCGATCGCCGCCAGGGGCCCGACCTGCTGGGCGCCCGAGGCGCTGCCCAGGATCACGCTCACCAGCCCCGTGGTCAGCACGAGCTCCCACAGCATCGCCGTGACGGTGCTGATCCCGCTGCCGGGCAGCGTGAGCCCGGCGTCGCCCTGCTTGCCGAGCAGCGCCCACAGCAGCAGTGTGGCCAGGGCCGCGCCGACGAACTGCGCCACGAGGTAGGCGGGCACGCGTTTCCAGGGGAAGTCACCGCGCGCGGCGAACGCGAGTGTCACCGCCGGGTTGAGGTGGGCGCCGGAGACCGTGCCCATGAACAGGATGATCGCGGCCACCATCAGCGCGAGGGCCACAACCCGCGCGGACGTCGGGATGGCCGAGCCGCCGAACCGGGCGTTGACGACCCCGCCGCCCACGGCGACGAGGACCAGCAGGAAGGTGCCGAGCACCTCGGAGAACAGTCGCCGCCCGTCGTAGCGGTCGTTCCAGAAGTCGAACTAGCCGGCCACGGAGTTCGGCCGGCCGATCGAGCGCAACGCGACTTCGGCGTGGCGCACCTGCGTCTGGTCGGGTGTCCGGGTAGTCGGCTGGGCGGTCATCGAACACCTCGATCCGGCGGGGACTGGCCGTCATCGTCGGCCCGCCGGTGCCGCGGTCACCTCACCCGTCGGGAGATGAGCCGGGATCACGCGCGGGTGAGGAACGGGCCCGGGTCGGCCAGCACGTGGTGAATGGTGCGCCCGGCCGCGCCCAAGGTGGCGGCGTCGCCGCCCACAGTGGACGGTGCGAGCGTCGGGACCGAGCCCCGCAGGCGGCCCAGGCGGCCCGCCAGCACGGTCTCCGCGGCGGGGGCGAGCCACGGGAAGAGCGGGGCGAAGACACCGCCGAGCACCACGTGGTCGAGGTCGAGCAGGTTAACAGCCGAGGACAGCGCGAGGCCGAGCGCTTCACCCGCCGCGGTGGTGGCCTTGGTCGCGGTGGGATCGTTGGTGCCGAGGGTGCGCAGCAGCTCGTGGACGCTCGTGACGCCCGCGGCTTCGAGCAGAGCCTCTTGTCCCGCATAGGTTTCCAGGCAGCCGGACGCCCCGCAGCGGCAGCGTGGGCCCGTCGGGGACACGACGACGTGGCCCAGTTCGCCGGCGAGACCGTGGGTGCCGGGGAACAGCGCCGAGTCCACGACCAGGCCCGCACCGATGCCGACCTCGCCGGAGACGAACAGGAAATCGGACGGGCCGGCGCCGAACCAGAGCTCGCCCAGTGCGCCGAGGTTGGCCTCGTTGTCGAGGGTGACGGGCACGGGCAGGTGCAGCATGTCGGCGGCGCGGACGTCGCGCCAGCCGAGGTTGGGGGCGCTGAACAGCACGCCGTCGCCGACCGGGCCGGACACGGCGAGGACGGCGCCGGCGACGGTCAGGTTGTCAGCCGCGGCGAGGGCCGTCTCGGCGAGGTTTTGCAGCTCCCCCAGCACTTCCTCAGGGCGGGAACCGCGGTTGTCACGCTCGCGGCGCTCGGTGAAGCGCACGGTGCGGGCGAGGTCGAGCAGGCAGACGGCGAGGTAGTCGACGTTGATCTCCAGCCCCAGCGACGCCACCCGCGCGCCGGACAGCACGACCTCGACGCCGGGGCGGCCGCGTTCGCCCGCGCGGGCCGGGCCCGTCTCGGCGAGGAAACCGGCGTCAAGCAGGTCACCGACGAGCTTCGACACGGTGGACTTGGTGAGGCCGGTGAGCTCCGCGAGCGCCGCGCGGGTGAGCGGGCCGCGCCCGGCGACCTCGCCGAGCACCAGCTCGAGGTTGCGCGCGCGCATCGAGTCGTGCCGCACCGCCTGCGTCATCCCCGTGGCCTCCTCCCGGAACTGTACCGAGGCCCCGGTGAAGCGGCGGCCCTTGACGGGCGGGCCTCCGGGGCGCATATTTAGTCTACAACGTGAACTAATTGGTACTCGATTGAAGGGGACCGTCATGACCGACTTCGCGCCCACTCCGGACGACAAGTTCTCGTTCGGCCTGTGGACCGTGGGCTGGCAGGCCGCCGACCCGTTCGGCGTGGCGACGCGGCCGGCGCTGGACCCGGTGGAGAGCGTGCACCGCTTGGCCGAGCTGGGCGCGTACGGCGTGTCCTTCCACGACGACGACCTGCTCGCCACCGAGCCCGACCGCGACGCGGCCATCAAGAAGTTCAAGGCGGCGCTGGAGGCCACGGGCCTGAAGGTGCCGATGGCGACCACCAACCTGTTCACGCATCCCGTGTTCAAGGACGGCGGCCTGACCAGCAACGACCGCGACATCCGCCGGTACGCGCTGACGAAGGTGCGCCGCAACCTCGACCTGGCCGCCGAGCTGGGCGCCTCCACGTACGTGCTGTGGGGCGGCCGCGAGGGCGCCGAGTCCGACGCGGCCAAGGACGTGCGCGCCGCGCTGGACCGCTACAAGGAGGGCCTCGACCTCCTGGCCGACTACGCCGTGTCCCAGGGCTACGCCATCCGGTTCGCGCTGGAGCCCAAGCCCAACGAACCCCGCGGTGACATCCTCCTGCCCACGATCGGGCACGCGCTCGGCCTCATCTCGCAGCTGGAGCGTCCCGAGCTGTTCGGCCTCAACCCCGAGGTCGGCCACGAGCAGATGGCCGGCCTGAACTTCGTGCACGGCATCGCGCAGGCCCTGTGGCAGGGCAAGCTCTTCCACATCGACCTCAACGGCCAGCACGGTCCCAAGTACGACCAGGACCTCATCTTCGGCCACGGCGACCTGACTTCCGCGTTCTTCCTGGTGGACCTCCTGGAGAGCGCCGGCTACGAGGGCCCGCGGCACTTCGACTACAAGCCGCTGCGCACCGAGGACGCTTCGGACGTCTGGGAATCGGCCGCCGCGAACATGCGGATGTACTTGATCCTGAAGGAAAAGGCCGCCGCGTTCCGGGCGGACCCGGAGGTGGCCGCGGCGCTGTCGGCTTCGCGCGTCGACGAGCTGTCAGTCCCGACGGTCGCCCCGGGCGAGACGCTGGACGACCTGGCCGCCGACTCGTTCGACGTCGAGGCGGCGGGTAAGCGGGGTTACCACTTCACCCGGCTGAACCAGCTGGCATTGGAGCACCTGCTCGGCACCCGGTGACGGATTTCCCCGGTGGCGGGGTAGGCCGTTTGCTGGTCGCGAGGTGGTCTGGGCGACTATCTTGTGTTCTCGCCAGCGCGGTCCCCGCCACCGAGGAGTCCCCACCATGACCGACGGTCCACAGCAGAGCCCGGGCACGCCGGAAACCCAGCCGGACGCGAGTTTCCCGCCGCCGCCACAAGGGCCCGTGCTGCGGTACACGCCGGGACAGCCGCCCGCGGCCGAGGCCGGGCGGCTGAGCGGCGGGACGCAGCAGGCGTGGTCCGCGCCCGCTGCGGCGCCGCCGCAGCCCTCGGCTCCCCTGCCGCCGCAACCCGGCCTGCCCCCGTACCCCGGGCCGCCGCAGCAGCAGTGGACCGGGCAGCCCGGGATGGCTCAGCAAGGGCCGGTGAAGAGCGGCGTGCTCGCCGTGGTGGCCTTCGTGGTCGGGATCGTGGGCCTGATCGTCCCGTTCCTGCCGGTCGCGATGGACGACGCGCACCTGGGTGGCTCGCTCGACCTCCGGGCGTGGATCGGGTTGCCGTTCGCACTGGTGGCGCTCGCTTTGGGAATCGCCGCGTGCATGGGACGGCGGCGGATGAAGGCGCTGGCCATCGTGGGCATGGTGTTCGCAGCCCTCACGCTGGTGGTCGTCGTCATCATGATCGCCAACCGCCTGACCTGAGGGCCACGCCGGTCCGACAGACCTAGGGCTTCGACGAGAAGGCCGCGTCGAACGCCGCCGTCGGGGGTGTGAAGTTCAACCGCTTCACGAACTCCAACGCCTCCGGCGCGCCGGTCAAGCGGTCCATGCCGGCGTCTTCCCATTCGATCGAGATGGGGCCGTCGTAGGCGATGGCGTTGAGCATGCGGAAGACGTCTTCCCACGGGACGTCGCCGTGGCCGGTCGAGACGAAGTCCCAGCCGCGGCGCGGGTCGGCCCACGGGAGGTGCGAACCCAGCCTGCCGTTGCGGCCGTTGAGCTGCTTGCGGGCTTCCTTGCAGTCCACGTGGTAAATGCGGTCCTTGAAATCCCACAGGAAACCCACGGGGTCGAGGTCCTGCCAGACGAAGTGTGACGGGTCGAAGTTCAGGCCGAAGGCCGGGCGGTGGCCGATCGCCTCCAACGTGCGCACGGTGGTCCAGTAGTCGTAGGCGATCTCGCTCGGGTGGACCTCGTGGGCGAAGCGGACGCCGACCTCGTCGAACACGTCGAGGATCGGGTTCCAGCGGGCCGCGAAGTCCTCGTAGCCGCGGTCGATCATCGACTGCGGCACCGGCGGGAACATCGCCACGGTGTGCCAGATGGACGATCCCGTGAAACCGACCACAGTGGACACGCCCAGCAAAGCGGCTGCCCGCGCGGTGTCCTGCATCTCCGCGGCCGCCCGTCGGCGCACGCCCTCCGGTGAGCCGTCGCCCCAGATGCGGGCGGGCAGGATGGCCTCGTGGCGCTCGTCGATGGGGTGGTCGCACACGGCCTGGCCCACCAGGTGGTTGGAGATCGTCCACACGCGAAGGTCGTACTTGGCCAGCGTGTCCCGTTTGGACCGCACATACCCGCCATCGGAAAGCGCTTTGTCGACTTCGAAGTGGTCGCCCCAGCAGGCGAGCTCGAGGCCGTCGTAGCCCCAGCCGCTCGCGAGGCGGCAGACCTCCTCGAAGGGCAGGTCGGCCCACTGCCCGGTGAACAGTGTCAGCGGTCGTGCCATCGAAAAAACCTCCTGATCAGACAACGGTCCACACGGAATCGGCGGCGGCGCTGCGTTCCACCGCGTCGAGCACGCGCTGCACCTGCAGCCCGTCGGCGAACGACGGCGCCGGGTCGGTGCCCGAAGCGAGCGCCACGAGGAAATCGCGCACCTCGTGGGTGAAGGTGTGCTCGTAACCCAGGCCGTGGCCCGGCGGCCACCACGCGCCGACGTACGGGTGCTCCGGCTCGGTGACGAGAATCCGGCGGAACCCGGCGGCCGACGGATCCAGCGTGTGGTCGTGGAAGTACAGCTCGTTCATCGCCTCGAAATCGAACGCGAGGCTGCCCGCGGACCCGTTGAGCTCGATCCGCATCGAGTTCTTGCGCCCGGCCGCGAACCGCGTCGCCTCGAAGCTGCCCAGCGCACCCGACGCGAAGCGCGCGGTGAACAGCGCGGCGTCGTCCACCGTCACCTCGCCCCGCGCAGCCGCCGAGGAAGCCGCCAGCCCCGACGACGAAGCGACCAGCGGCCGCTCGCGCACGAACGTCTCCGTCACCGCGCTCACGCCCGAAATCCGCGACCCGGTCAGGAACTGCGCGAGATCCACGATGTGCGCGCCGATGTCGCTGAGCGCGCCCGACCCCGCGCGCTCCTTCTGCAGCCGCCACACCAGCGGGAACTCGGGATCGACGATCCAGTCCTGCAGGTACTGCGCCCGCACGTGCCGCAGCTCGCCCAGCCGCCCGTCGGCCACCAGCGACCGCGCGAAAGCCAGCGCGGGCACGCGCCGGTAGTTGAACGCCACCATCGACCGCACCCCACGAGCGGTCGCCTCCTCGGCGGCGGCGGCCATCGCCGCGGCTTCGGCAACGTTGTTGGCCAGCGGTTTCTCACACAGCACGTGCTTGCCCGCGGCCAGCGCGGCCAGCGCGATCTCCGCGTGCGTGTCCCCCGGCGTGCAGATGTCGACGAGCCCCACTTCGTCGGACTCCACCAGCCGTTTCCAGTCCGTCTCCACGGAAGCCCAGCCGAGCTTCTCCGCGGCAGCCGACGCCGCCGCGGCGTCACGTCCGCACAGCACCGCCATCCGCGGCGTCAGCGGCACGTCGAACGCGTGGTGCACGGTCCGCCACGCCTGGGAGTGGGCCGCGCCCATGAAGGCGTAACCCACCATCCCGACGCCGATCTGCCCGGCCATCGAAAACCCTTTCACTCGAAGGAAACCGGCAGGTACTTGTCCACGTTCTCCTTGGTCACCACCGCCGAGAACGTGGTCACCGAAGCGGGGATCTCCTGCTCCGCCAGGTCCGACACGCCCTTCGCCTGCCCGAGCAGCCGGGCGAGGCGCACGGCGGACGCCGCCATCGTCGGCGGATAGAGCACGGTGGCCTTGAGCACCGAGTTGTCGCTCTTGATCGCCTCCATCGCGGCCTTCGACCCGGCGCCGCCGACCATCAGGAAGTCCGACCGCCCGGCCTGGCGCACGGCCTGCAGCGCGCCCACGCCCTGGTCGTCGTCGTGGTTCCAGATCGCGTTGAACTGCGGGTGCGCCTGCAGCAGCTCGGCCATGCGCGCCTGCCCGGTCGGCACGGTGAACTCGGCGGCGGCACGGCCGACCTTGCGGATGCCCGGGTAGTTGGCCAGCGCGTCGTCGAAGCCCTGCGTGCGCTGGCGGGTGAGCTCGAGCGTGTCGATGCCGGCGAGCTCGAGCACGGTGCCCTGCCCGTTGAGCCGCTGGCCGATGTAGTTGCCCGCGTTCACGCCCATGCGGTAGTTGTCGCCCCCCACCCACGTGCGGTAGGCCTGCGGCGAGTCGAAGATCCGGTCGAGGTTGATCACGGGGATGCCCGCGTTCATCGCCTTGCGCCCGGCCGGCGTGAGCTGCTTGCCGTCGGCCGGCAGCACCACGAGCACGTCGACCTTGCGGTTGATCAGCGCGTCGATCTGCGCCGACTGCGTGGCGGCGTCGTTCGACCCCTCGGCGACGACGAGCTCCACGTCGGGATGGCGCTGCGCTTCGGCCCGCGCGTTGACGGTGATCGCGTTGAGCCAGCCGTGGTCGGCCTGCGGCCCGGCGAACCCGACCGTGACTCTCTTGCCCGGCGCGTCCTGGGCGCCTTGGGGTGCGGTCGCGGCGGCAGGCGGTGGTTCCTCGTTGCTCGTGCACGCGGCGAGCGCGCCCACGCCCGCGAGGGTCGCTCCGGTCAGGAACGCGCGGCGGCGGATGTCGGTGTTCATCGGGTGGTCCTCTCACTCGAGTAGAGCGAAGCCCGCCGCTGCACGAGCACGGCGAGCACGATGATCACGCCCTTGGCCAGCTGCTGCACGGCCGTGGGCAGGTTGTTGAGGGTGAACAGCACGCTGATGACCGTGAACACGAGCACCCCGAGCACGGAGCCGACGAGCGTGCCGCGGCCGCCGGAGAGCAGGGTGCCGCCGATGATCACCGCGGCGATGGCGTCGAGCTCGTAGAGGTTGCCGTTGCCCGACGTGCCACTGGAGGTGAGGATTATCAGCATGACGCTGGCGATGCCGCAGCACAGTCCGGAAAGGACGTACAGCAGGCAGGTGTGCAGCTTCACGTTGATGCCCGCGAGCCGCGCGGCCTCCAGGTTGCCGCCGATCGCGTAGGTGCGGCGGCCGAAGGTGGTGCGGTTGAGCACGAGCCAGCCGATGATCGCGACGGCCGCGAAGATCAGTACCAGCGGCGGGATGCCGAGCACGTAGCTGTCCTGGTAGCCGAGGTCGACGAGCGCCTGGTTGCTCGACGTCACGGTCTGCGTGCGACCTTGCGAGAGCTGGATCGCCAGGCCGCGGGCCGACGCGAGCATCGCCAGCGTGCCGATGAACGCGACCAGCCGGCCGTACGCGATGAGCAGCCCGCTGACCAGGCCGCAGCCGACGCCGACGGCCACGGCGGTGAACACGATCCCGGTGATGCCGAACTGCTGGGTCGAGCGCGTGGTCGCCCACACCGTCGCGAGGGCGACCACCGCGCCGACGGACAGGTCGATGCCGCCGCCGATGATCACGAACGTCATGCCCACGGTGATCACGCCGATCACCGAAGCCTGCACCAGTACCAGCACGAGCGTGCCCGTGGTGAGGAACTGTCCCGGTTGGGTCAGCGCGCCGATCAGCACCAGCACGGCCAGCACGCCGACCAGGCCGAGGTTGCGCGCCTCCCGCAGCCGCACCGAGAACCCGCGCGCACGTTCGGTTGCCACCGCCTGCTCAGCGTTCATTCCGCACGCTCCTGCTCTTCGAGGATGAGATCCAGCACGGCCGATTCGTCGAGGTCGCGCCCCCGCGCCTCGGTGAGCACGCGGCCTTCGCGCAGCACCAGCACCCGGTCGGCCAGGCCGAGCACCTCCGGCAGCTCGCTGGAAACCAGCACGATCGCGACGCCGGAATCGGCCAGTTCGCGGATCACGCGGTACAGCTCGGCCCGCGCGCCGACGTCGACCCCGCGGGTCGGCTCGTCGAGCAGCAGCACGCGGCAGCCCTTGAGCAGCCAGCGCGCGAGCACGGCCTTCTGCTGATTGCCGCCCGAGAGCTTCCCCGCGGGCCTGCGGATGTCGGGCGGGCGCAGATCGAGGGCCTCGGTGTGGCGGCGGACGGCGGTTGTCTCGGCGCGGGAGTTGAACCAGCCGAACCGCGCGTAACGCCGCAGCGAGGCGAGGGAAACGTTACGGGCCACGGACTCCTGCAGCAGCAGGGCCTGGCTCTTGCGTTCCTCCGGCGCCAAACCGAGGCCTGCGCGGACGGCCGACGTCACGCCGTTCCGCAGTGGTTTTCCGGCGAGCTTCACGTGGCCGGCGGTGGTTTTCCTTGCCCCGTAGACGGTTTCGAGGACTTCGGAGCGGCCCGACCCGACGAGTCCCGCGAGGCCGACGATCTCGCCTTCCCGCACGGTGAACGACACGTCTTCGAACGAGCCGGTCACGGTGAGGCCCTCGACCTCCAGCAGCACCGGACGGTCGTCGAACGCGTCTTCCGCGGGCCGGGGCGGGAAGAGGTACTCGACGCGGCGGCCGGTCATCAGCGCGACCAGTTCGGTGGTCGGCGTGGTGCGAGCCGGGAGTCCGGTGGCGACGGTGTGGCCGTCTTTCAGGACCGTGACCCGGTCGCCGACCTCGCGGATCTCTTCGAGGCGGTGGGAGATGTAGACGACGGCGACACCGCGTTCGGTGAGGCCGCGGATCACGCGGAAGAGGTTCGCGACCTCGTCGCTGGCGAGGACGGCCGAGGGTTCGTCGAGCACGATCAGCCGCGCGTCGAGCGAGAGCGCGCGGGCGAGGCTCACGATCTGCTTGCCCGCGGCCGAGAGCGAGCCGACCTCGCGTTCGACCCGGATCTCCCGGTGCCCCAGCCGGTCCAGGAGTTTTCGCGCCTCGGCGCGCATGGTCGCGCGGCGCACCCAGCCCGCGCTGGCCTGCTCGTGGCCGAGGAAGATGTTCTCCGCCACGGAAAGCCCGTCGACGAGGTCGAGCTCCTGGTACAGCGTGGCGATGCCGCACTTGATGGCGGCGGTCGGGTTGGGCAGCTCCACGGGCTCGCCGCCGACGCGGATCTCCCCCGCGTCGGGCCGGTGCGCGCCGGCGAGCACCTTGATCAACGTGGACTTGCCGGCGCCGTTCTGGCCCAGCAGGCAGTGCACTTCCCCTTCGGCCACGCTCAGCTCGACGTCGTCGAGCGCGCGCACGCCGGGGAAACCCTTGCCGATCCCCGTCATTTCGAGAAGCGTCATCCGCTGTCCCTCTCCCCTGCTCCGTCTACAACCCGCGCGGGGTCGTCGAACACGGCTTCCAGCGCCACGTGGGCCCCGCCGCGCGAGGCGGCCGAGAAGCCCAGCCACGACAGCTCCACGCGGCAGCCACCGATGTCGGGCGCGACCACCCGGGCCTTGAGCTCGGCCATCATCGGGCCGAGAAGGTACGGGCCGAGCTGCGCGAAGTAGCCGCCGAGCAGCACCACGCGCGGGTTGAACACGTTCACGAGCACGGCCGCGCCGACGCCGAGCCCGGTGCCCACCTGGGCCAGCGCGTCGAGCGTGCGGCGGTCTTTCAGCTCCGCGCGGCGGCGCACCATGTCGAGGCGCTGTTCGAGGTCGAGCGACGGGTCGTGCACCGGGTCGCTGGGCTCGGCCGCGAGCCGCAGCATCCCGGCGAGGCCCACGATCGTCTCCCAGCAGCCGCGTCTGCCACAGCCGCAGCGCCGGCCGTTCGGATCGAGCTGGATGTGGCCGATCTCGCCGGAGAACCCTTCCGCCCCACCGAGGAGCCGGCCGCCGGAGATCACGCCGCCGCCGACGCCGATCTCGCCGGTGAGGTACACGAGGTCCGCGGTGCCGGCGACGCTGCCCATCGCGTGCTCGCCGAGCGCGCCGAGGTTGGCGTCGTTGGCCATGCGGACGGGGAACCCCAGGCGGCCGAGGCGGTGGGTGAGCCGTTCGGTCAGGCCGGTGACCACGGGGACGTCGGTCCAGTGCAGGTTGGGCGCGAACGCCACGGTGCCGGCTTCCACGTCGACGAGGGCCGGTATCGCCAGCGTCAGCCCGACCGGCGCCACCTTGAGCCGGCGGCATTCCCTGAGCGCTCTCGCGGCCAGCTCGGCCGTCGCGTCGAGGACCTTGGCCGGAGGAAGCGCTTGCACATCGAGCGCCACGCGCTGTTCGAAGAGGACGGTGCCGGTGAGATCCAGGGCCAGCGCGGTGAGGTAGTCGACGTTCACCTCGACGCCGACGCCGCCCACCCCGCGCCCGTCGAGCTCCACGATCGTGCCCGGCCGCCCGACCGCCCCCGCGCGTTCCCGCTCGCCCTCCCGCGCCAGCCCGCGCTCGACCAGCTCCGCGACGAGGCTCGACACCGTGGCCTTGTTCAGCCCCGTCTCCGCCGCGATGCCCGCCCGCGACCGCGGCCCGGCGTCACGCAGGTGCCGCAGCACGAGCGCGAGGTTGCTGCGCCGCACCGAGGCCTGATCCGCCGGCCGCGGTGGGCCGACGGGTCTCAGAGGCAGGGAGGAGTCCACGCTGACACCGCCAAGTTCGTCTGGTGGGGCAACAAATTAGGTCAGGGCGAACGAAGGGGTCAACGATTGAGGGATGGTAACGATCCCGGCAAAAGCCCCGAAATGCCGGAGTGACCTGGGGAAACTTTACTTCGGGGCGTCGTGGGCGGTCCTTCGGATGGAGCACGGATTGGGATGAATCGCTGCCCGAACCACTCACCCGTTCGGCTTCAGCTACTCGGATGACCCGGCCCGACGGGGGTTGCGTGGACTGCTGGGCCACCCGGGTGAACGCGGCGGGGTGGCCGCAGAGGAATTCGTTGGAAACGGCTGTTTGTCACCGTTCGGCGCGGCAAGTCGAAAGTCCTGCACGGCTGCCGGGTTAATTCACGCGACGTTCGGCGGCGCCTGTGCCTAGACTTCCGCGCAACGCGCTGACGGAACCGAGTAGCGCGGGGTCCCGCGCCCACAGAGAGCCGCCACAGCTGAGAGGCGGCGCCGCGCCCCCGCCGCGAAGACACTCCCGAGCAGCGGGGAGGCAATGCCCCGCCGGCCGGCCCCCGACACCGGGCTCAGCTTTCGAGGCCGCCTATGTCCCGGCGGCGAAGGTGCGGTGGTACCGCGAGTTCCCTTCTCGCCCGCACCCCCAAGGGGTCGCCGAGTTCGCTCGAGGAGAGTGGATGTTCCCTCGCACCCTGGTCGCCGACCTGCCCACGCACACCGGCACCACCACGACCATCGCCGGCTGGCTCCACCGCCGGCGCACCCTCAAATCCGTGACGTTCCTGGTGATCCGGGACCGTACGGGGTTGGCACAAGTGGTGTTCAGTGCGCCACCTCGCCCCGGCCCGAACACGCCCCCGCCCTCCCAGCGGGGCGTCCCCGAGTCCATTTTATCGCCCACCCCCGACAAAAACGGCGACCAAGCCGAAATAGGGCTGAGTTGTCCACAACTCGGGTTCGGTGTGGACAAGTCCGCCGACCGCACCGAAATCCCCCAGCTGAGCGAAGAAACCGTCGTCGAGGTAACCGGGCGAGTCGTCGCCAACAAGCAGGCACCCGGCGGGATCGAGATCGTGGAAGCGACCATCAATGTCCTTGCCAAACCTGAGAAACAGCCGCCGTTCGACCTCTACCGGCCCACGATCCCGGCAGCGCTGCCGACGGTCCTCGACAACGCGGCCGTCGCGCTCAGGCATCCCGAGCTGAAGCGGCGGCACGAGATCGCGGCTCGCAGCGTCGCGGCGTTCCGGCGCGCTCTCGACAGCCGCGGCTTCACCGAGGTTCACACGCCCAAGATCGTGGCCACCAGTACGGAGTCCGGTGCCAACGTCTTCCAGCTCGACTATTTCGGGAAGCCCGCCTACCTCGCGCAGTCACCGCAGTTCTTCAAGCAGGCGCTGGTCGGTGTCTTCGAGCGCGTCTACGAAGTCGGCCCGGTTTTCCGCGCTGAGCCCCACGACACCGCGCGCCACCTCGCGCAGTACACGAGCCTGGACGCGGAGCTCGGGTTCATCGCCGACCACCGCGACGTGATGGCTGTGCTGCGGGACGTCATCGCGGAAATGGCCGCAGCTGTGGGTGCTGAGGCTCCTGAAGTACCCCTGGAAATCCCGGCCATCTCCTACCCCGCGGCGCAGCAGATCTTGCACAGCACCGAACCCGACCTCTCCCCCGACGACGAACGCCGCCTCGGCGAATGGGCCCTGGCCAACCACGGCTCGGAATTCCTGTTCGTCACCGGCTACCCCATGGCCAAACGCCCCTTCTACACCCACCCCGACCCAGCGCATCCGGGCCTGTCCAACAGTTTCGACCTCCTCTTCCGCGGCCTGGAACTCGTCACGGGCGGCCAGCGGCTGCACCAGTACGCCGACTACCTCGCGGTCCTCGGCCCCGACGCCGACCAGTACCGCGACTACCTCGCGACGTTCGCCCACGGCATGCCGCCCCACGGCGGCTTCGCGATCGGCCTCGAACGCTGGGTCGCGCGGGTGCTGAAGGTGCCGAACATCCGCGGTACGACGCTATTCCCCCGCGACCTGCATCGGCTGACGCCGTAGGAGACCTAAGTGGACGGTCAGCGGGAAACCGGTGGTCGACCCATCGGGTAAAATTCAGCCGTCCGAGCATCCGCCGGGCGGGAAAGGGGTGAGCGAGCCAGGGGGTCAGCCGTGGCCAGTCGTCAGCGCCGAACCGTGCTGTGGCTCGGCGGCGCAGGACTGACGCTGTGCGCCGGCCTCCTGGTCATCTCCGGCACTCCGACCGTGTGGCTCGGCCGGCAGGTCACCGACACGTCGGTCTTGTACGTCCCGACCCGAGCGGAGGCGGAAGCTCTGCTCAACCAGGCAACCGGCTTCGCTCGGGCCCACGACTACGTGGGCTTGCGCCACACGGTCGCGCAGGATGCAGGCGTCTGCCAGAAGGTGCTCGATCTGGCTGATGTCTCGCACGCGGCGCCCTCCGCCACACCGCCTGCGGTGGAAGATGCGATCGGCCAGCCGGACAAAGGCACCGTGCAGGGAGCCGAGGCACTGCACATCCGTGGCACCCGAGCGGACGGCACCACCTACACCGCCGATTTCTCCGCCGTTCGGGCCCCGGACGGGCAGGTCCGGAGCCAGAACGCCGTCTACTGGTTCAGCAGCCTCGCCAAACCGGCTTAAGTGGACGGTGCCGACTCCGGTGCAGGAGTCACCGGCTTCGGCACCCCCTCAGGTTCGGGTTCGATGTGCGGCAACAGCCGGTCCAGCCAAGGCGGCAGCCACCAACTGTGCTTCCCCAGCAAGAACATCGCCGCCGGCACGATGATCAGCCGGATGATCGTCGCGTCGATCAGCACACTCACGCCAAGGCCCAGGGCCAAGATCTTGATCACCACACTCGGCGAAGCCAGGAACGCGAAGAACACGCACACCATGATCACCGCGGCCGAAGAGATCACCCGAGCGGTCACCGCGAGACCATCAGCCACACTCGCATGATTGTCCTTCGTACGCAGCCAAGCCTCGTGCACCCGTGAGAGCAGGAACACCTCGTAATCCATCGACAACCCGAACACGATCGCGAACATGATCATCGGCACGTACGACTCGATCGGCACCGTCTCGTGCACCCCCAGCAGCGCCCCGCCCCAGCCCCACTGGAACACCGCGACGATCACGCCGTACGAAGCGGCGATCGACAGCAAGTTCAGCAACGCGGCCTTCAACGCCAGCACCGGGCTGCGGAAAGACAGCAGCAGCAACACGAACGCAGCCGCCACCACCACGCCGATGATCGTGGGCAGGCGGGCGGCGACGATGTCGCGGAAGTCGAGCTGGCCGGCGGTCATGCCGGTGACGTAGCTGGTCGCGCCGGCGAGAACCGGGGGCAGGGTCTGGGTGCGCAGCGTGCCGAGGAGCTCGTCGGTGGCGGCGTCCTGCGGGCCGGTCGTCGGCGTGACGGTGGACAGCATCAGCGCGCCGTCCGGGCTGGGCGACATCGGGGTGGCCGAGGCGACGCCGGGGGTTTTCGCCAGGGCCTGCTGGACGGCCGAGCCCAAGGCCGCGTCGGACGATTCCACGACGACGGTGAACTGACCGTTGGCGCCCGGGCCGAAGCCGCTGCTGATGGCGTCGTAGGCCTGACGCGTGGTGGTGCCGGCCGGGTCGGCGCCTTCGTCGATGTGGCCCAACTCCATGGAGAACGCGGGGATGGCGAGCACCGCGGCCACGAGCACGCCGCCGCCGAGGTAGCGCCAGGGGTGGCGGTCGATGCGCACGGCGTAGCGGTGCCAGGCGCTTTCCTTGCCGTCGGCCGACTGCTCGGCCACGGGCTTGCGCACGTGCCAGCGGTCGATCCGCCGCCCGGACAGGCCGAGCAGCGCGGGCACGAGCGTCGTCGCCGCGATCCCGGCCACGACCACCGTGATCGCGGCGGCCAGGCCGAGCTTCCCGATGAACGCGACGCCGACGGTGAACAGGCCCATCAACGCGATGACCACCGTCGTCGCCGCGATGAGCACCGAACGGCCGCTGGTGGCGACGGTGCGGCCGGCGGCCGTGACCGGATCGGCGCCGTCGAGCAGGTGCTGGCGGAAGCGCGTGGTGAGGAAGAGGGCGTAGTCGATGCCGACGCCGAGGCCGATCATGATCGCGAGCGTGGGCGAGGCCGTGGCGAAGCTGATCGCGGCCGCCAGCAAGCCGAGGAAACCGAGGCCGGTCGCGACGCCGATCACCGACGTGACGATCGGCAGGCCGGCGGCGATCACGCTGCCGAAAGCCAGCAGCAGCACCAGGATCGCGACGATGATGCCCACGGACTCCGAGCGCAGGTCGCCGGCGCCGGGCTCGGCCGCCTTGCCGAGCGCGCCGCTGTAGTCGACCTGGACACCGGTCGCGCGGACGGGATCGGTGGCCTTGTCGATGCCGTCGACGAGGTCGGTGCCGAGCGCGGCGGGCTTGTCGTCGAACTGGATGTTGGCGAAGGCGACGCGGCCGTCGGGCGCGGTGGTGCCCGGTGCGAGCGGATCGGACAGCGACACGACGTGGGGCACGGCGCGGACCGCCGTCGCAGCCTGCTCGATGGCCGCGCTCTGGCTGCTCAGCGTGCCGGAGTCAGTGGTGAAGACCAGGCGCGCGCTGTTCGAACCACCGACGACGCCGTGCTCGGCGAGCACGGTGCTGCCGCGTCCGGATTCGGCGTCGCGCAGGCTGAAGTCGTCACTGTACGTGCCGCCCACGAGGTTGTTGGCCACCGTCGCGCCGGCCAGCACCAGGACCCAGATCACGATCACCGGCCACGGGTGCCCGGCGCACCAGCGGCCGAGTCGTTCGAGGATTCCGGCGGGAGATTCTTCCGCGATACGAGCGTTTTCCGTCATTTCGCCACCCGGCTTCCGGGAAGTTTCCCGGTCCAGCGTCACGCCGGGAACGGCGCCCGCCTAGGGCCGAAGGTCCTCGGACGGCCCTAGCCGAATGGTGACGGTGAGTTACCGTTTCGCGAAGGCGAGCGAACCCAGCGCGCCGACGAGTGGCGCCAGCTCCGGCAGCTCCTCGGCCTCGGCGAGCGCGGCCGACAGCGTGGCGTCGTGCGTCGGGCGGGCCTCGTCGAGCAGCTCGCGGCCCGCGACGGTCACCTCGGTGTAGATGCCGCGCCGGTCCGTCGGGCAGAGGTAGCGCGACAGGAGCCCGCGGTCCTCGAGCCGGGTCACCAAGCGGGTGGTGGCCGACTGGCTCAGCACCACGGCGTTGGCGAGCTGGTTCATCCGAAGGTGGAAGCCGTCCTGGCGCGCGAGCACGTCGAGCACGGTGTACTCGCTCACCGAGAGCTCGTGGTCGCGCTCGAGCGCGCGCTGCAGCCGGTCTTCGATGCGCGCGTGCAACGCGGCCAGAGTGCGCCAGCCCTGCGCCCGGGCCTCCACGGCGTCGTCAGCCAGTGACACGGTTCACCTCTTCTCGCCGACCCCCGCGGTTGCGGGTGGTTCGCCCTTCGGGCACTATCGAGCGTGTGCAAATAACCGCGTGTGCAAGTATTGCTGACGCTCGTAATCGTCTGCTGCCACTGTACTCGCGAACGCAGGAAGGGGTATCCACCCGATGAACATCGACCTGAGCGGGCGCACCGCCCTGGTCACCGGCTCCACCGCCGGCATCGGCGAGGCCGCGGCCGCCGCGCTGGCCGCCGCGGGGGCCGACGTGGTGGTGAACGGCCGCAACGCCGATCGCGTGGCCGAGGCCGCGAAGCGCCTGGGCGTGCGCGGGATCGCGGCCGACGTCGGCACCGCGGAGGGCGTGGCGTCGCTGGTCGAGCAGCTGCCGGACGTGGACGTGCTGGTGAACAACGCGGGCGTCTTCGCGCCGATCCCGGTGTTCGAGGTCAGCGACGAGGAGTGGCTGCAAATCTACCAGGTCAACGTGCTCTCGGGCGTCCGGCTGACGCGGCACTACGCACCCAGGATGGTGAATCGCGGGTGGGGGCGGGTGATCTTCGTCAGCAGTGAATCGGCGGTTCAGCCGCCGACTGAGATGGTCCACTACGGTATGACGAAGACGGCCCAGCTGGCGTTGTCCCGCGGGATGGCGCAGGAGGTGGCCGGCACGGGCGTCACCGTCAACAGCGTGCTGCCCGGACCCACGCTCACCGAGGGCGTGCGCGAGTTCGTGCGCAGCCTGTACCCGGACCTCGACTTCGCCGAGGCCGAGCGGCGGTTCATGGCCCAGGACCGTCCGACCTCCCTGCTGGGCCGCCTGATCCGCCCGGAGGAGGTGGCGAACCTCATCACCTACGTCGCCTCCGACCAGGCCGCCGCGACCACCGGGGGCGCGCTGCGCGTCGACGGCGGGGTCGCGTCGGCGATCATTCCCTGAGTTTTCGTTAGCACAGAAGGGTTTTTGCGTTGACCAGCGTTCCTGTCACCAAGTTGAACAACGGCGTCGAAATGCCGCAGCTCGGCTTCGGCGTCTTCCAGGTGCCGCCCGCCGAGACGAAGGCCGCGGTCAAGACCGCGCTCGACGCCGGCTACCGCAGCATCGACACCGCCACGGCGTACGGCAACGAAGCGGCCGTCGGCGAGGCGCTCGCCGAGTCGGGCGTCGCGGCCGACGAGCTGTTCATCACCACCAAGCTGTGGAACAGCGACCAGGGCTACGACCAGACGCTGCACGCGTTCGACTCCAGCTTGACGGCGCTCGGGCTCGAGCAGCTCGACCTCTACCTGATCCACTGGCCGCTGCCCACGCGCGACAAGTACCTCGACACGTGGAAGGCGCTGGAGAAGCTCTACGCCGACGGCCGCGTGCGCGCCATCGGCGTGTCCAACTTCCAGCCTTCGCACCTGCGCCGCGTACTCGACGAGGGCGCAGTGGTGCCGGCCGTGAACCAGATCGAGCTGTCGCCGTACCTCGTCCAGCAGGAACTGCGCGCCTTCCACGCCGACCACGGCATCGCCACCGAAGCTTGGAGCCCCCTGGCCAAGGGCGGGGACCTCCTGGGCGAGCAGGCCGTCGTCGAGGTGGCCTCCGCGCATGGCCGCACGCCCGCCCAGGTCGTCCTGCGCTGGCACCTGCAGCTGGGCAACGTGGTCATCCCGAAGTCCGTCACGCCCTCGCGCGTGGCCGAGAACTTCGACGTCTTCGGCTTCACCCTCACCGACGCCGAGATGGCCGCGCTGTCGGCCCTCGACCGCGGCCTGCGCACCGGCCCGGACCCGGACACGTTCGACGTGGCGTGAGGTTTCGGCTGACGTGAAACGGGCGGCTTTCCTGGGTGGGAAGCCGCCCGTTTTTCGTTCTACGGTGCGGTATGGAGATCGAGCTGCGGGACTGGCTGCCCGACGACGCGGCGTGGTACGTCGCGCAGGTACAGGATCCGGGCACCCTGCGCTTCACCACGGAACGGGCGACACTGACGGCCCCAGAGTTCCTGCGCGCGCTGAAAGCGTTGCGCCGCAACGAAAACGCCCTCGGTTTCGTCGCCATCGCCGCCGAGTCCGGCGAGCGGCTGGCCAACCTCGCGGCGGAGCGCAAAGGTGCCGTCGCCGAGGTCAGCTACTGGGTTTCAGCCTCCGCGCGAGGCCGCGGCGTCGCGAGCCGCGCGCTCGCCGAGCTGTGCCGGCGGGTGAGCACGACGTGGCCCGGCATCGAGATCCGCCTCTGGACGCACACGGACAACGTCGCTTCGCAGCTCGCGGCGGAGCATGCCGGGTTCGGCCGCGTCGAAGGCCCGCCCACGAAGGAGATCAGCGGCCGGGTCTGGCCGGTGGTCCACTACCGCCGGCTCACGGCTTCCGGGCCACTCCACCCAACGTCAGATAGTTCAAATCCCCCACCGGAGTCATCCGCGGCCCGTCGGGCCACCACTCGTGCAGCATGCCCAGGCCCGGATCCAGCAGCTCCAACCCGGTGAAAAACGACTCGATCTCCTCCCGCGACCGGTGCACTGTGCCCAGCCCGGTGCCCTCGAAGGTCGAGTCGATGAGGTGCGCCAAGGCCTGCCGGGGTGGGTCGGCCGGGGGTTGGTGGTGGTGGGTGAGCAGGAGGTACGAGCCGGGGGCCAGCTGGTCGACGTAGCTGTGCACGATGAACCGCGCGCGGTCGAGGCTGTCGATGTGGTGGACGATCGAGCAGAGCAGCAGGGCCATCGGGCGATCGAAGTCGAGGTGGCGGTAGACGATGGGGTCGCCGAGGGTGGCGCCCGGGTCGGTGAGGTCGGCGCCGGAGACGTGGGTGCGGTCGTTGGTCTCCAGGACGGCGCGGCCGTGGACCTGGACGACAGGGTCGTTGTCGACGTACACGACGCGCGCGTCGGGATTGTGGCGTTGGGCGACCTCGTGGGTGTTCTCCACGGTGGGCATGCCGGAGCCGAGGTCGAGGAACTGGTCGATGCCGCGGTCGGCGGCGAGGTGGCGGACCACGCGCACGAGCCACGCGCGGTGCTCGCGCGCCATGTCCTGGGCGCCGGGGGCGACGGCGAGCAGGCGCTGGAGCATCACGCGGTCGGCTTCGTAGTGGTCGCAGCCGCCGAGGAGGGCGTCGGACAGGCGGGCCAGGCTGGGGCGGTCGTGGTCGAAGCGCGTCGAGGTCCCCGAAACCACCGCTGCCCCCTTCACGCCACGGACAGTGCACAGACTACGACACCGCGTCCACTCAGCGAACCCACTCCCCACAGCCTGCTCCACCTGCAGTAACCCTCAGGAGAACGAGAGTTCTACCCACGTCCTCCCGGTGTCGGTCGTCCGATACACAGCGGAGCCGCTTTCGGCGTCCGGCAGGCCGTCGACGACCACGCCGACGCCGTCACCGACGAAGGCGAGATCCGAAAGCCCGACACCACGATCGGACAGCACGGTAGTGGTCCACGTACGGCCGCCGTCGGTGGTGTGGTGGAGGAAGCCGCCGCCACCACCCTCGGCCGCGACCGTCGCGGTGTCGGCGGTCGCGGCGCTGAACCCCTGCGTGATGCCCACGGCCGGCGCGTCGGCCGTGCCGCTGAACGTGGCGCCCAGCCTCGGCGCGCGCCACATCCGCCGCTCCGACGAACCCGGCTGCGGCGAGCCCGGGCTGCTGCTGCACAACGCGATCACCTGCCCGGACCGCACCCCGCCCAGCGACGCCGTGGTCCCCGACGGGCACGGCGGCGAAGCGGGCGTGAACACCACTCCGTCACGCGAAGTCCAGTACTCCTCGGTGCGGTAGTCGGCGCCCAGCGCGATCTGCAGCCCTCCCTCGGTGGCCAGATCGCCGTACGTGATGCCACCCGTGACCTCGAACCCCGGCAGCGGCGCCAGCACCGGCGCGCCCGCGAGGCCGGAGTACACGGACGTGGTGTTGCCGTAGGAATTGCTCGTGACCACGGCGAAAATCCGGCCGCCCGTCTCGGCCAGAGCGGACACATAACGCTGCCCGCCGCCGGCCACGAGCACCGTGAACCAGTGCCGGCCGCCGTCGCGCGTGGCGAGAATGCGGGAGCCGTCGGTGACGTACAGGTGCTGGGCGCTCGCGGCGACGAGCCGGACGTGGTTGTGGTTGTCCGGCAACGACATCGGCGGCGCGCCCAGCCTCCGCCAGTGCGCGCCGCCGTCGGTCGTCTCGAGCAGGACCGGGCACCAGCCCGGTTCGCCGCAGTCGGTGTAGCCGAGCACGAAGCCGTGCTCCGGCCCGGTCCAACTCGTCGACGCGGGCGCGAAGCCGGCAGGAACAGCAGAAACATCAGGAGCGGCAGTGGCGGAGGCGGGGACGAGGGCCAGCACGGCGAGTGCGGCCGCGACGGCGGCGGCGCACCGGGTGGGTTTCATGATCGGCAGGACGTGCGGCCCTCACCGAGGTTGCCCGCCTTCCCCCGGACGGCCCGGAATTCAGCCCTTCGGCTTCCGCGGCGACGGAGGCGCGGGCGGCTTCGGAGGTTCGGGCTGGGCAGACTGCGCCTGAACCTCCTCCACAGCCTTGTCTCCCTCGGGAGCAGGCGCGTTGAAGTGGTCCCGGCACCAACGGCCATACCGCCTCGAATGCACTGTCATCGCGTCACCTCCTCCCGGACCGCACGGCGTGGACCCCACCAGGGTCCCCCGCCGACGGGAAGAGCGCCACTGCTTTGCGCGGGTCGGTGACCAGCCTCAGCCGACCGGGTGGCGTCCCTCTGCGAACTCCTCGATCACCTTCGCGCAGAAGGCCGGCAGGTCGTCGGGGTTCCGGCTGGACACGAGACCCTTGTCCACCACGACTTCTTCGTCGACCACGGTGCCGCCCGCGTTGCGGATGTCCGTGCGCACGCTGGGAAACGAGGTCAGCGTGCGCCCGCGGACCACGTCGGCCTCCACGAGCGTCCACGGCCCGTGGCAGATCACGCCGACGGGTTTGCCCGCGCGCACGAAGTCGCCCGCGAACCGCACGGCCGCCGGGTCGCGGCGCAGGTTGTCGGGGTTCATCGTGCCGCCGGGCAGCAGGAGGGCGTCGTAGTCGTCGGCGGAGACGTCGGCGACGAGCCGGTCGACCGGGAACGTGGCGCCCTTGTCGATGTCGCCGTTCATGGCCTGGATCTCGCCGTCGGCCAGCGAGACCAGGTCCACCGTCGCGCCTTCGGCGGTGACCGCCTTGCGCGGCTGTTCCAGCTCCACCTGCTCGACGCCGTCGGCCGCCAGGATGGCCACCTTGCGGCCCTGAAGTGCGTTCGCCATCGGGTTTCCTCCGTCCGGGTCCTAGTGACCCACCCCGGCTACCCGCGTGGCGGACCGCTCAATCCGCGCGCGCCGCGGCTTCGATCGCGAGCACGGCGATGTCGTCGTGGCCGGAGTTGCCCAGCCACGCGCGCACGGCCTCGCGCAGCCGCGCCACGACCTGGTGCGCCGGCAGCCCGACGCAGTCTGCGAGCACGGAGTGGAACCGTTCGTCGCCGAACAGCTCGGCCGATTCCGTGCGGTTGCGGGCTTCCGTGACGCCGTCGGTGTAGAGCAGGCAGACGTCACCCTCGTCGAGGTGCACCGTCGCCTCGGCGAAGCGGGCCTGCGGCGAGATCCCGACGAGCGTGCCCGGCACGCTCACCTCCTCGACCCCGCCGTCGCGGCGCAGCACGAGCGGCGCCGGGTGGCCGCCCGAGGCGAGCGTGACGTCGAGACCCGAGTCCGTCGGCGCCACCGAGCCGAGCACGAGCGTCGCGAAACGGTTGGAGCCGCCGGCGATGAGCAATTCGTTCAGCAGGCGCAGCATCGTGCGCCCGTCGCGTTCCACGAGCTGCAGCGCGGCCAGCGAATGCCGCACGCGGCCCGTGAGCGCAGCCGCCTCGGCGCCCTTGCCGCAGATGTCGCCGACCACCACGAACGCGCTGCCGTCCTCACGCGCGAGCACATCGTAGAAGTCGCCGCCGACGCCGAGAACGCCGCCGGCCGGCTCGTACCAGAGCTCGAAGTTGGCGCCGTCGACCTCCGCCGGCGGCGTCGGCTTCAGCGTGGTCTCCAAGCCGCGCGTGGCTTCTTCCTGACGCGCGTAGCGCTGCGCGTTGGCCAGCGCCGTGCCCGCGGCCGTGGCGAACGCCTCGATCGCGCGCGGCTGCCCGGCGCCGAACGCCGGTTCCGTGCGCCGCCCGATCAGCACCGCGCCGGTGACGCCGCCCTCGTCGACGCCCAGCGACACCGCCGAAACCTCGGCGTGGCCGGAGAACCGCTCGGCCACCGCCGGCGGCATCGTGGCCACCTCCGCGGCGGGCACCACGCGCACCTCGGGCGGCCCGACGGCCGCGAACGTCTCGGCCACCGCCGGAGCGTGCTGAGCCGCCACCCGCCGGATGCGGCCGTGGCCGGGCGCGCCGTGGTCCTCGCAGCTCCACCACTCCCAGCGGCCGCGGGTGGTGGGCAGCAACACGAACACGCAGTCGCCCAGCGCGGAGGCGGCCAGCTCGGCGATCACGCGCGCCGTGCCGTGGCGGCCGCGGGCCGCAGCGAGTTTCGGACCGGCTTCCGCGAGGAACTCTTCGGGACGACGGGGGCTGTCGTCGACCACGGTCCACACGCGCCAGCCCTCGGGCAGCGGGCGCAGGTGCGCGGCGCGGCGGACCTCGCCGAGATCGATGTGGCCGGTGGTCTCCGTCACGGTGACGAGCACGGGCGGACCTTCGGCGGCGAGCGTGCGCGCGGCCGCGTTGGCCCAGCGTACGGCTCCGGCCGGGTCCTGGACGAACACCGGGTCCCGCACGTCTTCGAGCACCGAACGCCAGAATCCCCCGTACTCGGGCAGCTCGGCGCCGGGTGGCAGGGCCGACGCCGGAGCGGGCCGTGACACCATGCACGAACCTCCTGCCTCCGGGTCGACCGACTTGTCGTCAGTACAAGGTTGGCACAGCGTGAGCGGGCGGACTGGCTCGAAGTGTAGGGCGAACCGTGGCACGCTGGGTCGACGACCATGGCTGGCACACGCGTGGTGGAGAGGGTCGGCAGACATGACAACCGGTTCCGAGCGGGACGAGATCACCGGGGGAAGCGGCATCGCCGCCGGTGAGGCGGCCGCGCTGGAGCGGCTCCTGGCCGCCGTCCGTGACCTCGGCGAGGGCAACTTCCGCCGTCGGCTCGTGGCGAGCGGCGACGGGATCGCCGCTCAGCTCGCGGGCGCGTTCAACGACATCGCCGAGCGCAACCAGCGGCTCGTGACGGAACTCATGCGCGTGCGCGGCGCCGTCGGGCAGGAGGGCCGGCTCACCGAGCGCGTGCGCGCCGAGATCGGCCCCGGTGGTTGGACCACCGCCGTCGAGACGATCAACGGGCTGATCGAGGACGTCAGCAAGCCGGTGGTGGAGCTCGATCGGGTGCTGGGCGCCGTGGCCGAGGGCGACCTCTCGCAGCCGATGGCGCTGCAGCTGGACGGCAAGCCGCTGCAGGGCCAGTACGCCGACCTCGCGAAGACCGTGAACGGCCTGCTCGCGCAGCTTTCGCGCTTCGCCGCCGAAGTGATCCGCCTGTCGCGCGAGATCGCCGGCGAGGGCCGCCTCGGCGGTCAGGCCGAGGTCCCCGGCGTCGCGGGCACCTGGCGCGACCTGACCGACTCCGTGAACTTCCTCGCCGACAACCTCACCGAGCAGGTCCGCAACATCGCCCAGGTCACCACGGCCGTGGCGCGCGGCGACCTGACGCAGAAGATCAACGTGGACGCCCGGGGCGAGATCCTCGAGCTCAAGAACACCATCAACACCATGGTTGACCAGCTCTCCGCCTTCGCCGACGAGGTCACGCGCGTCTCGCGCGAGGTCGGCAGCGAGGGCCGCCTCGGCGGTCAGGCGCGCGTGCCCGGCGTGGCCGGCACCTGGCGCGACCTCACCGACTCGGTGAACCTGATGGCCGACAACCTCACCGACCAGGTCCGCAACATCTCCCAGGTCGCCACGGCGGTGGCCGCGGGCGACCTGACGAAGAAGATCGACGTCGACGCCCGCGGCGAGATCCTGCAGCTCAAGACCACGCTGAACACGATGGTCGACCAGCTCTCCGCCTTCGCCGACGAGGTCACCCGCGTGGCCCGCGAGGTCGGCAGCGACGGCCGGCTCGGCGGCCAGGCGGAGGTCCCCGGCGCGGCCGGCACGTGGCGCGGGCTCACCGACTCGGTGAACCAGATGGCCGACAACCTCACCGACCAGGTCCGCAACATCTCCCACGTGACCACCGCCGTGGCGAAGGGCGACCTGACGCAGAAGATCACCGTCGACGCGCGAGGCGAGATCCTCGAGCTCAAGACGACCATGAACACGATGGTCGACCAGCTCTCGGCCTTCGCCGACGAGGTCACGCGAGTCGCGCGCGAAGTCGGCACCGAGGGCATGCTGGGCGGCCAGGCGCAGGTGCCCGGCGTCGCCGGCATCTGGCGCGATCTCACCGGGTCCGTGAACTTCATGGCCAACAACCTCACCGCGCAGGTCCGCAACATCGCCCAGGTCGCCACGGCGGTCGCGCGCGGCGACCTGACCAAGAAGATCGCGGTCGACGCCCGGGGCGAGATCCTCGAGCTCAAGACCACGCTGAACACGATGGTGGACCAGCTCTCCGCCTTCGCCGACGAGGTCACGCGCGTGGCGCGCGAGGTCGGCACCGAGGGGAAGCTGGGTGGTCAGGCGGCCGTGCCGGGCGTGGCCGGCACGTGGAAGGACCTGACCGACAACGTCAACTTCATGGCCAACAACCTCACCGACCAGGTGCGCAACATCTCGCAGGTCACCTCGGCGGTGGCGAAGGGCGACCTGACGCAGAAGATCAGCGTCGACGCGCGCGGCGAGATCTTGGAACTCAAGAACACGCTGAACACGATGGTGGACCAGCTTTCGGCGTTCGCCGACGAGGTCACGCGGGTGTCCCGCGAGGTCGGCACCGAGGGCAAGCTCGGCGGCCAGGCCCGCGTGCCCGGCGTCGCCGGCACGTGGAAGGACCTCACCGACAACGTCAACGGCATGGCCGACAACCTCACCGAGCAGGTCCGCAGCATCGCCACCATGGCGAGCGCGGTGGCCAACGGGGACCTGTCGAAGAAGATCTCCATCGACGCCGCCGGCGAGGTCGCGGCGCTCGCGGCCACGCTGAACAGCATGGTCGAGACGCTGCGCGCGTTCGCCGACGAGGTCACACGAGTGGCGCGCGAGGTCGGCACGGAAGGCATCCTCGGCGGTCAGGCGCGCGTGCCGGGTGTGGCCGGCACGTGGAAGGACCTGACCGAGAACGTCAACTTCATGGCGCACAACCTGACCAGCCAGGTGCGCAACATATCGCAGGTGACCACCGCGGTCGCGCGAGGGGACCTCTCGCGCAAGATCGACGTCGACGCGCGCGGCGAGATCCTGGAGCTCAAGACCACCATGAACACGATGGTCGACCAGCTCTCCGCGTTCGCCTCGGAGGTCACACGGGTGGCCCGCGAGGTCGGCACCGAGGGCAAGCTGGGCGGCCAGGCCGAAGTCGAGGGCGTGTCCGGCACGTGGAAGCGGCTCACGGAGAGCGTGAACCAGCTGGCCGGCAACCTCACCACCCAGGTGCGCGCCATCGGCCAGGTCGCCACGGCCGTGACGGCGGGCGACCTGACCCGCCACATCACCGTGGACGCGTCCGGTGAGCTGGCGGACCTCAAGGACAACATCAACCAGATGATCGCGAACCTGAAGTCGACGACGTCGGCGAACCGCGAGCAGGACTGGCTGAAGACAAACCTCGCGCGCCTCGGCGGGCGGATGCAGGGCCACCGCGACCTCGCGTCCGTGGCCACCCTGATCCTGTCCGAGCTGGCGCCGCTGGTGAGCGCGCAGCAGGGCGCGTTCTTCCTGGCCCACGACGACGGCAGCGACCCGGGCCGCAAGGTGCTCGACTGCATCGCCGCGTACGGGCTCGCGCAGTCGCGCGCCGGCCTTCGGTTCACGCTCGGCGAGTCGCTGATCGGGCAAGCTGCCGTCGACCGGCAGACGATCCTCGTTCGCGAGGCGCCGCCGGAGTACGCGCTGGTGTCCTCGGGCCTCGGCTCTGCGCCGCCGGTGAACGTGATCGTGCTGCCCGTGCTGTTCCAGGGCGAGGTGCTCGGCGTGCTGGAACTGGCGTCGGTCAACGAGTTCTCCGCCGTGCACCTGGATCTGCTGGAGCAGCTGCGCCACACCATCGGTGTCAACGTGAACACGATCCTGTCGAACTCGCGCACCGAGGCGCTGCTGACCGAATCGCAGCGGCTGGCCCAGGAGCTGCGCGCGCGCTCGGAGCAGCTGCAGGCGCAGCAGGGCGAGCTGCGGCGCTCCAACACGGAGCTGGCCGAGAAGGCGGCGCTGCTGGCCCAGCAGAACCGTGACATCGAGGTCAAGAACATCGAGATCGAGCAGGCGCGCCAGGAGCTCGAGGAGCGCGCCGGGCAGCTCACCGTGGCGTCGCAGTACAAGACCGAGTTCATGGCGAACATGTCGCACGAGCTGCGGACCCCGCTCAACAGCGCGCTGATCCTCGCGAAGCTGCTGTCGGAGAACCCGGAGGGCAACCTCACGGAGAAGCAGATCCAGTTCGCCAAGACGATCTGGGCGGCGGGCAGCGACCTGCAGCAGCTGATCAACGACATCCTCGACCTCGCGAAGGTCGAGGCCGGGCGCATGGACCTGCAGATGTCCGACGTGACGCTGCCGGAGCTCGTGAACTACGTCGAATCCCTGTGCCGCCCGCTCACGTCGGACAAGGGCCTGGAGTTCGCCGTGCTCATCGACCCACCCGTGCCCGGCAGCGTGCACACCGACGAACACCGGTTGCAGCAGGTGCTGCGCAACTTGCTGTCCAACGCCGCCAAGTTCACCGACGAGGGCGGCGTGCGGCTGCACATCCGCATGGCGTCGGCCGAAGAGGTGGAGCAGGAGGCGCTGCAGTCGGCGGCGGGGATCATCGCGTTCGGCGTGGAGGACACCGGCATCGGGATCCCCGAGGAGAAGCTGGCGATCATCTTCGACGCGTTCCGCCAGGCCGACGGCACCACGAGCCGCAAGTACGGCGGCACCGGCCTCGGGCTCTCGATCAGCCAGCAGCTCACGGAACTCATCGGCGGCGAGCTGCGTGTGCACAGCGAACCGGGCAAGGGCAGCACGTTCACGCTGTACCTGCCCGTGGGCGCGGCGAACCTCATCGCGCCCGCCGTCCCGGTGCGACCCACGCCGAAGCTGCCGGTCCTGCCGAGCACCATCACCGTGACCGAGCCGGACAGCGCCCCGAAGCGCTTCAACGGCGAGAAGGTCCTGATCGTCGACGACGACCTGCGCAACGTCTTCGCCCTCGCGGCGGTGCTCGAACAGGCCGGCCTGGAGGTGATCTACGCCGACACGGGCGTTGCGGGCATCCGCGCCCTGGAACGCCACGAGGACACGGCGCTGGTGCTGATGGACGTCATGATGCCCGAGCTCGACGGCAACGCCACCATCGCGGCCATCCGCGCCGAGGCGGCCCACGAGGACCTGCCCGTGATTGCCGTCACAGCCAAGGCCACCGCCGAGGACCGCGAACGCACCCTCGCCTCGGGCGCCGACGACTACATCACCAAGCCGGTGGACACCGACCTGCTCCTGGACGTGATCGCCACCCGCCTCGAGGCCGACGCGGCCTCGTCTTCGCAGGTGAACGGTTATGGAGCGGGTGACGGGAATCGAACCCGCGTAGCTAGTTTGGAAGACTAGGGCTCTACCATTGAGCTACACCCGCAGCGCCCCCACTGGGACCCAGTGGACCCGGAGGCTGGCCCAGCTTA
Source organism: Amycolatopsis sp. NPDC051373 (assembly GCF_040689465.1). Classification (NCBI taxonomy): domain Bacteria; kingdom Bacillati; phylum Actinomycetota; class Actinomycetes; order Pseudonocardiales; family Pseudonocardiaceae; genus Amycolatopsis; species Amycolatopsis sp. NPDC051373. Next base: position 2,875 of record NZ_JBFBAE010000026.1, on the reverse strand, counting down.
GCGTGAGGGCTAGGCTGATGCCGCACACCCCCTCCGGACCCCGGCTCGGCTCGGGTTTCGGCGGGTGGCGGGCATCGGGATGTGGCGCAGCTTGGTAGCGCATTCGCTTTGGGAGCGAAGGGTCGCAGGTTCAAATCCTGTCATCCCGACTCAGGTCGATCATCTGGCCAGCGGAAGCGGCGAGATTCCTACGAGGGTAGGGATCCCGCCGCCTCAGTTCTCGTCTCAGTACAAGCCGTTATACGGTGTTCAGACCACCGCGCGCAGCCCCGGCGGGTCGTCGCCATCAGAGTCTCGGCCGGACGTTTTTGCGGCATCGAGGAGTTGCTGGAGCTGGTCGATCAGCGAGTCTGCGTAAGCGGGCGGCTCCTGCTGTGGCGCATCGCTCCGCGGAAGTTGCCGACCTCGTCGGCGATTCCCGTGACGACTTCCGTCGGCACGTGCACGTATCGCTTCGCCACTGCCGCATCGCCCCAGCCCATCACGTCCATGATCGCCGGCAGCGGCACCCGCAGGACGAGCAGCATCGTCGCTGCCGTGTGACGAGCATCGTGCAAGCGGGCGTCGCGAACCTGAGCCTCGGCCAGCAACGTCTTCCACTCATCGTGATCCGCCCGTGGATCCAGCGGCCTGCCGGTTGGCTGTGCGAACACCCAGCCCCCTTCCTGCCACTCGGTGCCGGCAAACTCGCGTTCCTGGTCCTGCGCCGCGCTTGAGACACTTTGGCGGGCGGCAGCCCCGGACGCCTCATCCGCGGGCATCAGTCGCTGGCTGCCGTGAACGCCGCACCGCGGGAGCGCATGTCGAGGCGGTGCGGCGGCCTGGCGCGACCTACGGTCGTCGCGACGAAACGGTGAACGAGAACAGGGGTGCGGCCGTGGCCGACGAAGAGCAGGCGTCGAAAGATTGCTCGAAGTGCCACCAACCCGACACTGCGTCAGCCTGCGCAGCCCAGCGTCACGGTTTCTTCCGGTGAGCCCGGTATTCCTGTCCGCGCTTGTCCGACTGCTTGTAGACGACCTCGGGTGCTTCCGGAGCCGGCCACACGGAGATCTGGTAGTCCTCGACGGGGTCCTCGACGTTGAGATGGGGGGCGATGTCGCGGCCACGCGCGTGGACGCGCAGCCGGTAGGAGCCGGGTCCCGCGTGGGCCAGCTCGGGGAAATCCGGATGGGCTTCATCCACGCCGTGGACGATGAGGTCCCCGTACTCCGAATCCACCGACACCTCGGCGACTTCGTCCCAGCCGTCGAGCTCGACCGAGTCGGGTGCGGCGTCGAGCGCTTGCACGGTCACGGTGACCGAACCCGTGTGGATGCCGGTGAGGACAACCGCCCCGTTGATGAAATCCGTCCCCACGAGACCGTTGGCGTAGGCAACGCTTGGACTGGGCAAGTCCGCGCTCAAGTCCTTGATAAGGAAGACCCCGTAACTCAGGGGCAGGTCAGCGGTCTCGGTCCACACCGACTCGTTCATGCGCCCGCTCCCGCGCCCACCCATCGCTACCCCGCCCATGTAGATCGCTGCCCAGCATCAAACCGCAACTGAAGCACGTACGTCGATCTGCCACGTCTCCGGCATCGGCCCATTCATGCGGAGCCGCGTCGACGCCGCGACCCCCGTCAAAGTCTGGTTAACGGTGCCGAGCGCCGGCTGCCGCGAGGCGATCGCCAACAACACCTTCCCGTGGGACGACATTCTGAAGAACGCGAAGAATGTGTCGAGCAGGTACTGAGCCTGCCCCACGTTTGCGGCTCGGACAGCGAAATTACCCGGCGACCGACGGGGCGATCAACCTCGTGATCGGGCTCGTGATCGCCAGTGTGGTGAGCAGCATGGGGACCAACGCGCGGGCCCCGTACCAGCGCAAGCACGCCTCGCGGGCAGGCATGCCGGCCCGGCAGTGGCACGAACCGTCGCCCGCCGAGCTACTACGACCGCTGAGCCGGAGGTCCTCATGGACTGAAGGCCTGGTCTCGGCGATCACCACCGGCACAGCGCGCGGAGAGGCGACTTTAGGCTGTATCCGTGCTGCTGATCTACGACGGGCAAACCACTGCCGACGCGCCCACGCTACGCACCGGCGGAGTCCCACTCGTCCCGGACGACTTCGTCTGGCCGAGGTGCCGCGAGTGCGGTGGGGCCATGCAGTTCCTCGCCCATCTACCCCTGGAAATCGGTGTGGTTGCGGCATTCTTCTGCCAGAACGATCCCGGCATGTGCGATGACTGGGACGCCACTGCCGGCGCCAACCGCGCCTTCCTGTTCACCAGTGAACTCACCCCCGCCGCTGTCCCAGCCGACGGTGAGCCGCTGTTGGGAGCCGTGACCGCTCTGCGTCTCCATCCCGCCGGCGAAAACACGGAGGAGCCGGTCCTCGGACGGCTGGGCGCCGAGCCTGACTGGATCCAGGGGGACGAGACCCCCGACTGTCCCGTGTGCGCCACCCGCATGACGTTCACAGCCGAGCTGGCGGAGGGCTACGACTTCGCCACCTCCGCGAACTTCGGCGGCGGGGGCCTCGGTTACCTCTTCACGTGCCGGCCCTGTGGCGAGGCCGCGTTCCTCTGGCAGAACTGAGGTTGCGGACCGAGTCTCAGAAAAGATCGTTTCCGAGACTCGGTCCGTCGAGAACCGGTACCCCACCCCCGGCGGTGCCCTGACACGGAAAACCCCTTACCCGCCCTCACCTTCCCGGGGAACCAGCACGTGGTGGTGAAGTGTGCCGCGTGCGCGGTCACCTGTGCGCGGTGCTGGGCTGCGCTGTCCAAATGGGAATCGAACCCCTGCGTTGCCCGCCACGCGCCACGAGCCGGATTGGCCGCCGGCCCTCGGCTTGTGCTCGCTTTCCCCGGGCGGTTACCTGCTTCCGTGC
>NZ_JBFBAE010000025.1:0-162589 GCF_040689465.1 Amycolatopsis sp. NPDC051373 | reverse complement strand
GAACGAACGCTGCCACCCCTTCATCTGGACCAAAACCGCCGACGAGATCCTCAAGAAGTCCAACCGTCAGACCACTTCAAACACAGACCACTAGCCGGCCACTCCGCACCGCCTCGCGCAGGGCGCTTTCGAGCTGAACCCGGCGTGGTTGTCCGGGCGTCGGCGGTTCGATCGGCAGTAAGAGTTCCATCCCGGAATTGGTACCCATTTCTTTCGAGGATTTGGACTCTATCACGGGTCCAAAGGGTGACTAGTGTGGTTGTGTGGGAGGAATTACGGCGCGCGGATACCCCGGCGCTGGAGATCCGTGAGCCCGAACACCCGGATGCCGATCAGGTTGCAGCTCTGTTGGCGCGTATGTGATCCGACACTGCCGACCTGGCTGGAGCCGCCGCGACTCGGTGGCGAAAAGCACCCGATATCGGGGCACGTTCGTTGCCGGTTCATCCCGTACCTGAGGCTGTCTTGATGCAGGTCGATCGCGGCCAACCGATTGCGCCGCCCGCGTGCACCTTTGCCGGCGCGGATGAAGTCGGCCCCATCGCCGAGCGGTCAAAAAATACCAAATCGATCAAAGTGAAAGGGAGAATTGATGCGTGCCGCTGGAGTGCGTGAGATCGGTGGCCGAGTCGAGGTGCTCGACCTCCCCGAGCCTGCTGGTCCCGGTCCCGGGGAAGTGTTGGTCGAGGTTGCGGCGGCCGGCGTCGGCAACTGGGACGGCATTGTCCGAGACGGGGCCTGGAACGTCGGGTTGACACCGCCGATGGCCCTCGGCGTGGAAGTCGCCGGCACGGTGGTCGCGGTCGGTTCGAAGGTCGCGAACCTTCGGCCGGGCGACGAAGTTCTCGGCCATCCGGTTCCGCTGCGTCACCAGGGTTGCTGGGCCGAGCGCTTGGTCGTGGACGCCGATCTGCTCGTGCCGAAGCCTCTCGGCGTGCCGTGGGACACGGCGGCGGCGTTCCCGGTGCCTGCGCTCACTGCGGAGCAGGTGCTCTCCGAAGCGCTCAAAGTCGCCGAGAACGAGACGCTGCTCGTCCACGGTGCCGGTACGACAACCGGCGGGTTGGCTGTGCAGCTCGCCGCACTGCGTGGGGTCCGGGTGATCGCCACTTCCGGACCGTCGAGCACCGCTCGAGTGGTCCGGGCCGGGGCGACCGAGGTCGTCGACTACCACGACAGCAGCTGGCCGGATCGCGTCTGTGAACTGACCGGCGGCGTCGGCGTCGACGCCGCCGTCAACGCTGTTTCCGGAGGCAGCGCCGACGCCGTCCTGGCTTTGCGAGCGGGCGGTCGGATGGCGACGATCACCGGCGACCCGCCGGCGGCCGAGCGTGGCATCAGCGTTGCTGACGTCTACGTGCGCCCGGATTCGGCCCAGCTCGAGGAGCTTTGTCTGCTCCTGGGTGATGGCAGGCTGACCTTGTCGGTGGGTGCCACACTGCCACTGGCCGAGGCGGCGACGGCCCTCCAGCGCGCTGTTTCCGGCGCCAACGGTGGTCCGGTCGTCCTTCGAGTCGCACCGGAGCCTGCCGGAAACTGAGCCCGTTCTCTCCCGTTGCCTCGCTACCGGCGCCGGCGCGCACCACAGCGCGCCGGCGCCGGCCCGTTTGTCGAGCGAGATCGCACGTATTTGCCCGTTCGTACCCCGGGAAAGTCCGTCGAGGGATGATCGCGGCGCTGTCGGTAAGACGGCGCGGTCGAGCGACACCTAGTCACCCGTACGAGGAACCGATGGTCGCGTCCTGTCGCTCGACGGGTCGCGTGGCGCGCCGTTCGGTCCAGGTGTGCCGGCCTGCTTCGGTGCTCGTTACTCGCGCACTTTCGCGGTGCCCGGCCGCGACTGAACTGCGCCGCTGACTCGCCGTCTCACAACGAACGGCGAGACCACAGAAAAGGAACCGACAAAAGAATGGCAAGACACATCATCACCCGCGCCGCGCTCGGGGCTGCCGCTGTTCTGGCGACCATCACGATCGCGGCTCCGGAGGCCTCGGCGTCCGGGGTACAGGACCACAGTGGTGCGGTGTTCGTGCAGACCGACAGCCCGAAGGGCAACGCTGTCGTCGCCTACCGCCGGTCCACCGACGGGACGCTGACGCAAACGGCTGTGTACCAGACCGGTGGCCTCGGCGGTGTGCTGGACGGGTCGGTCGTCGACCACCAGGCTTCACAGGGCTCGCTCGCCTACGACGTACGCCATCAAGTGCTGATCGCGACGAACGCCGGCAGCAACACCGTGACCGTGTTCGCCGTCCGTGGCAGCCGGCTGGTCCGCATCCAGACTCTCGCCTCCGGCGGCCGATTCCCCGTGAGTGTCGCCGTCCACGGTGACCGGGTCTACGTCCTCAACGCTCTGGACGGCGGGTCGCTCCAGGGCTACTGGAACCTCGGCGGTCACCTGATCCCGCTGCCGGGCCAGCACCGGGCGCTGGGGCTCGACCCCAACGCCGAACCTCAGTTCACGCACACCCCCGCCCAGGTCGAGTTCACGCCCGACGGATCGCACCTCGTCGTGGCGACCAAGGCCGTCGGCGACAGCCTGATGGTCTACTCGGTCAACACTCTGCTCGGACTGTCCGCCCAGCCGACGGTCACGTCGACCGGCGCCGGCTCGGTTCCCTTCGGCTTCGCCTTCGACCGCGGCGGCCGGGTCCTGCTCACGGAAGCGGGCCCGAACGCGGTCGCCTCGGTCCACCTCGACAAGGCCGGACGCGCGACCGTCGCCCAGACCGTGGCCACCGGCCAGGCGGCGACCTGCTGGATCACGGTCGCGGGCGACTACGCCTACGCCGCCAACGCCGGCAGCGGGACCATCACGACCTACTCCGTGGGCCACGGCCGGCTCGAGCTGATCGGCCACACGCCTGCTTCGGCCGGCACGATCGACCTCACCGCGTCCGGTGACGGCAAGTTCCTCTACGCCCAGGCCGGAAAGGACGGCGAAGTCGACGCCTTCCGCATCGGGCGCGACGGCAGCCTCACGGCAGTCGGCACGATCGCGGTGCCGGACGCCGTCGGCGGTGAGGGGATCGTCGCCTCCTGACGGACCGGCGGGCGGGTGCCGGCACCGGCGCCCACCCGCCGTGGTCGCCGAGGCGCAACGAATTCGGGAACCGTGGGTCCGTGACCGGTTCCGGACGCCCGGCGGGGCTGGCTCGCGCTCAGCGCCGACGGGCTTCGGTTGTCCAGGCTTTGCCGATCCCGGGTCAGTTGCGGCCGGCCATCACGCCGCCGTCGACGTCGACGATGGCGCCGGTCATCCAGCTCGACTTGTCCGACAGCAGGAACGACACGGCGTTCGCGATGTCCTCCGGTGTGCCCACCCGCCCCAGCGGGTGAACGCCGGCGAAGCTGTCGACTGTTTCGTCGAGCTTGTCCTCGGGCACGAAGCCCAAGTACAGGGGCGTTTTGACGACCGCGGGAGCGACCGCGTTGACCCGGATCCCGTGCGGGGCGAGCTCGATCGCGAGTGCCTTGGTGAACGAGTGGATACCGCCCTTCTGCACGGAGTAACCGGTGTGCGGGGTCGCCGCGATGCCCTGGTGCGCCCACATCGAGCCGACGTTCACGATGGCGCCGCCCTTGCCACCCGCGACCATGCCCGCGACGACCGTCTGCGTGATGAAGAACAGCGCTCGGTTCAGTTCGTTGTACGAGTCGTAGAAGGCTTCGTCGTATTCGCTGAACGGCCTCGGGATGAAGAATCCCGCCGCGTTGACGAGCAGGTTGGCATCGGCGTGTTCGGCAGCGAGCTGCTTGCGGACCTCGGGTACCTGGTCACGGTCGGTCAGCTCCGTCGTGATGCCCCAGGCCTTTCCCTTCTGCGACAAAGCTTCGACTGCCGCCTGGACTCGCTCGGGATTCCGGCCCGTGATCACGGCGGTGCCACCCGCGGCGACCACCTGGTGGGCCGTGGCCAGCCCCATACCGCTGCTGCCGCCGACCACGACGACCTTCTGGCCCTCGAAACTCTCGTTCATGACCGTTTGCTCCTTCACGCGAAATCCGGACTCCGGGTGATTCCCGGATCGGGCTACAGGACGTTCGTGGCGCGCGGCCGGCGGTTCTTACCGACGGTCGTGGCGACCGCCGGGGAAGGCTCGCGCGCAACGTGCGCTCCTGCCTCGTACGCGCTCCGTCGGAGCCGGATTGCGGTATGTTGCCACGATGCCAATGTGGGCTGGAGTTCTGTGTGTATCGGTATGTCGAGCACCGTGATGACGCCCAATCTTCTCGACGGGCGGTTGAAGATCCGGCATCTGCTGCTGGTCGACGCGATCGCGCGCCGCGGCACCTTGGTGGCGGCCGCCGATGATTTGAACATCACCCAGCCCGCCGCGACCCGCACGCTGCGCGAACTCGAGGAAATCCTCGGGGTGGCGTTGTACGACCGGAACCCGAGGGGGTTGTTGCCGACGCCGTTCAGTGAGGCGTTCGCGGCGCATGCTCGGGCTGTCGTGTCCCAGATTCGCCAGGCTGGGAAGCACATGGCGCAGCTACGGGACGCCGACCGCGGGACGGTCGCGATCGGTATCCACCTCACGGGGTCGAATGCTCTGGTCCCGCGGGCGGTGGAGGTCTTGAAGGCCCGGCACCCGCTCTTGACCGTCGAGCTGACCGAGGCCTTGCCCCGCAGGCTGCTGTCGGAACTGGGGTCGGGACGCCTCGACCTCGTGGTGGGCCGGCTGACGCAGCCGACGGACGAACACTTCATCCGGCTCCCACTGCACGAGGAGGCCGTGTCGCTCGTGGTCCGCGCGGAGCATCCGCTGGCCGGCCGCGAAGGGATCGATGCGTCGGAGCTTTCCGGTTATCCGTGGATCTTTCCCGACGCGGAGGCTCGTTTGCGCGGCGAGCTGGACCAGTTTTTCAGCGCTCGTGGTATTCCGCTGCCGGTCAACCGGGTCGAGACCACGGCGTACCTCGCGGTGAGGCATCTGCTCCTCGCCACGGACTCGATCGCCGCGCTGTCCGTCTCCATCCACGAAGGACTGGCGGGTGTGGTGAGTTTGGGGCCGGAGTTCGAGCTGGCCAGTCACAGCGTCGGGATCACGTTGGCCGCCGGCCGGGAAGTCACGCCCGCGGCCAGCGCGATGATCGGCATTCTCCGGGAGCTTGTCGCGTCGTAGCGGTATGCCACTCCTGGTATGTCGGGCGGCAGAACGCGCATTGGCGCGGTCCGCGATCGCTGATGGATGCTGCTCGCCAGACCTACCGGCGGCCGGACAGACGGCCTCACGAGGAGGAGTGATCGGCAGTGACCGTCCCCACCAGCACGTTCGTTCCCGACGGACGTGATGCCTTGGCTTTCCGGCACGCGTTGCGGCATTTCCCGACGGGTGTCAGCGTGGTCACGATCCCTGACGGCGACGGCGTGCACGGGATGACGGCCAGCTCGTTCTCACCGGTTTCGCTGAAGCCCCGGCTCTGCGCGGTCAGCGTCAACAAGCCCGGCCGCATGCACGAGCTGCTGCAGGCGACCGACGGCTACTACGGGCTCAGCGTGCTCGGGAATCGACAAGGCGCGATCGCCGACTTCTACGCTCGCAGCCCGTGGGCCGTCTCGGCCGAGGTAAAGATGGACGTGCGTGACGGCTGCCCGGTGGTCGGCGACTCGTTGGCCTGGTTCCTGTGCCGTAAATGGGGTGTCTACAACGGAGGAGACCACTCGATCTTCGTGGGCGAGGTTGTCGACCTGGGGGCGAAGGAGGTGGGCGATGTTTCTCCGTTGATCTTTCACCATTCGAAGTATTTCGAGCTGGGTGAAAACATCCCGCGGGGGAGTGAAGGCGGGTTCTGAAGTGGTCCGCGCGTTGACCACGGTCGAACACCGCCGCGCGGCCGTCTCGGTCGCCCGCTGATCGCGAAGGTCCGCAAGTCCCCACCGAACAACGGAGTTCACCCCATGAGCCAGCTGTCCCCACCGGCCCGCACGGCGCGGCAGATGAGAAAGAACATCCTCGTCAGCGTCGCCGGTTCGGCCATCGAGTGGTACGACTTCTTCATCTACGCGTCGGCTTCGGCGCTGGTGCTGAACAAGCTTTTCTTCCCCTCGGTCGATTCGGTCGCGGGCACGCTGCTCGCGTTCAGCACGTTCGCCGTCGGTTTCCTGATCCGGCCCGTGGGGGCCGCCGTGTTCGGGCACTTCGGTGACCAGTTCGGCCGCAAGCCGGCGCTGGTGACCGCCATGATGATCATGGGCGCGGCGACCACCGCGATCGGTTTGCTGCCGTCGTATGCCACGCTCGGCGTGGCCGCGCCGATCCTGCTCGTGGTGCTGCGGTTGATCCAAGGCCTCGCACTGGGCGGTCAATGGGGCGGTGCGGTATTGCTCGTCACGGAGTGCGCGCCGGAGGGCAAACGCGGCTTCTACGGCAGCTTCGCGCAGCTCGGGGTGCCGATCGCGCTGATCTTCTCCAACGTGATGTTCCTCGTGCTCTCGGCCACCGTGTCACCGGCCGCCTTCCTCACCTGGGGCTGGCGGATCCCATTCCTGCTGAGCATCGTGCTGATCGGCGTGGGGCTCTACGCGCAGTCGCGGGCCGAAGAAACCCACCCCGCACCGGAAGAGCCGGCCCGGCGCCGCGCGCCGCTGCTGGAACTCCTGCGCTCGCACCCGAAGCAGATCCTGCTGGCCGCGGGCGCGACCGTGATCAACGGCGGCGCCTACTACCTGCTGACCGTGTACATCCTCTCCTATGCCACGCAAGCGCTTTCACTACCGCGCGGCACGATCCTCGTGGCGGTGCTCGTGTCGGCTGTCGCGTCGGGACTCACGATCCCCGCGGCCGCCGCGCTGTCCGATCGCATCGGCCGGCGGCGCGTGTTCCTCACCGGCGCGGTGCTGCTCGCAGTGTGGGGCTTTCCGATGTTCTGGCTCGTGAACACGGGTTCGCCCGTGCTGATCACGCTGGCACTCGTGGTGGCGCAGGTCGTCTTCAGCCTCACCTACGGCCCGTGCCCGGCGTTGTTCTCCGAGATGTTCGGCGCCGGCGTGCGGTATTCGGGCGTTTCCGTGGGCTACCAGATCGGCGCCGTCGCCGGCGGTGCGCTCGCGCCGATCATCGCCACCTCGCTGTTCGCCGAGTTCCACACGGCCAACGCGATCGCTCTGTACCTGGCCCTGATGGCTGCCGTGTCGTTCGGCTCGGTGTTGCTGGTGACTGAATCCGTCCGGCGCAAGAGGACGGCCGCACATCCTGAGGTCACCGTGGCCGGAGTGGACTGAAGTCGGTCTCGTCGGCCATCCGGAGTCGTTTCAGAGTTCCGCCACCGCTTCCCGCAGGGACATTTCCAGCCGCCTGATCGACGCGGCCACGCCTCTCGTGTCGAGCCGGCAGGTGTGGAGACGACGGACGATCGTGGGCTGCCGCATGGGCAGAACCACGACGCTCGGGGGAGCGTCCAGCAGCAACAGCCGCGGCAGCAGTGCGACGCCGAGTCCTGCCGCGACGAGGTTGAGCGCGGTGCGGAAGTCCATGCCGTCGAAGTCCAGCCGATGTCCGCTTCCCCGGTCGCCGCCGACGGGTGACGCGGCCAAGTCGCGGACGTCGACCGCGGTGTTGATCCACGCGTCCGACGGCAGGTCGGCCGGGGTGACACTGTCGGCTCCCGCCAGGGGATGGCCGGCGGGAAGGACGACCATGATCGGATCGTCCATGAGGTGCTGTTGCCTGAGCCCGGCCGGCGCCGGCTCGGGAGCGTGTTCGTAGTCGAACGTGATGGCCAGGTCGACCTCGCCCCTGACCAGCAGCGCGTGCGTTTCGCGCTGCTCGAGTTCGCGCAGCGTGATGTGGACTCCCGGATGGGTCGCCCGCAGGCGTGCGAGCGCGGGAGGGACGATGGAGGCTGCCGCCGAGATGAACGCGCCGAGCCGCACCTCGCCGCCGGTTCCGTCCGCGAGCGCCGCGAGCTCGGTGGCAGCGCGACTCATCGATGTGCTGATCGCGGCCTCGGTGTCGAGCAGTACCTGCCCGGCTTCGGTCGCACGGACGGGCCGCCGGACCACCACCCGCGCGCCGACCCGTCGTTCCAGTTCCGCGACCTGCTGCGAGACCGCGGACTGGGTGTAGCCCAGTTCGTCGGCGGCAGCGGCGAACGAACCGAGCCGCACGACCGCCTCGAGGGTAACCAGATGCCGCGGATCGAACAGCCAGGACATGAAGTCAAGGATAGCTTATCGATCGAGAAGGGGATCATCGCTCGTGCTGATCCGGAGTCCTGGTCGACGCTGGACGCAGGGGGACTTCAGGCACTACGACACCGCCATCGACGAACTCTCCGCCGTCGGGCCGGGTTCTCTCTTCGCCGGCATGTCGAAGTCCGAAACGGGAGCACATTCGCCGAAGTCGCTGAACACCACTGCGAAGACGAATCTGATGAATTAATGGCAATTCTGCCCGTCATCGTTAATCCCGGAATCAACGGCCGAAGTGGCCGCCCACGATCCACTGTGGAATTGTGCGAAGCAGCCGGTTCCGTCTGATGTCGACAGACGCACCACGCACCGAGTTGCCGACCACCTGCCCCGGACGCTCCCCCAGGCGTCCGGGGCGCTCGCACGCGGAGAGACCCACGTCATGACACTCGATTCCCGATTCCGGCTCGTCCCGATGAGGCCGCGCGACCCGAACGAGGCCGGACGGGCCGCGTCCACGCTGGAGCTGTTCTTCGACCTCGTCTTCGTCGTCGCCGTGAGCATCGCCGCCGCGCAACTGCACCACGGGCTCACCGAGGGGCACGTACTCGACGGGATCTTCAACTACTGCTTCGTGTTCTTCGGGATCTGGTGGGCCTGGATGAACTTCACCTGGTTCGCCACGTCCTTCGACACCGACGACTGGCTGTACCGGGTGACCACCATCGTGCAGATGGGTGGCGTGCTCGTCTTCGCCTCCGGCATCGGGCCCGCCTTCGAGGAACACGACTACTCGGTGCTCATCATCGCCTACGTCGTCATGCGCGCGGCACTCGTCGCCCAGTGGCTCCGCGCGTCCCGGTCGTCGGGCCCCACCCGCCGGGCCACGCTCAGGTACGCGGCCGGCATCTCACTGGTCCAAGCCCTGTGGCTCGCCTCCCTGCTCCTTCCCACCGGGATGTTCACCGTCGCGCTGATCGTGCTCGTCACCGCGGAAATCGTCGTGCCGATCCTCGCCGAGCGCACCGGGACCACGCCCTGGCACCCGCACCACATCACCGAGCGCTACGGCCTGTTCACCCTCATCCTCCTCGGCGAGAGCCTGCTCGCCTCCGCCAACGCGATCATCGAGGCACTGCGGGACGCCGAGTCGCCCGGCCGGCTCATCGGTATCGCCGCGCTCACGCTCATCGCCACGGCGGCCTTGTGGTGGATCTACTTCTGGCCCCCGCACCACCACGCCATCAAAGACGTCGTGAGCTCCCTGGCCTACGTCTACGGGCACTTCTTCATCTTCGCCGCCGCAGGCGCGTTCTCCGCCGGCATCGAGGTCGAGATCGACGTCCTCACCGGGCACACCACGCTGCACCAGCCCTACGCGTCCTTCGCCTACACAATCCCGCTCGCCGTCTTCGTCCTCGGCATCTGGGCCCTCGCGATCAGGCCCCACGCCGACCGCGTCGTCAACACCGCCCTGCCTCTGGCCGGGCTCCTCGTCCTCGTCGACCCCCTCATCCCGATCCCTTTCGCCCTCACCGCGGCGATCCTCGCCGGCACCGTCACCGTGCTGGTCTGGCGACGGCAGACCGATGGCCACGACGCCTGAGCCCGCACGCGTGTCCGACAGGCTGCCGCACCACACCCCGGACAGGCGTCCTGGTCGCCAACCACCTCACTGTTCACCACGGGCAATCCGATGGGCGACGAGGCGGACGCAACTGACCACAGAACCGACCGGACGTGCCCACCGCGCTGACTCCACGATCGAGATGTCACCGGTGCAAAGATGGTCCCGCCGTTCATGAGCGGCGGGACCATCTTCGTGGTTGCGGCGATCAGCGCGGTGGGAAGATCACTTCCCGGGCTGGTTGGAGTGGCCCGGGCGTTCGACCACTGCGACGGTGAAGGTGTCCAGTGAGATGTTGCCTTGGAGGCCGTAGGATGCGACGGCGCCGGCGACGGTGTCGGCGGCGGGCAGGTTGGGGTAGCCCAGCGCCCTCATTTGGTTGCGCAGCGAGCTCGATACTTCGACCTTGATCGTGTTGCTGCCGGCTTTCAGCGCGGAGCTGACGTCGATGCGTCCGGCGATGAAGTCGTAGCCGGTGATCTTCTTGCCGTTGACCCAGACTTGGGCCAGGGCGCCGCCGGTGGAGGAGATGTCGAGGTAGGCACCGTTTGAGTCATTCCACGTGTCGGGCAGGCGGAATGTGGTGCTGTATGTGCCGACACCTGATACCGACGCCGGATTCTGCGCCGTGAAGGTCATGTCCTTCCAGGGGATGAGCTTGGTCGTGCCCACGTTGATGTCGGACTTCTTCGTGGTGAAGTACACCTCTTTGGTGGTGTAGCCCTGGCGTGCCTCGGTCAAGATCTTCTTCTCGCCGGGTGTCCAGCTGGTGAGGACCAGGTTCCACGGCGCGTTCGTCAGGTTGACGTTGTCCGGTACGGAGATCTTCTTGGTCACAGTGGAGCCATCGGCCAGCCTGGCGGTATAGGTGCCCGACTCGGTGGCGAGGATGGCCGCGCCGTCGGCGGTCACTCTGCCCTGGGGCGCGTTGGTGCTTCGCAGGGGCGCGGCGGTCTTGGTTTTCAGGTCGATGGCGATCACCGTGGTCTGTCCAGGCGCCAGAGTCACCTCGAACGAGGTGCGGCCACCGGAAGAGTTGTACAGGGCAAGCGCCTCGATGCCGCTTGACCAGGTGTCGATGCGGTACGGCTTGCCGATCGCGTCGACGCTGATGGTCGTCGTGACGGTTTCGGCGTCGATCGGGTTGTTGAAGTAGTCGCCGCGCTTTTCCATGTAGTTGTAGGCCCACAGGTACACGGTCTCTTTGGTCCTGCGCATGGCGGTGAGGACGGTCTGATTCGGTTCGGCGTATTCGGCGCGGGGCCGCACTCCGAGCCGCTTCAGCGCGCTGTACACGCCGGTCTTGCCGTAGTAGTACTTCTCTTCGTAGTCCTCGGCTGCGGGGTCGGGGGTGGTCGCGCTCTGGGGGACGTTCGCGTTGACCTCGTTGACGTTCGGGAGCTTCTTCAGCCGTGCCATCACCTTCGCCAAGTCGGAGTCGGTGCCCTCGTTGCCGAGGGTGCGGATTGCCGCCTTGGTGTTCAGGTAGTTCCTGGTCGCACTCAACGTCTCGGTCAGGCCGTTGACGACGACAACGGGCAGGCCCTGCCGGGCAAGAGCGTAGATTGCCTGGGCGCTTTTCAGCCGGATGGAGTCCTGGTAGATGACGATCGCCTGGTATCCCACGTTTTCGGGCATCAGACCGTCGGTCTTGCTGTATTTGACGCGCTTGTTCTCCAGGATCTCGGGTGCGAAGTATTCGTAGGTGTACCCGTTGTCCTGCAGTTCGAGATCCTTGAAGTAGTTGGCCCTCCGGTGCCGCATGAAGTCGGGGTGGGGGTGGTCGCTGTTGAAGGCGTAGTCGGTGCGCAGCACCGCCAGGTCCATTTGCGGCTTGCCCTGCTGCAGCACGGCTTGGGTGCGGGCGATCATCGGCAGGTAGTCGCCGTACTGCGTGGACTCCGGCTGGCGCGGACCCCACCGCTCCGAGTATCGCGCGTACATGCCTTCGTGGCCCGGCCAGTACGTACCGTCCCAGGGGTTCGACGGGTCGCTGGAGTCAGCGCCGGAAATGCTCGAGTAGCCGTGGAATACGGTGTGGCTGACGCCGGAGGCGAACTGGGTGTTGATGATCTGCATGAACCGGTCCTGCGGCCAGGTGTAGTTCTCGCCACTGATCGCGCCGGTCTCACTGGAGTACCGCAGCCCGTGAGTGTGGGCCGCACCCGACAACGTCCGCTGCGAATCCAACTGGTTCCCGAAATCAAGCGATTCGGTTTCCACGTAGTCCACACCTTGGGCCGGCGTGGTGATCTCATAACCCACGTTGTACGAAATCTCGGCCCGCAGCTTCATGTTCATCTCATCGTTCAGGTAGGCCCGAAGCGGCTTGAGAACATTGTCGGTGTACATGTCGGTGATCGTCTCGAAGAAGTCGTTGCGAATCTTGTTCACCGCGACCTGGTCGGCTCCGGCGACCAGGAATGAGGTGAGGCCCGCCCGGCCGTCCTTCCTGATGACGTAGGGCAGGTATGGCTCGAGGCTGTACCCGCGGCGCTTCTGGAACTCGCTCATGAGCGTGGAGCCCCAGAATTCGCCGCCGTTGGAGTTGCTGGTCGAGATCTCCAGCGAGTCCATGTACATCTCGCCGCGGCCGTTGTCGATGATGGCCGATTTCAGCTCACGGTCGTTGAACACGTGATTCTTGTAGTAGTCGATGAAGTCCTGCATGCCGGCTGGGTCGATGTAGTTGATGGTCACGTTCTGTGTGGCCGAGGGTGTCGGTGACTGGCCGGTCGCCTGCATCCAGAACGCGTAGATGTCCCAGGTTCCGGTCCCCGCCGGCGGCGTCCAGGTCAGGGAATAACCCGCCTTGCCCGTGGGGTCCTTCATCGTGCTCGGAGTCACCGGGGTGCCGTTGAGGGTGACCTTGCCGGTCAACACGACCGACGTGTCGGTGTAGCTCATGGTGCCGGAGATGCTGCCGTCGGCGGTGACCGAGCCGGTGTTGCCGGCTGCTCGTCGGACCGCGACCACGGCGATCAGGTCCTGCCGCACGGTTCCGGCCACGGTCATCACCGAGCGCTTCAGGGCGCCGGTGAACGCGGTGCCGCCGGTCGTGGTCTGGATGGCGTAGCCCAGCGCCTTGCCGGCTCCGTCGTCATCGAACTTCAGGTTCGCGATCGGCAGGTTCGCGTTCGCCCAGTGGGTGCCGCTGGTCATGGAGAAGCCCATGCCGTACTTGTTGGCCTCTTGGATGATGAGCTTCGTGTCGTTCTTCCACTCATCCGATCCCCAGCTGTAGATCTGCTGGGGGGTCTTTCCCGTGGTGTTGCTGACGAAGACCGTGCCGCTCAGGTCGCTGTCCACATTGGGCTCGGGCATGCAGACGATCTCGACCGAGCCGATGCCCATGTCGTGGAGGGTTTTCATGTCGGCCTTGATGGTCGCGTCGGTGTGCAGCCCTTCGGCCAGCCACCACCTTGTGCCCGGCCGGTACTTGCCTTCCGGGTTGTCCAGGAGCGCGTGCTGGGCCTTGATGAACTTGTCGGCGATACTCGTCGACGAAGCCTCGGCGGAGCCGGCGCCGACCAAGCCTGAGAGCGCCACTGCCATGCCGACACCGCCGCTGATCTTGAGAAAATCTCTACGGTCGAAGCCGGGCTTGCTGTCTTCCATCGGTCCTCCTGGGGCAGGCAGGGAACGGTTCTTGCTGTGATGAATGGATCTTGAAGCGTTGCGATGCCGTGCGGCCGGAAGCAGTCGCAGGCGAGGGCGGCGAACCCTCAAGCGCCGGCGTGCGCGGATCCGGCGCCGGCAGTGCGTCGCCGGCCCTGCCGCGCAATACGCCCGCACCGTTGTTCGGACATTGATCGTCCATCGACGACACAGGGGTGGGGAGGGAAGGCGTCGTCCAGCGGACCTGATGCCGTTACCCGGCGGCGTTTGCGACCAGGCGTCCGCGACAGCGGGCCGGCGCGCCTTCGGCCGGTGCGGTACACCCGCGATGGTGCCGTACGCACTCAGTGGCCTCTCCGTTGAGGATCGAACTTATTAAAACGTTTCAAGTCGAGTCACTCTAGTTTCCAGCTCCTGCGCGGCCGTTGTCAAGCGTCAAACATCGCCTTCGTACGGCGGAATCGGTTCAGGATGCCGAGGGGAAACGCGGAATTCTTGGCTGCGAGAGCCGCGACACCAGACGAATCCGGGAATTGGCGTTCCCGCCACGGACAACGGAATCGCTGGCCACCGCGAGTCTCCCGGCAACCTCGGAATTGCCCGGCGTTGACATTCCCCGGGAACCCTGGTTAGGGTGCCGCTTGAAAGGTTTCACGCGAGTAGCTCAGCTCGGCAGCCCAGTCGGCGTGCTCGACTGCCACCCTGCTCGCGACCACCGCGACCACCGCGTCCTTCGGCGACGGGGACGACCTCATTGTCGTCTGCCCCGTCGCGGATCGGGACCGCGTGATCGGCGGGCTCCGCCGGACCGAAGGCGCCTGCGGGCGTCGCTGCTCGCCACTGCCCGAGAACAAGGAGGCCGTGGCGCAGTCCCGCGCGGCGCGCTGGAGGTCGCGAAGCTCGCCCGGGACGGGGAGACGTCGCCGGGCGGCGGCCGGACTTGCTCTCCGGATCCAGGCCGAGACCCGTGACCAGAGCGCCGCGCCAGGCCCCTTTAGCGCTGGGCTGACAGCACTGTCAGCGAGTACCCGGCGATCTCCTTGTAACTGGTCAGGATCGCCTCCAGTTCCCGTGGGTCGACGACGTTCTCGAGCCGGTCGAAGGGGCGGTCGCCGGTGCGTTCGTAGACCTCGCGCAGGATCGCGTCGGGTGGGGTGGTGCGGTTGGCACGGACCACGGCGGCGGTGGCAGGGAGGCGTTCGGCCTCGTAGGCGGCCAGGGCGGCGACCACGTCGGTCGTCGCGGTGAGTTTGGCGGCCAGGGTGTGGGCGTCCAAAATGGACTGTCCGGCGCCGTTGGAACCACGCGGCACCATGGGGTGGGCGGCGTCGCCGAGGAGGGTGATGCGGCCGGTGCCCCACCAGGGCAGTGGTTCCTGGTCGACCATCGGGTATTCCAGGATCGTCGTGGACGAGGACAGCAGCGCCGGGACGTCCAGCCAGTCGAATTGCCAGTCGGCGAAGGCGGGCAGGAAGTCCTCGAGCCGTCCGGTGCGGTTCCAGTCACGGTCGGAGTGCTGGGGCGTCTCGATTTCCACCACCCAGTTGACGAGCTGGCGGCCCTCGTGGTCGACGTCGTTGCGGATGGGGTAGACGACGAGCTTGCCGGTGGCGAGCCAGCCGGCGCGGATCATGCTGGCGCCGCCGAGGATGGCGGGCCACGGGGTGACGCCGCGCCACATGTTGTAGCCGGAGTACACCGGTCCGCTCTGGTCCGGGTGCAGTTGCCGGCGGACGACGGAGTTCACGCCGTCGCAGCCCACGACGAGGGCGCCGCGCACGCTGCCCTGCTCGAACTCCGCCGTGGCCCCGGTGGCGTCCTGGGAGACCGCCACGCAGCGTCGGCCGGTGACCAGCCGGTCGGGACCGAGCCGGTCGCGGACCGCGCGCACCAGGATGTCGTGCAGGTCGCCGCGGTGGATGGAGAACTGGGGCCACGGGTATCCCGCGGTCCGGCCGGTCTGCTCCGTGTAGATCCGCTGGCCGAACCTGTTGAAGTAGAGCGAGCTCTCGGTTTCGATCGCGACGGCGGACAGCTCGTCCGCCAGGCCGAGCCGCGTCAGTTCCCGGGTGGCGTGCGGCAGCAGGTTGATCCCGACACCGACGGCCGAGAGCTCGTCGACCGCTTCGTGGACCGTGCAGTCGACGCCGGCGGCGTGCAGTTCGAGGGCCAGGGTCAGGCCGCCGATGCCTCCACCGATGATGACGACTTCCGACATCAGTGCTCCATTTCTTCTCGGGGTGCCGCCGGGGAGACCCGGCGAGGTGCGTGAGTGCGAACGAGCACAAAGGACGTACTGACCACGGCGAGCACGGCCGCCACCGCGACCGCGACGAACAGCACGGCGCTGCCACCGAACGCGCTCAGCAACGCGCCGCCGATCGAGGGGCCGAGGATGCCGCCGACCCGGCCGACGCCGAGCATCGCGCCTTCGCCCGTCGCGCGGGCCTGAACCGGGTAGGTGGCCGCGCAGATGTTGTTGAGCAGGAACTGGCCACCGATGATGAACAACCCCGCGAACCCGACCGCGACGATGTTCACCGCCGTCGAACCGCCGACGGCGAGGACGAGCGTGGCCACCGCGCCCAGGCCGCACCAGAGCATCAAGCTGCGCCGGGCGCCGAGATAGCGGTCGGCGACGAGGCCGCCGAGCAGGGCACCGACGATGGACATCCCTTGCAGTACGGCGCCGAAGGTGTAGCCGGTCGCGAAGGTCTCGCCGCGCGCGATCATCAGCTGCGGTGTCCAGGTGGACAGCCCGTAGACGCCGAAGAGCAGCAAGAACGACGACACCCACAGCGCCACGGTTCGCGTCCGGTAGCGGGGCGCGAGCACAAGCCGCCAGTCCCGGGGTTGCCGGTCGACGGACAGCCCGTGTTCGCGGTAGGACTGGGCGCGGTCCGGCCGCAGCCGGGACAGCAGGCGCACCGCCTGCTCCTGCTTTCCGCCGGCCACCAGGAATTCCACCGATTCGGGGAACACGGCGAGGTAGATCACGCCCAGCACCGCGGCGGCACCGCCCACGTAGAACAGCGACTCCCAGTGGCCGCCTTCGGTGAGCGCGACGCCGAGGACCGCGGCCAGCACGCCGCCGAGTGCGAAGCCGGTGCCACCGAGCACCGTGAGCCGGTTGTGCACCCGCTCGGGCAGGTATTCGTTCACGTACGCCGTGCCCAGCGGCAGCAGCACGCCCAGGCCCAGCCCGGTCACCGCGCGCAGCGTGACGAAGGCCGGGAACGTGGTGCCGAAGATGCCGGTCAGCACGCTGAACACCCCGGCGATCAGCAGGCCGGCGATCAGGGTGGGACGGCGGCCGATCCGGTCGGCGACGACGCCGTGGACCAGCGAGCCGACGGCGAACCCGATCAACGCGGACGACACCAGGAAACCGGTTGCCCCACCGGACAGATGCCAGGGCTTCACCACGAAGTGGATCATGTACGACGGGATGAAGGTGTCGTAACCGTCGAACAGGGTCGCCAGGGCGACGAGCAGAACCAGCAACCAGTGGAAGGTCCGGAGTGGAGCGGTCCGCAGTTCCGTGCGGATGTCGATGGTGTCAGCGGACAAAGCGACCTCCTCCTTGAGGGCTGTGCCTGGACCTTAAGTTCGCGCGACCAGCCATCGGAATCCGCAGGTTGTAGAATTCTGCTATGCGGGACGAGTCGGGGTACCTGGTCGAGTCGGCCGACAACGTGCTTCGGCTGCTGGAACTGCTGGCCCAACGAGGGCGGCTTCGGGTGAGCGAGGCGTCCGACGAGCTGGGTGTCGCCCGGTCCACCGCGCACCGGTTGCTGATCACGTTGCGGCACCGCGGGTTCGCGGTGCAGGACTCGCACAAGGTGTACCGGCCGGGGCCGGCGTTCGAGCGGATGGTGCGGCCCGGCCCCTCACCGCTGGATCTGCGCGCGGCGCTGCACATCCACCTGGCGGAGCTGAGCCAGGGGCTGGGGGAGACGTGTCACCTGATGGTGCTGGAGGGCAACGGCGCCCGATTCCTCGACTGCGTGGAAAGCACGCAGATACTGCGGGTCGGGGCGCGGACCGGGATGCTGCTGCCCGCACACGTCACTTCGGGCGGCAAGGCGTTGCTGGCCGAGCTGTCCAAGGAGCAGTTCACCGCGTTGTACCCGCGGGACCTGCCCGCACTGCCGGGCAGCGGCACCGTGAACCGGGCGGCCCTGTTGCAGCAGCTGACCGGGATCCGCCGCCGCGGGTACGCGACCAACTACGGCGAGAGTGACCGCGGCATCGTCGCGATCGGTGCCTGCGTGCGGGACGGCAGTGGGCGGGCGCTGGCGGCGTTCGCCGTCGCGTTGCCGAGCCCACGGTGCCCCCGGTCCCGGATCCCGGAACTGGCCAAGGCCATCGAGGAACACTGCCGGCGGGCCTCGGCCGATCTATGACGAGTCACCGGGCTCGTGCGGTCAGTGCTTCCCTCACGTCGCCGCAGGTCCGGAGCAGGTGCGCGGCCATCGCCTCCGGATCGGCCGAGGCGAACCGCGCCGTGGGCACGGCGATCGCCAGTGCGGCCGGCTGGCCGTCGATGACACCGATGGACGCGCCGATCGCCGTGACGCCGGGTTCGCTTTCGTCGTGGTTGAGCCCGAAGTGGTTGCGGCGCACCGCAGCGAGCTCGTCGTGCAGCGCCGCGACGTCGTGAATCTTCTCGCCGGGCCAAGGGGGTAGCCCGGCGGCGTGCAGCGCGGCGACCTCCGCCGGGTCGAGGTCGGCCAGCATCGCTTTGCCGCCGGACGTGCAATACGCCGGCATTCGTGCGCCGGTCCGCAGGCCCACCCTCAGCGGATGGTGACTCTCGATGCCGTCGACGAACCGGATGTCGGCCGCGGCGCGGACCATCAGGTGCACGGTCTCGCCGACGTCCGCGTGAAGGCGCTCGAGGTACGGCCGAACCCGGTCGGCCAGCGGCGGCGCCCAGCCGGAGGTGGCCAGCGCGAGCAGCTCCGGTCCTGGCCGGTATTGCCGCTTGTCCCCGCGCGCCGCGAACCCGCGGTGGCACAGCGTCGACAACAGCCGATGCGCACTCGAGGGGGCCACACCCAGTTCCCGGCTCGCCTCGGTCACGGTGACGTGGCCGTGTTCGGACAGCAGGGTCAGCAGCGTGAGCGCCCGGTCGACCGCTTCGATGCGATACGGTCCGGAATTCTGCTCCACAGAAAAACCATACGTCGTCTTTGCGTTGTCCGGAAGACTCTGCCTACGCTCCGGGAAGACCGGTCGTACGTCGCCGAACACCAGAGGAGCGCGCATGTCCCCGGAGACGGAGCAGGTGATCGGCCGTGGCCCGGCCGCGAACGAGATGACCAGTGGGGAAAGTCCGGAGCTGGCCGAGCTGTACCAGGACTTCGAGTCCGAGCACCTCATTCCACTGTGGACGCAGATCGACGACCTCATGCCGATGCACCCGAAACCGAAGGCCGTGCCCCACGTGTGGCGGTGGTCGACGCTCTACCCCCTGGCGCAGCGCGCCGGTGAGCTGGTGCCGGTCGGGCGTGGCGGTGAGCGCCGCGCCATCGCGCTGGCCAATCCGGGCCTGCCCGGTCTCGCCTACGCGAGCCCGACCCTGTGGGCGGCGATCCAGTACCTCGGCCCGAAGGAGGTGGCGCCGGAGCACCGGCATTCCCAGAACGCGTTCCGCTTCGTCGTGGAGGGGGAGGGCGTGTGGACGGTCGTGGACGGAGATCCGGTGCGCATGTCCCGCGGTGATTTCCTGCTCACCCCCGGCTGGCGTTTTCATGGCCACCACAACGAAACCGACCAGCCGATGGCCTGGATCGACGGCCTGGACATCCCGTTCACGCACTACACCGACGTCGGCTTCTTCGAGTTCGGCGCGGATCGGGTCACCGACGACGCGACGCCGAACTTCTCCCGCAGCGAGCGGTTGTGGGGGCATCCGGGACTGCGTCCGCTCTCCGGGCTGCAGGACACGGTGTCCTCACCGATCGCGGCCTACCGCTGGGCACACACCGACGCGGCGCTGACCGAGCAGCTCCTGCTCGAGGACGAGGGCCAGCCCGCGACCGTCGGGCCGGGCCACGCCGCGGTGCGCTACGTCAACCCCACCACCGGCGGCGACGTCATGCCGACGATCCGGGCCGAGTTCCACCGGTTGCGAGCGGGCGTCGAGACGCGGGCGCGGCGCGAGGTCGGCTCCAGCGTGTTCCAGGTTTTCGAGGGCCGCGGTGAGGTGGTCCTGGACGGCGTCGAACACCGGCTGGAAAAGGGCGACCTGTTCGTCGTGCCTTCCTGGGTGCCCTGGTCCCTGCGCGCCGAGAGCGCGTTCGACCTCTTCCGCTTCTCGGACGCTCCGATCATGGAGCACCTGCACTTCCACCGCACCCATGTCGAAGGAGAAGACCGATGAGACTGGCGACGATCCGGGTCGGCGGGACGACCGCCGCCGTGCGGGTAGACGGCACCACGGCGATCGAAACCGGATTCACCGACGTCGGCGCCCTCCTGCGGGCGGGTGGCCTGGACGTGGCCGCAGCCGCGGACGGTGCGCGGCACGACTACGCCACCGCGGACCTCGCGCCGGTCGTGCCGTGGCCCGGCAAAATCGTGTGCGTGGGGCTCAACTACCGCAACCACATCCTCGAAATGGGTCGCGAGCTACCCGAATTTCCCACCTTGTTCGCCAAGTACCCCGAAGCCCTGATCGGGCCGCGCGACGAGATCCTGCTGCCGCCGGAATCCGACCGGGTCGACTGGGAAGGTGAGCTCGCCGTCGTCATCGGCACGAGTGTGCGCCGGGCCTCGGCCGAGGAAGCGGTGGCGGCCATCGCCGGGTACTCGGTGCTCAACGACGTCACCATGCGCGACTACCAGTACCGCACGGCTCAGTGGTTCCAGGGCAAGACGTGGGAGAACAGCACGCCACTCGGGCCGGTGCTCGTGACACCGGACGAGCTGCCCGCCGGCGCCCAGCTGGTCACGTCCGTCGACGGCGACGAGCTGCAGCGGACCACGCTCGACGACCTCGTGTTCGGCGCCGGGGAACTGGTGCGCTACATCTCCACGATCGTCACCTTGCAGCCGGGTGACGTCATCGCCACCGGAACCCCCGGCGGCGTGGGGCACGCGCGCAAGCCCCCGCGCTACCTCGCACCAGGGCAGACGCTGACCACACGCATCGACGGAATCGGTGAGCTGGTCAACGTCGCGGTGGCGGAAAAGGTGAGCGGTGGGCCGGAACGAGCCGCGGCCGGCGCATGAGCGTCACCTCCGAGGACGCGGCGCGCGCGGCCCTGCGGGAACGGCAAGGGCCTGGAGCCCGCTACGACTCGCCCCACGCGCCGGCGCGCGAACTGCTCTGGGCCCGGCGGGGCACGGCCTACTTCGCCCGGAAGCTCGGCGAACTGTCAGACGCCGAGCTCGACGAACCAAGCCTGCTGCCGGGCTGGTCCCGTCGGCACGTGCTCGCCCACGTCGGCTACAACGCCCGGGCGCTGACCCGGTTGCTCACCTGGGCGCGGACCGGTGGCGAGACCCCGATGTACGCCTCAGCGGAGCAACGGCAGGCGGAGATCCGCGCGGGGGCCACGCTGCCGGCTCGCGCGTTGCGGAGCCTGGTCGCCCACGCCGCCGCACACCTCGACACCGAGTGGCGCGACCTGCCGGACACCTCCTGGGACGCGCAGGTCCGCACCGCGTTGGGCCGATTGGTGCCCGTTCGGGAGACGGCGTGGATGCGCACCCGCGAAGTGTGGGTGCACACCCTCGACCTGGACAACGGCGCGACCACCCGGGAGTTCCCCGGCGATCTGCTCGACGAGCTGCTCGCCGATGTGCTGCGGGGGTGGCGACGGCGGCAGGAAGCGGTACACCTGGTGCTCGCCCCGACGGGTCGGGCGCCGAGCGTCCTGGGCGAGGGCGGTTCGACCGTTTCAGGTGGTCTGCCCGATCTCGTGCGCTGGGTGACCGGCCGCGGAACCGTCGGTGTGGTCGCGGAAAGTGGCGAGTTGCCGGAGCTTCCGCGCTGGTTCTGACCCTCTGCGTGGAACGCGGGAAGCCTCCGGCGCGGATTCCGTGCCGGTCTACTGTGGACTTCGTGGGAATTTTTCCTCTTCGAGGCGGTCCACCTCCGAAGTGAATCACGCCGTCCCGCACAGAAGAATTGTGGGACGGCAAGATTCCGGGACCGGACGGGTTCAGCCTACCGTCGGGTCCAAAAGGAGTGAGGCGTGTACAACGACTATCCCCAACCCCACGAGGACTTGCGAGAGCTGGTCGACCGGATCGACAAGCTCGGCCAGCTCGTCCGGGTCCCCGAGGCTGATCCGGACCTGGAACTGGGCACGTTGATCGAGCTGGTCGCCCATCGCGGCGGCGAGGGCGCTCCCGCGCTGCTGTTCGATAAGCTCACCGGCGACAGCAAAGGTTTTCGCGTGCTCTCCGGCGCGACCAACTCCGCCCAGCGCCTGGCGTTGACGATGGGCTTCCCGCGGCCGGGCCACCCGTTGGCCGCGGTGAACTCCTACCGCGAACGGATGCAGACCCACCAGCCGATTCCGCCGTCCGAAGTAGACAGTGGTCCGGTGCTGCAGAACATCCTGCGCGAGGGCGAGATCGATCTGACCGCGATCCCGGCGCCTCGGCTGCACGAGCTCGACGGCGGGCGCTACCTGGGCACCGACGACCTGATCATCATGCAGGATCCCGACGACGGCTGGGTCAACATCGGCACGTACCGGGCGATGGTCCAGGGCCCGGATCGGACCGGGCTGTGGATCTCGCCGGGCAAGCAGGGCCGCCAGATCCGGGAGAAGTACTTCGCCCAGGGCAAGCCCTGCCCGGTGCTGATCTCCTGCGGCCACGACCCGTTGCTGTTCCTCGCTTCCGGCAACGAGCTGCGCTGGGGACTGTCCGAGTACGACTACGCGGGCGGGCATCGAGGCGCCCCGATCGAGGTGGTCCGTTCCGAACTGTACGGACTGCCGATGCCGGCTGCCGCGGAGTTCGTGATCGAAGGTGAGCTGCATCCCGGCGAGACGGCGCCCGAAGGCCCGTTCGGCGAGTTCACCGGCTACTACGCCGGTGGCCGCAGCGAGCAGCCGGTGGTCCGCGTTCGCCGCGTCTACCACCGGGACAACCCGATCCTCACCGTCGCGTCGCCGATCCGTCCACCGTCGAACTTCTCCTACAGCAAGTGCGTGATGAAGGCCGGCATGGTGTGAGACGAGATCGAGCGGGCGGGCCTGTCCGGGGTGCAAGGCGTGTGGTGTCACGAGGCCGGCGCGGCCCGGATGTTCACCGTCGTCTCGATCAAGCAGGCCTACGCGGGGCACGCGAAGCAAGCCGCACTGCTCGCCGCGTCGTGTCAATCCAGCTCGTACCTGGGCCGTTTCGTGGTCGTCGTCGATGACGACATCGACCCCACCAACACCTTCGACGTGCTGTGGGCCATGTCCACGCGCTGCGATCCGGCCCAGGACATCGACCTGATCCGCGGGACGTGGAGCGGCCCGCTCGATCCGCGCCTCGATCGCGCGACCACCACGAACTCGCGCGCGCTGATCACCGCGGTCCGCCCGTTCGGCCGCGATTTCCCCGCTGTCGCGGAGGCTTCACCCGAGCTGCGCGACCGGGTCGCGGCCAAGTTCGCCGAGCTGCTCGACCGGCTGCCCACTTCCTGATCCTGGGACCGACGCTGAAAGGACAGCGGAGATGAGTTCCTCGACCTACGAACAGGACGGCGCCAGCGTGGTCGCCGTTCCGAAGTCAAGACCTGAGCAGAAACTGGGCTTCGCGACGTTGTTCGCGGCGTGCCTGGCGGTATGCGTCGCCGAGATCACCATCGCGATGCCGACCGTCCTCAACGGACTCTTCCAGAGCCGGCTGCACGCCGACGGCAGCGAGATCGCCTGGATCACCGACGCCTCCCTGCTCCCGGTCACCGCGCTCGCCCTCACATTCGGTGTGCTGGGCGACAAGTTCGGCCGCAAACGGCTCCTGGTGCTGGGTGCCGTGGCGCTGATCGCCGGGCACCTCGTCACGGCCACCGCCGCCGGAACGGCCCAGCTGTGGACCGGCAGGGCGATCGCGGGACTCGGTGCGGCCGCTCTGTTCCCCACCTCCCTGGCGGTTGTCGCCATCGGGACTCGCACCGGCCATGAACGCGCGCGCGGTGTCACGCTGTGGGCCGCATCGCTGGCCGCGGGCGCCGCACTGGCCCCGGTGATCTCGGGGATCTCCGCCGACAACGGATCCTGGAAATGGGCGTTCGTCGTCGTGATCGCGCTGTCCGCGCTGAGCGGCGTCGTGAGCCTGTTCGCGGCGGATTCGCGTGCTCCCGAAGGCCGGTCGCTCGACTGGCCGGGCCAGATCACGATCGCGATCGGGTTGTTCGCGCTGATGTACGCGGTCATCCAGGGCGGTACGGACGGCTGGGGCAGCACGGCCGTGGTGCTGGCGTTCGTGATCGCGGCGGTGTTCCTCGCGCTGTTCGTGGTCGTCGAACTGCGTTCGCCGGCCCCCTTGCTCCGGCTCGACGTCTTCCGCAACCGGGCGTTCACGGTGTCGGCTTTCGTGACCGTGGTCGGCATGTTCAGCTTCGTGGCCACGGCCTACAGCACCAGCATCCGGCTCGGTCCGGTCCAGCACCAGAGCCCGCTGCTCGCCGCGGCCGCGTTCGTGGTCCTCAACGGGGTGACGCTCGTCGTCGCCCCGCTGACCTCCCGGCTGATCGAGCACGTCAGCCCATGCTGGATCCTCAGCGGCGGCTTGCTGCTCACCGGAGTCGGCGACCTCTGGGCATCGACGGTGTCCATCACGGACCGAAGCCTGGGCTCCCTGGTGGGGCCGCTGCTGGCGGTGGGGCTCGGGTTCGCGCTGACGGTGACGTCGATCAGCGCGGTCGCGGTCAACACCGTGCCGGTGCGGCTCGCGGGCATGGCGAGCGGGGCGACCAGCCTGCTGCGGGACTTCGGCTTCACCCTGGGCCCGGCCGTGATCAGCGCGGTGGCGCTGAGCCGGGCAGCGGGGGACTTCACCACCTCGCTCGCGGCCAGCGCACTGCCCGAGCACGCCAAGGCAGCCGCGGCGGCCGTGGCGAAAGCGGGTGGTCCGCTGGCAGTGAACTCGGCCCCGCCGACGGCGCCCCACGCCGGAGCCGTTCCGCTCGCCGTGGACGCCCTCGGACACGGCTACTCGCTCGGCTACCTCATCAGCGGTATCGCGGCCGTCGTCGCCGCCCTGCTCGCAGCGGCGACCTTGGGCCGCACGGTCAGGCCGGTGGAGGAACCGGGGGAGTAGGCACACATCGTCCGGCTGGACAGCCGAGCGGTGATCCCGCCCGGCCGTCTGCCCGGATTCTTCGAACAGCGGAGTTCCGTCAACCCGGCGGAACCCCGCTATGAACCTGACATCGGCACCCACCGAGGGGCGGGCGACAAGCTGCGCGTGGCCGGGCGAGGGCGGTATCGTCCCGGACGTACCTGGCCAAATCGTCCCCAAGGTTCATCGGCGACTCATCGATGGTGAGGTGACGGGGAGAATGGTCCTGCGTCATGGATGAGCGCGGCGCGATGGAGCTGATCGAGAGGGCGCACGCCGAGACCTCGCGACGGGCCTCGGCACTGGCGCGGCGCTGGGACGAGATCGTGGCGGCGTCGGAGTTCACCAGTGGCGACGACGAACACGACCCGGAAGGCGCCACCATCGCCTTCGAGCGAGCGCAGGTCCAGGCACTGCTGCGTCAGGCCCAAGACGAACTCGCGGCGCTCGGACAAGCCGCCGAGCGGGTGCGTGCCGGCGTCTACGAGGTCTGTGAACACTGCGGCGGCCCGATCTCCGAAGGCCGGCTCGCCGCTCTGCCGGCGACGCGGACCTGCATCGCCTGCGCGAACCGAATGTGACCTGACCACTCCACGGCAACGTCGGCCCTCGATGGGCGCAAAGACGTTGACGCGCGCTGCGCGATTCCTGACGTTCACGGCATTCGCGCGGGGACGGGCACCTTCTCCGCGCGCAGCAGCTCCAGCGCCGTGCGCGTGAGCTTGCGCAGATCGGCCCGGCCGCCGCTTGCGTACCAGTCCTCGAACGCCAGGATGAACACGGCGGCGGTCTGCGCGACGGCGAGTCCTGCGATGACCTCGGCCGACTTGCCGCCGAGCCGATTGGCAACCTCGCGCCGGAGAGCCGCTTCCCAGGCCCGGATGGACTGGGCGAAATGCGCCCGGACGGACGGCGTGGTGGTGATGATCTCGTACGCGCCTCGGAGCTGCTTCGGCAGTTCGAGGTTGGACTGCACGACGCTTTCGAGGACGACGCGCAAGACGTCCGGGATCGGCGTTTCGGCCGGGCACTCGCGGACGTCGGCCAAGGCGGTGTCGAAGACCTTCTTGAAACCGCTGAGGACCAGCTCTTCTTTCGTGGGGAAGTAGCGGTACACGGTGCGGCTGCCCACCTCGGCCTCGGCGGCGATTTCGCCCACCGTCGTCGCGGTGAAGCCGTTGGACTCGAACAGGGTGAAGGCGACGTCGGCGATCGACTCGCGGGTTCGCTCCATCTTGATGTCGCGCAGCGACATTGCTCCTCCTCGGCAGACCGTCGGACGTCATCCTGCCACTTGGCAGTCAGTGCCGACTGGCTCGACGCACGGTGAGGTTCAGGTCACACCTTGTTTGCCTTTTGGCAGTGACGGCCGAGCGGCACAATGAGCCATGTGGCACTGACTGCCACTTGGCGGGTCAACGCAACGGCCTGAGGGGTTGGAGATGACCGAAATGAACACTGTGTCGGGCGACAAGGTCGGGGTTCTCATCGTCGGCGGCGCGTACACCGGACTCAGCACCGCGCTGGGACTGGCGTGGCGCGGCGTGCGATCGCTGCTGGTAGAGCGCCGGCCCACGACCGCCACGCTGCCGAAAGCGTGGGGTCTCAACATGCGGACGACGGAGCTGCTGAGGAACATCCCGGGGGTCGACGCTTCGCTCACTGCCGCGGAGATCACCGGCAAGCTGGTCCAGCACAGGGTCGGCGCGAGCCTCGTCGCGTCGGAGGTGGTGGCGTCGGACACCGAGCAGATCCTCGCCCTGCGGCGCCGCGTGACGTCGACGTTGCCCCAGGTGCTTCCGCAGTCCACCATCGAAAAGGCGCTGCGAGAGCAGGCGGAGCGGCTCGGCGCGGATCTGCGGTACGGAACCGAGCTGGTCTCGTGGACGCAGGCCGAGGACGGCGTCACCGCCACCCTTCGCGACGTGGCTTCGGGGCAGGAAGGCACTGTGCACGCGGAATATCTCGTCGCCGCGGACGGTCACGCCAGCCCGATCCGCGAGCGGCTCGGCGTCCCCCTCGACGGGGGCGGGCAGGTCGGCCACATCTACGTGGTCACCTTCGAAGCCGATCTGCCGCAGTACACGCAGGACAAGCAGCCGTTCGTCGTGACGGTGCGCGGTCAGGGCATGAGCATCATCTTCGACGGCAACGTTCTGACGCTGTGGGTCGACTACTTCCCGGAGAAGGGTGAGAGCGACGCCGACTTCACCGAAGACCGGTGCGTCGAGCGGGTGCGCCGGGCGGTGGGCATTCCCGATCTGGACTGCCGGATCGTCAACACCCGTTCCTTCGCGCTCAACCACCACCTCGCCCGGCAGTTCAAGGTCGGCCGGGTCATCCTCGCGGGCGATGCCGCGCACTCCTGCCCGCCGGTCGGGGGCCAGGGCGGGAGCCTCGCCCTGCAGGACGGGTACGAGCTCGCGTGGCGGCTGGCCCTGGTGACCGGCGGCCAGGCCGGGTCCGGACTGCTGGACGCCTGGGAGGTCGAACGACGGCCGATCGTCAACATCACCCTCGAACGCGAGGTCGAGCTGCTGAAGATCGCCGAGGGTCGGGTGCTCGCGACGAGTGACCCGTCGCAACCGATTCCCACGGCGAAGGAGATGCTCGGCTTCCGGTACCACTCGAGCACGGTCCGCACGGAACCGGACGACGATCTCAGCCTGCAGGAAGATCCCATGAACCCGTCCGGGTTCCCGGGCACCCGCGCGCCGCACGTCCGGCTGCGGCGGGAGGAGCCCGAGCTGTCCACACAGGAACTGTTCGGGCCGGGGTTCGTGCTGCTCACGGATCCGCACGGCACGAGCTGGCTCGGCGCCGCGGACAAGGTGTCGGAAAGCCTCGGCCTCGACATCGCCTCGTACACGATCGGTGCCGAACTGGTCGACACCGAGGACGCGTGGCACTCGCGGTACGGGATCAGCCCCGGCGGCGCGGTGCTCGTCCGGCCCGACGGGGTCATCGCGTGGCGCAGCAAGACGGCCGCCGGCGATCCGGAACACGAGCTCGACGAGGCGCTCACCGCGGTTCTGGCCCGCTGACCCGGCGCGCTGAACGCCTGCGGAAGGACGGAATTCGGCTATGGCACTCAGAAAGATCACCCTGGGCGGGCTCTCGTTCGACGTCTCCGACACCGGACCCGAAGAAGCCCCGGCCGTTTTGCTGCTGCACGGCTTCCCCCAGAGCTTTCACTGCTGGGACGGGGTCGCCCAGCGGCTCAACTCGCAGGGATACCGCACGATCGCACCGAACCAGCGTGGTTACTCGGCGGGCGCGCGTCCGCTGTCGGTGTCCGACTACGGGGTGCCGGCCCTCGTGGCCGACGCGCTCGGCATCCTCGATTCCCTCGGTGTGGCGCAAGCGCACATCGCAGGACACGACTGGGGCGGGATCCTGGCCTGGCACCTCGCCGTGCAGCACCCCGAGCGCGCCCGATCACTCGTGGCCGTGTCGATGCCGCACCCGGCCGCGTGGGAGTGGGCTCGGGAAAACGATCCCGATCAGCAGCACAGCTCGCGCTACCTCGCCGAATTCAGGCGTGAGGGCGAGATCGACGAGGTGATCGCGGCCGGCGGCAAGCTGCGCGCGCTCATGGTGCCACCGCTGTCCGACGAACAGTTCGCCCCGCACCAGGCACTCATGTCCGGCGGGGCCGCCACCCCCGCCCTCAACTGGTACCGGGCGATGGGCAGCTTCCGGGCGCTGGGCCCGTCGACGGTCCCGACCACATACCTGTGGAGCACCGCCGACACGGCCCTGGGCCGCACCGGCGCCGAACGCTGCCGGCGGCACGTCACCGGGCCCTACCGGTTCGTCGAACTCGAGGGGATCACGCACTGGGTCCCGGAAACGGCACCGGACGCGGTGGCGCGGGAAATTCTCACCGCCGCTGAGCAGAACTGAGCGCGGACGGCGTTCGCCGGGCCGGACACCGAACGTATCGTGTCGGTGCCCGGCTCGGCCGTTTCCGCTGGGGGATACGGACGTTGCCGACGGAGGTTTCTCCGGTATCTCCGAAAAGAAACGAGGAGGCCGAGTCGGCATGCTGGTGATCGATCTTCTGCCACCGGAGCGGTTGGGTCGGTGTCGATCGGTTCGAACCGTGCCGACGCCCGCGCGGCCCTCGGCGAGTTCGGACAGGTCGAGGCGTTCTCTCGGGTGGCCTCCTCTCCGCCAGGCTGGGCGGTACGGGACGAAGTGTCCGGGCTTGCCGTGTTTGCCTACTTCGATCCGCGCGGCATGCTTCCCCGTCCAGGGCCCGCGAGCGGCCTCCCTGGCGCCGGATCGGCGCGTTTGCGTCGGCACGGAAGCCCAGGTGGTGCCGGACATCTCCGCAACCGACGCTTGCCCCAGCCGGCGCCAACCGTGAACCTGGAGTGGCGGGCCGAGTGATCTCGGGCACGCTGAACGCGCCACGATACGCCACGATCGACGAGGATCAGCCGATGACCGTCACCGAGCACGCCGCCACCGCGGGCGGCGAAGCCGACCTGCTCGACCTGCTGGCCGCCGCGACCGGGGACCCGGGGAGGGTCGGGCGGCGGCTGACCGATCGGCTGGCTCACGCGCACGACGCGTCGCACTTCATGTTGACGCCGCGGGCGGTGGTGAGGGCGAGCAGTGCGGACGAGGTCGGGAGGTTGTTCGCCGCCGCGGGGTCGGCCGGAGTGCCGCTGGGGTTCCGGTCCGGGGGGACGAGCCTGTCCGGGCAGGGCGGCACGGACGGTGTGCTCGTCGACACCCGGCGCCACTTCCGCGACATCGAGGTGCTCGACGACGGGGCGCGCGTGCGAGTCGGGCCCGGGGCCACGATCCGGCAGGTCAACGCTCGCCTCGCGCGGTCGGGCCGCAAGCTCGGGCCTGACCCGGCGAGCGAGGTCGCGTGCACCGTCGGGGGCGTGGTCGCGAACAACTCCAGCGGCATGGCGTGCGGTACCTGGGCCAACAGCTACGCGACGCTCGAGTCGATCGTGCTCGTCCTGCCGTCCGGCACGGTCGTCGACACCGGCGAAGCCGATGCGGACCGCCGCCTGCGCGCCGCCGAACCCGAGCTGCACGCCGGCCTGTGCCGGCTGCGGGACCGGGTGCGGGGCGATGCGTCACTGCGCAAGCGGGTCGAGCAGCAGTTTTCGATGAAGAACACCATGGGCTACGGCCTCAATTCGCTGCTCGACCACACCGAGCCGGCGGACATCCTGGCCCACTTGGCGGTCGGCAGCGAGGGCACGCTGGCGT
Organism: Amycolatopsis sp. NPDC051373; assembly: GCF_040689465.1. NCBI lineage: Bacteria > Bacillati > Actinomycetota > Actinomycetes > Pseudonocardiales > Pseudonocardiaceae > Amycolatopsis > Amycolatopsis sp. NPDC051373. Next base: position 132,671 of record NZ_JBFBAE010000025.1, on the reverse strand, counting down.
TCATCGCCTCGGTGGTGCTTCGCACGGTGCCGTTGCACGGGCACGCGCGCACCGGCCTGCTCGTCTTCGACGACCTCGCCGGGGCCGCCGGAGCGTTGCCGGCGCTGGTCGCGACCGGCCCGGCGACGATCGAGCTCCTCGACGCGACTTCGATCCGCGTGGGCCAGCGCGACGCCCAGGCGACCGCGGTGCTGCGCGACCTCGCGGTCGACCGGCACGCGGCGTTGCTCGTCGAGTACCAGGCCGGCACCGCCGAAGAGGTGAACGAGCTGGCCGCGGGTGCCGGTGCGGTCCTGTCGGCGCTGCCCACCACCGCGCCGGTGGTGCTGTCCGCGGACCCGGCGACCCGGGCCGGCCACTGGCACGTCCGCAAGGGCCTGTACGCCATGATCGCCGGCGCCCGGCCGGCCGGCACCACGGCGCTGCTGGAGGACATCGTCGTGCCGGTGCCCGAACTGCTGCCGACGTGCGAGTCGCTCACGGGCCTGTTCGACCGCCACGGCTACCGCGACAGTGTGATCTTCGGCCACGCCAAGGACGGCAACATCCACTTCATGCTCACCGAACGGCTCGGCGACGGCCGGCCGCTCGATCGGTTCGCGGCCTTCACCGACGACATGGTCGACCTCGTGCTGGGCCACGGCGGCTCGCTGAAGGCCGAGCACGGCACCGGCCGGATGATGGCCCCGTTCGTGCGCCGCCAGTACGGCGACGAGCTGTACGAGGTCATGCGCGAGATCAAGCGCCTGTGCGACCCCCGGAGCCTGCTCAACCCGGGTGTGCTCATCGCCGAGGACCCCGCCGGGCACCTGCGTAACCTCAAGGCTTCGCCGCAGGTTGAGGAAGAAGTCGACCGCTGCGTGGAATGCGGCTTCTGCGAACCCGTCTGCCCGAGCCGCGACCTGACCACCACGCCGCGCCAGCGCATCGTGCTGCGCCGGGAGATCGAGCGCGCCCGCGAAGCCGGGGACACGGCCGCGCTCGCGCAGCTGCGGGCCGAGTACGAGTACGACGCCGTGCAGACCTGCGCCGTCGACGGGATGTGCCAGACCGCCTGCCCGGTGACGATCAACACCGGGGACCTGATGAAACGGCTCCGGGCCGAAGAGGCCGGACGGGCCACGTCGGCGATCTGGGCCGGCGCCGCGCGGCATTGGGACGGCGCGACGCGGGCGGCCGCGACCGCGCTCACCACCGCCGCCAAGCTGCCGGAGCGCCTGGTCCTCGGCGCGAACGAGTTGGCCCGCAAGGCCGGGGGCGCCGACTCGGTCCCGCTGTGGTCGCCCGAGCTCCCGAGTGGCGGCCGGCGCCGCACCGAGTCCGTGACCGGCAACGCCGACGCGGTGCTGTTCGCCTCGTGCACGGGCACCATGTTCGGCGGCGAGAAGCCCGGAGCCGCGGCGGCGCTGCGCACCCTGTGCGAGCGCGCCGGGATCCGCCTCACGACCCCGGACGGGCCGGCTTCGCTGTGCTGCGGCACCCCGTGGAAGTCCAAGGGCATGGACCGGGGACACGACGAGATGTCGCGGCGCGTGCTCCCCGCGCTGTGGGCCGCCACGGGGAGCGGCCGGATCCCGGTGATCGGCGACGCGTCCTCGTGCACCGAGGGGCTGCGGCACATGATCGAGCGGGGGCCGGAGCGGTTCCGGGAGATCCGGGTGGTCGACGCCGTCGAGTTCGTGCGCGACGAGGTGCTCGGCCGCCTCACGATCAGCGCCCCGGTCGCGGTCGTGGCCCTGCACCCGACGTGCTCGGCCACGCGGATGGGGCTTTCAGGCGCGCTGCGCGAGGTCACCGCGGCCGTGGCCGGCGCCGTGACCGTGCCCGACGAGTGGGGATGCTGCGGCTTCGCCGGCGACCGCGGTCTGTTGCACCCCGAGCTGACGGCGTCGGCCACCGCGCGCCAGGCCCGAGAGCTTTCCGCCGCCGGTCCCTTCGACGCCCACGTCTCCTGCAACCGCACGTGCGAGCTCGGCATGACCCGGGCGACCGGGCACCGCTACGAACACGTCCTGGAGCTCGTCGAACGGGCCACCAGGCCCGCGGAGGGAAAACCCTGAGCGATGTCCGCGAAAACCCGGTGGCGGACCGAGCAGGCCGCTGTTAGTTTCCCGGGGGCCGTGCGAGAGACCGAGGAGGTGGTACCCGTGAACGCGATGACATGGGTGCTCTCCTCAGGGGTCACGGTCGGGCGGTAGGTCGTCCGGGAGCGCCGTTCACGAGCACTCCCGAAAGGCACGACGATGCGATTCACCGCCGAACAGCGCCTCGACGACGGCGTCCTCGAGCGCGAGTTCACCCTCGGCGAGATCCCCGGCATCCTGTGGACCCCAGGATCGGCATCCGAGCCGGCCCCGCTGCTCCTGCTCGGTCACCCCGGCGGACTGCGCAAGATGTACCCCCGGCTGGTGGCCCGGGCCCGGCACTCCGCGGCGGAAGGCTACGCCGCGGCCACGATCGAGCTCCCCGGAAGCGGTGACCGGCCCCGCTCCGCCGCCGAGCAGGCCCGCGCCGACCTGCGCCGGGCGTTGCAGACCGGGGAGCCGGTCGAAGAGATCGTCGAGCGGCTCATCCGGCCGCTGGTCGAGAAGGCGGTCCCGGAATGGCAGGCCGCCTTGGACGCCCTTCTTGCGCTGCCCGAGATCGGCGGGCCGGTCGGGCTCGCGGGAGGGGTGATCGCCATCGGCGTCCGGCTGGCGGTGGTCGAACCCCGCATCGCGGCCGCCCTCCTGTTCGCCGGGAGTTTCGTGCCCCGCAGCATGTTCGAGGAGGCGCGGCAGGTCACCATCCCGCTGCACGTCCTGCTGCAGTGGGATGACGAAGGAAACGACCGGCAGCTGGCCCTGGACCTGTTCGACGCCTTCGGCTCGAAGGAGAAGACGCTGCACGCCAACATGGGCGGGCACACCGGCGTCCCGCAGTTCGAAGGGGACGACGGGAACCGGTTCTTCGCCCGGCACCTGAAGTGAGGCTAGTGCGACCGCCCTCCTTGCGGCGGCCGCGGGAACCCCGGCCACCACGTCACCGTGTGCCGGCCCGCGGCCCGAGATCCGTTGCCACGGCGGGGAAAGGCGAGCAGCGGCGGATCCGGGTCCGTTGTGGACATCGACCCGGACCCGGTGACGTTGGTCCTTCGCGACGGTGTCTTGTGGCCGGCGCGTGGTCTCGGCGGTTCGGGGTTGGCTGAGCCGGTCCGATCCGACGAGGCCACCAGGAGATGCCGTGTCCCACGAAGCTGTTCCCGCCCCGGCACCGGGGGCCGGTGGGTGGACGAGCGCCGAGGTGGAGGTTCTGGGGCGCGCGGTGCTGAGGGCCCCGTCGGTGCACAACACCCAGCCGTGGGCCGTCGAACCGAAGGCCGGTGCGGTGCTGCTGCGGGAGCGGACAGATGTGGCGTTGCCACAGCACGATCCCGGGCGGCGCGACCTCGCGATGTCGTGCGGGACGGCACTGGCGAACCTCGAGCTCGCGGTGCGGGTGCTCGGCCGGCGGGCCGACGTGGAAATCCTGCCCGATCCGGCCCGCCCGGACGTGGTGGCGCGCGTCGATGCGGCAACGTGGTGCGCGCCGTCGGCGCAGGACTTGGCGCGGTTCGCGGCGATCGCGGCGCGGCGCAGCCATCGCGGCCGCTTCGGCGGGCCACCGGTCGCCCGGCGGCAGGTCGAGCGGGTGGTGCGGGCGGCGGTGACGACCGGAGCCGAAGCTGTGCCGTTGACCGATGCCGGCGAGCTCGCGGAGCTGTTCGACCACGCCGCCCGCGCGGCCCGTGACGACGATGCCTACCAGCGCGAGCTCGCTCTCTGGACGATCCGCGACGAGGTCGGGCGCCGCCACGGCGCGGGGCTGGGGCGCACCGTGGTGCCGCCGGGTGAGCTGCCGGGGGCCGGGCTGGTCCGGCGCGCCACCGAGGTTCCCGAGCCGCGGGTGCTGCGGTCCCGGCCGGCGGCCGAGACGTTCCTGACCGCCGACGACAGCCGTGCCGACCACGTCCGCGCCGGCTATGCGCTCGAACGCGGCTGGCTCGAAGCGGTCACGCTGGGGCTGTCGGCTGCGGTGCTGACGCAGCCGCTGCACGTGCCGGAGGTGCGCTCGGCCCTGTGCGAGGACCGGGGTCTCGCAGGGTTTCCGCAAGCGTTGATGCGGCTCGGCCGGCCGGCCGGAAGCGCGCCCGCGAGCGTGCGTCGCGGGGTGGGCGAGGTCCTGGTCGGAGCAGGCCGGAGCAAGTCGTGAAGGGGATGTCCGGGCCGGTCGTCGTGGGTGTGGACGGGAGCCCGCAGGCGGCGTCGGCCGCACGGTGGGAGGTGCGCGAAGCGGCGCTGTGGCACACCTCGCTGACCGTGCTCACGGCGAGCGCGGTGGAGGACCCGGCTTCGGGCGCCATGGCGTCGGCGTGGCTCGAAACCAAGGCCGTGCTCGCGCAGGAGGTGGCGCGGGCGACGCGTGACGAACTCGTGGCAGCCGAGCCGGGTGTGCCGGTGATGACCAAGACCAGTGCGGCCGGCGCCGAAGCCGCCTTGCGGCAGGCCTCGGCCGGCGCGCTCGTGCTGGTGCTCGGCCCGCCGACCGGGACACTTTCCGGGCTGCTGGCCGGGTCCCCGGACGCCGACCTCATCGCGAGAGCGAACTGCCCGGTGGTGATCGTGCGCGGAACCGGTGCGACGCGCGCGGGCGGTCCGGTCGTCGTCGGCGTCGACGGCAGCCCGTTGAGCGAGGCCGCCGTGGCGTGGGCGTTCGAGGAGGCGTCGCGCCGGAGCACGAGGCTGGTCGCGGTGCACGCGTGGAACGACAGCGAGAGCGGCGGGCCGTTCGCGCACATCCGCGGAAGCCCGCTGATCGACATCGGCGACGTCGAGCGGCGGCTGCTCGCCCAGCGCCTGGCCGGCTGGCGCGAGCGGTACCCGGACGTCGACGTCGAACCGGTTGTCGAGCGCGATCTTCCCCGCGACAGCCTGCTCGAACGCAGCGCCGAGGCGGCGCTCGTGGTCATGGGCAGCCGGGGCCGCGGCGGGTTCACGGGGATGGTCCTCGGTTCCACGACCCACGCGTTGCTCCACCGCGCCGACTGCCCCGTGATGGTGGTCGGCGGCGAGCAGCAGACCTGATTTCCGAAAGACCTGATTCCCGAAGTGCCCTGGCCGGGGATCCGCCATGCCGCCGAAATCCGTCCACAGCGAATCAACGAGTCGGCGCCCGCTTCCGGGCGCGGCCCCGGCTCCGCCGGAGGGACCTGCGCTTTCGTCCTCGGGAAAAGGGACTTCGTCCCCTGACCGGACGGGGCGCGGCCGCGCGACGGTGGGAGGTACCGGCGAAGTCGACAACGAGGAGAACCGATGCACGCACAACCCGGAGGCCGCCGGCCCGCCGCCGATCGCGGGTCCGCGGTGTTTCCCGGGCCGGATGCCATCGCCGGCACCGAGGCGGAGATCACCGTCCGCGACGAGCAGGGTCGCGCGAAGCAGCAACGGACCCATCCCCTTCGGCGCAGCGGAGGGGGTGTGCGCAGTGCCCGAGCGTGATGACCGGGTGGTGCTTGCCGGAGTCGACGGGTCGCCTTCCTCCTGCCACGCCGCGGTCTGGGCCGCGGCGGTGGCGGCCCGCCGGGGCGCGGTGCTGAGGCTGGTGCAGGCGTACACGGTTCCTGGGCGGGGCGTGTCCGGCATGGCGGTCGCCGCCGTCCGGGAGGGGTTCCGGGCCGTGGCCGAGACGGGGCTCGCCGAGGCCGAGGGGGACGTGCTCGCGCGGTGGCCGTCGCTGCCGGTCGAGCGCAGCGCCGTCGAGGGCAGTGTCGTGGGCGTGCTCCTGCGGGAGAGCGCCGGTGCCGAGGTGGTGGCGCTGGGCTCCCGCGGGCTCGGCGGGTTCACCGGGCTCCTGCTCGGTTCGACCGCGGCCGCGCTCGCCGGCCGCGCGCCTTGCCCGGTCGTGGTCGTGCGCGGGCGAAAGCCGGACGACGCGCCGCCCACCACCGGACCGGTCCTCGTCGGGCTCGACGGATCGCCGGACAGCAACGACGCGCTCGGCTACGCGTGCGAAGAAGCCACTGCTCGCAGTACCGGGCTCGTCGCGGTGCGCGCCTGGAACGAGATCACGTCGGGGAGCTCGCCGCGGAAAGCGGACTGCCGCCCCGAGGGCATGGCCGCCGGGGAACGGCGGCTGATCGACGAGCAGCTCGCGCCCTGGCGGGAGAAGTTCCCCGAACTGCCGGTCGACGTGGTCGTCGCGCACGGCCGGCCGGCCCGGACCCTGCTGGAACTCGGTGCCGGCGCCCAGCTCGTGGTGGTCGGTACCCGCGGCCGGGGCGGGTTCACCGGCATGCTGCTCGGCTCCACGAGCCACGCGCTGCTGGTCCACTCCCCGTGCCCCGTCGCGGTGGTCCGCCCGGGGAACCGGCCATGACCGTGACGACACCGGCGACGAGCCCGCGTCCCGCGCCCGAGTACACGCTCCTGCACTACGGCATCCACTACTACGACACCGCCGACCTGCGGCTGCGGCGGCACGGCCTGACGCTCAGCCGGGTCGGCACGAGCTGGCAGCTGGACCGCGGCGACGGCAGAGGGTGCCGGGTGGAGGCGCCCGAGTCGGACCAGGTGCCGCACGAACTGCGCCGGCTCGTCCGCGCCTACAGCCGGGACCTCGAGCTCACCCCGGTGACCGGCCCGTGCACCGGACGCCTGACCCGGGACGCGTTACCGCGGGACACCGCCCGGGCCACGGTGCTCGGCTACCTGGAGACGCAGATCGAGGCGCTTGCCCGCGCCGATCTGGCCGTGCGGCTGGGCGAGCCCGAGGGGGTGCACGACCTGAGAGCGGCGGCGCGTCGCCTCAGGGCGGCACTGTGGACGTTCGCCCCCGTCCTCGGTGGACGGCGGATGGTGCGGGGCCTGTGCGCAGCGCTGCTCCGGCTCGGCGCGAGCGTCGGGCCCGCGTGGGACACCGAGGTGCAGCGGCGCAGGTTCCTGCGCCGCCTCGGCGAGCTGCCGGACGAGGCGATCCTGGGGCCGGTCCGGGCCGACGCCCAGCGGCACTTCGGCGTGGCGGCCGAGGAATCCGCCGTCGAATGCGCCGAGGCGCTCGATTCGCACCGCTACCTCCAGCTGCTCAACGCGTTCGAAGTGCTCGGGGTCGTGCTGCGGGAGCAGCCTCGGGCCGACCAGCGCAAGGCGGCGCTCAAACCGGCCGGCGCCGTCCTGCCGGGTCTCGTGTGGACGGTCGTGACCGAGACCGACGAGCGGCTGGAAGCGGCGTTCGCCGGTTCGGCTCCGAACGCCGTCCACGCGGTGCGCAAGAGCGCGAAGCGGCTCCGGTACGCGCTCGAAGCGGCCGCGGACGCCCTGCCCTTCGTCCCGGACCGCGTGCTGGCGGACTGCCGTGCGGTGCAGGACTTGCTGGGGGAGCACCGGGACGCGACGGTCGCCCGCGGGGAGCTGCACGCACTCGCGTCGGCGGCGACGGAGGCCGGCGATCCGGCGGCGACCTACGAACTGCTGATCACGACCGAGGCGCTCGCCGCGCAGGAGTGCCTCGCCGCCTTGCCCGCGGCGTGGGAAACCCTGCGCCGGGGGCTCGAGCCGATGCGGGGCTGACGCCGCAGAAGGACAAGGAGGAGAACTCGATGCGTGCACGCGACCTGATGTCCGCGCCGGTGGTGGCGGTGACGCCGTCGGCGTCGGCCAAACAGGCGGCGGAAGTGCTCACGGAGCACGGGTTCACCGCGCTCCCGGTGGTCGACGACGACGAACGGCTGATCGGCATCGTCACCGAGGGCGACTTGATCCGGCACCGGATACCCGCGGACATCCGGTCCGGGCACCGGCTTCCGGGCGCCCCCGCGGCAGCGGCCGGCCGGACGGTGGAAGACGTGATGACCACGCCGGTCACGGCGATGTCGCCGGGTACGGACGTGGCCGACCTGTGCCAGGCCCTGGTCGACGCGAGGATCCGGGCGATGCCGATCGCCGACGGCAGCCGCCTGGTCGGGATCGTCACCCGCGGCGACGTCGTCCGCGTGCTCGCGCGGGAGGACAGGGCGATCGCCGCCGACGTGCGGCACCGGCTCGAGATCTACGGTGGCACCGGCCGGTGGGAGGTCGAGGTCAGCGAGGGGGTGGTGCGGATCGCCGACCGCGACGACGACGAGACCGACCGCCACGTCGTCACGCTGCTCGCGCTCGCGGTGCCGGGCGTGGTCGCCGCGGACGCCGTCTCGTCCGGCGAGGGTCCGTGGTCGTGACCGGGCGCGGCACCACCGTGCTCGGCCGGGTTTCCGGTCTCGCCGGCTCGGCCGGTCGTGACCTCCGGCTCGAGACCCGGGACTTTGGTCATCCCGGCCCCGGGGCCGGGCGGTCGTAGGCTGCTCCGCGTCATCCCTTCTCGGCAGGGGGAGGTCGCCGATGCTCCGCGTTTTTCTCGTGGACGACCACGAGGTCGTGCGCCGTGGCGTGGCCGACCTGCTGGACGAGGACGAGGAGATCACCGTCGTCGGGCAGGCCGGCAACGTGTCGCAGGCGCTGGCCCGGATCCCCGCGCTCCGGCCCGATGTCGCCGTGCTGGACGTGCGGATGCCCGACGGCAACGGCATCGAGCTGGCGCGCGAGCTGCGTTCGAAGCTGCCTGAGCTCAAGTGCCTGATGCTCACCTCCTACACCGACGAGCAGGCGATGCTCGACGCGGTGATGGCCGGCGCCGCCGGGTTCGTGATCAAGGACATCAAGGGCATGGACCTGGTTTCGGCGGTCCGGGAGGTCGGCGCGGGCAAGTCCCTGCTCGACGCGCACGCGGCGGCGGCCTTGATGGCCAGGCTGCGCGAGAGCCAGACCAAGAAAGGCCCGTTGTCCGACCTGTCGGACCAGGAACGCAAGCTGCTGGAGCTGATCGGCGAAGGCCTGACCAACCGGCAGATCGCGGAACGGATGTTCCTGGCCGAGAAGACCGTCAAGAACTACGTCTCGCGGCTGCTGGCCAAGCTGGGCCTGGAGCGCCGGACCCAAGCCGCTGTCCTGGCCACGGAGCTGCGCAGACAGGAACACTGAACCGGCGCGTGGCGCTCCCTCGTGGTGATGTCACAAGGGTTTCCGGGGTCGCCTCACTTCGAGCGATCGTCCTCAATGGACTGGGGGCCTCGTCGTCGCCGAGCTTCGGGAGGCGCGGCGGCCACCGGCGTGAGCCGGGGACGAAAGTCCTTGCGGCAGAGGCCGAACGCCGCCATCGGGCCGCCACCGCGCCGTCGTAACGTCGCGGCGGGAGAGGCCACGGCCGGTAGCGGCCGGTGGGTGCCGACCACGTTTGAGGGTGATTCCGCTGCAGACCGTCATCGACGACGACCACCGCCTGCGGTGCGGCCTGAGCGGCTACCTGTCCGCGGTGAGTGCCGCGGTGGGCGTGGGGGTGGAATCGTGCACCGTGGACCTCGACGACCCCGTCTCGGCGTACGTGGCGCTGGACGTGCGCTTGCGCCGGCGGCCGGGGCGGGACACGGCCCTGGTGTGGGATGAGCGGTACGGCTGGTCGTTCGCCATGGAAACGCATTCCGGTGAGGATTTGCTGGTGCTCGCCTACTTCGGCGACGAGGTCGTGCCCGATCCGGTTGCCGTGCGCCGCTTCGTGGCCGGCGTCCGGTGCGCCGACACGGTCCCGGCACCGGTCCCGCCTGAGGCCGGTGGTGACCGGGGCGAGCTGGTCGCCCGGTTGCTGCGGTACCGCCTCGACAACTCTTCCGCCGGTGTCCTGATCTTGCGCTGGGCCGGTTGACCTTTCGTCCACAGTGGACATGTGGGTGAACCCCGTGCGGCCCTGGACCGCCGGTCGGGTTTTCACCGGCTTGACGGTGCTCGCGAGGATGGGAGACTGGGTGTCCGGAGCGGCGACCTGCGCGGTGTGCGAGGACCGCGGCGAAGACAGGAACGGCTGTGAGCGGTGCTCAGGACGACCGGCCAGACCCGGGCAGGCTGACCTTCCCCGACCTGCCGCGGCTGGAGCTCGACCAGTTGCTCGCGCAGCTGGTCGAACGCGCCCAGGAGGTCATGGGAACCCAAGGCCGGCTGCGCGGCCTGCTGCGCGCGACCACGATGATCACGAGTGACCTCGCCTTGCCCGCGCTGCTCACGCGCATCGTCGAGGCGGCTCGCGAGCTGGTCGGGGCGCACTACGCGGCACTGGGCGTGATCGGCCCGGACGGACAGCTCGCCGAGTTCGTGCACGTGGGCATGCCCGCGGAGACGTTGGCGAGACTGGGCCACCTGCCCGAGGGCAAGGGCCTGCTCGGTGCCCTGGTCGAGGATCCCCGGCCCATCCGGCTCGCCCGCCTGCAGGACGATCCGCGCTCCACCGGATTCCCGGCCGGCCATCCGCCGATGGCGAGCTTCCTGGGCGTCCCGATCCGGGTGCGTGACGCCGTGTTCGGCAACCTCTACCTCACCGACAGCGTCAGCGGCGGGTTCAGCGCCGAGGACGAGGAGCTCGCGCTGGCCCTGGCCGCCGCCGCGGGCACTGCGATCGACAACGCGCGCCTGTACCAGACGGCGAGGGTCCAGCAGGAGTGGCTGCGCGCGTCCGCCGCGATCACCCGAGAGCTCCTCTCGACGGAGTCGGAGAACCCGCTCGCGCTCATCGCGCGGCACACCCGGGAGCTCGCCGACGCCGAGCTGGTGACGGTCGTCAGGCCGGCCGGTGCCGAGGGCACCCTGCGCGTGGACCTGGCGGTCGGGGCCGGCGCGGAGAAGCTGGAGGGCCTGGTGTTGCCCGTCGGCTCGTCGATCTCCGGTTCGGTCTTCGGCACCGGTGAGCCGATGATGGGCTCGTGGCTCGAACAGCGGGAGCGGCTGCCGATCCGGCCGCCGATCGAGATGGACGTGGACGCCGTTCTCGTCGTGCCCCTCACCGGCAGCGGGCGGGTCAACGGCGTGCTCACCGCGGCGCGCGCCGCGGGCCGCCCGCCGTTCACCGTGGACGATCTGGAGATGGCGGCGGGGTTCGCCAACCAGGCGTCCGTGGCGATCGAGCTGGCCGAGGCGCGGGCCGAACAGCAGCGCAACGCCCTGTACGACGAACGTGAGCGGATCGCCGCCGATCTGCACAGCCAGGTGGTCCGGCGGCTGTACTCCGCCGGCCTGGCGTTGCAGACGACGGCCGGTCTCGCCCGGTCGGCGATTGTCGCGCGCCGGGTCCGCGAGACGATCGCCGACCTCGACGACGTCATCGACCAGATCCAGGCCACCGTGTTCTCCGTCGACGACCCGGCCGACACCGGCCCGTCACCGGAGCGCGACGAGATCCTTCGGGTGCTCTCCGAGGCCACCCCCGTGCTCGGGTTCGCCGTCTCGACCCAGTTCTCCGGCAAGCTGGACACGCTGGTGGCCGCCGATCTGGTGCCTTTCCTCGAGCGGGGCCTGCGGCTGATCGCGCACCACGCGGCCGCGGCCTGGGTCCAGGTGGAGATCCGGTCCGAGCCGGGCCGGCTCACCGCGGTGATCCGGCACGACGGCACGGGTGACCTCGAAGAACCGGCCGCCGAAGACCTCGCGGAGCTGGCGGAAGCCGCGCGGCTGCGCGGCGGGACCTGCGAGGTGGGCCACGGTGCCGAGCCCGGCTCCGTGCGCTGGACGGTGCCGACGAGGTAGGACAGGAGCCGGCGCGGTCGTCAGGCGGTGAGCAGGGTCGGAGCCACCACCACCTCCTCCAGCTCCCGTCTCGGCGTCGGCGAGGCCGGTGAACCGTGGCCCAGGCGCAGGATGATCTGGGGCCAGATGCCACCGCCGAGCACCACGCGGAGCCGTTCGCGGACGCGCGCGACTTCGACCGGTTGCGAGATGAAGGACGCGTCGAGCCCCAGCGCCGTCGCGGTCAGCAACACGCGTTGCATGGCCTGGCCGGTCCTCAGCCGGTCGACCGGGTCGTCGCCGAACGAGCCGATCACCACGACCAGCGGTTCGGGCGCCGTACCCAGCCGGGGCACGCCGGTGGTCCTGGTTCCGGAATCTCGGAGGACCCAGGCGTCGTCGGCCGGCAGGATCCCCCCGGCGGACATCGGCACGCCGTCGCGGGCGGACCCCTCGCGCGCGGTCCAGCGCTGCCACTCGGCGAGGAACGCGGGATCGGTCCTCTGGATCCGGTGGCTCGACCGCACCAGCTTCTTCAGCTCCGCCACCTGGCCGTGATCGAGGCGGGGCAGCCAGGCCTGTTCGAGCTCCGCGGCGTGGCGCAGCAGGCCGACGACCGACGGGGGCACGACCTCGGCGCTGAACGGCGATCGGTTCGTGTGGCGGCGCGGGATCTCCCGCGCGAGCCGGGCGAGGCGGTCGTCGATCGAGTTGGCGCCCACCGGCCGCACCACGGCCAGCAGGTCCGGCTCCGGGCGGCGCGGGAACAGGGACACGACCGGGTGCACGCCGCAGGCGTGGATCGCGGCGCGGAGGTTGAACAGTGACGCGCCGCAGGACAGCAGGAGCTCACGCCGGTCCGGGTCGGCGACGGGCAGGATCCGGTCGGGGTCCGCGCGGACCTCGATCCCTCCTGGTCCGCTGGCGAACAGCCAGGGCTGGGTGTTGTGCGTCGACGGCGCGAGCGTCGCGGCGCGCAGAGCCGATCTCACCTGTTCGGAGGTGAGCCGCCCGGTCGCAGCCACTTGTAGTGTCATCGGTCTCCTGGCCGTGGGAAGACGAGTGCTGGTCGGAGTCGAGCCTTGCCCTGCCAGGCTGGTCGACCGCAGCGGCGGCGGACAGAGGCGAAAGTCATCACAGGCGGCGACGCCGTGGGATGAGGGAGGCGAGCGGACCGATGCCGGCAACCGGGTCCGGGGAGAGCGCCCGCAGGCTTTCGGGCACCCTGGGACAGCTGCGCCTGCGGGAGACGCTGCGAGATCTCCAAGAGCGCGTCGAGCAGCTGATCGGTACGCGCGACAAGATGGACGGCCTGCTCGACGCGGTGCTCGCGGTGGCGTCGGGACTGGAACTGGACACGACGCTGCGCCGCATCGTCCAAGCCGCGACCGACCTCGGCGAGGCGCGGTACGGGGCGCTCGGGGTGCTCGCCGACGACGGTTCGCTCGCGGAGTTCGTGTACCTCGGCATCGATTCGGCGACGCGGGAGCGCATCGGTCACCTGCCCGAGGGCCACGGGCTGCTGGGCCTGGTCATCGACGAGGCGAAGCCACTGCGGCTGGAAAAGATCTCGGAGCATCCCGCGTCCGTCGGGTTTCCGGCGCACCACCCGCCCATGCACTCCTTCCTCGGCGTTCCCGTCCGGGTGCGTGAAGAAGTCTTCGGCAACCTCTACCTCACTGAGAAGCAGGGCGGTGGCGCTTTCACCGACGACGACGAGGTGATGGTGCAAGCGCTCGCTGCCGCGGCCGGGATCGCGATCGAGAACTCGCACCTGTACGAGCAGGCGCAGGTGCGACAGCGGTGGCTCGGTGCGACGAGTGAGGTCACGACCGAGCTGCTCGGCGGCACGGACCCGGCCGACGCGCTGAACCTGATCGCCGAACGGGCCCTGGAGCTGACCGGCTCGGACGTGACGATGCTGGCGCTGCCCAACTCCGGTCGGCTGGACGTCGACGAGGACTGGGACGACGAGGCCACCGACCTGACGATCACCGTCTGCGCGAGCGTGAGCGCGGTCGAGCTCACCGGCCTGCGGATCGACACCGCCTCGACCGTTCCGGGCGCGGTCTACCGGGACCGGACCCCGCGCAGCATCCCGGGCCTGGATCTCGGCGGGGGCCGGCGGTTCGGCCCGACGCTCGTGGTGCCCCTGCGCACGGGGGACCGCACGTCGGGAGTCCTGATCGCGGTCCGTGAGCCGGGCGCCGCCGCGTTCGAGGCGACGCAGCTGCCGGTCCTCGCGTCGTTCGCCGACCAAGCCGCGCTCGCCCTCCAGCTGGCGGCCCAGCAACGCGCCGCCCGCGAGCTGGACGTGCTGTCCGACCGCGACCGGATCGCCCGCGACCTGCACGACCACGTGATCCAGCGGCTCTTCGCGGTCGGGCTGGCGATGCAGGGCACGCGCCGCCGGCTGAAGGAGCCGGAGCTGAAGCGGCGGCTTCAGGACAGCGTCGACCAGATGCACGAGATTGTCCACGAGATCCGCACCGCGATCTTCGACCTGCACGGTGGCGCGGCGGGGGCGACCGGGCTGACCCTGCGGCACCGCCTCTACGACGCGATCGCCGAGCTCACCGACGAAGCGCCCGTGCATCCCACGGTGAGCATGTCCGGAACCGTCGACGCGGTGCCCGCGCAGCTGGGGGAACACGTGGAGGCCGTGGTCCGCGAGGCCGTCAGCAACGCCGTCCGGCACGCCGATGCCACGTCGGTGACCATCGCGGTGTCGGTCAAGGACGAAGTGCTCCGGGTGTCGGTCGCGGACGACGGCGCCGGGCTGCCCGCCGAGGTCTCGCCGAGCGGGCTGGGCAACCTGCGCGACCGGGCCGAATCGGCGGGCGGGACCTTCACGATCGAGTCGCGCCCGGGCGGTGGAACGCGGGTCGAGTGGACTGTGCCCCTGCCTTGAGCCGGTCACCGGGGGTCTTAGGTCCCTCGACCTCGTGACCGCCGCCCGTACACCGGGCCGGCCGCGCGGACCAGGCTCGACGGTGCCCCAAGGTGTCGTCCCCCGGAGACCACGATGAACGACCAGCTCCCCACCGCGTTCGACCAGGCCCTCGCGGCGGCGGTGCGAGCGCCGTCTCCGCACAACACCCAGCCGTGGCGGTTCGTGGTGGACGCTGCCGCGGTCGAGGTGTGGCTCGACCGCGAGCGGGTCCTCGCGGTCGCGGATCCCGCGGCGCGCGAGGCGAGGCTGTCCTGTGGCGCCGCCGTGCTGAACCTCGTGATCACCCTGCGGCTCAACGGGCTCGGCGCGCGGGTGCGGATCCTGCCGGACCCCGCGTCGCCGGACCTGCTCGCCGTGATCGGTCTCGACGGCACCCGGCGTTCGACGGAACAGGACCGCAGGCTCGCCGAGGCGGTGCACCGCAGGCACACGAACCGCCGCCCGTTCGTCGACCGCGCGGTGCCGGCGGTCGCCCGCGCCCGGCTGAAGTCGGCGGCGCTGACCGAAGGCGGGCAGCTCGAGTTCCTGGACGCCTCGGGGCGCTACCCGAAGGTCGCCGCGCTCGTCCGGCGAGCGGAGTCGTTGCAGTCCGAGGATCCGGCCTTCCGGGCGGAGTCGGCGTTCTGGACCGCGCGCGCGGCGGAGAGCCCGGACGGGGTGCCGACGGCCGCTTTCGGGCCGCCGCACGAGATCCCCGGTGTCGTGTGCAACCGCGCCTCGCACACGAACCCGGCCGTTCCCTCGCGGGTGTTCGAGCAGGATCCGTTGCTGGCGGTCGTGCTGACGCGCGACCACGGCGCGGCCGCCGACGTCCGGGCCGGCATGGCCATGCAGCGCGTCCTCCTCACCGCCACGGCGGAGGGCCTCGCCACCTCGTTCCTCTCGCAGCCACTGGAGGTCCGCAGCACTCGGGGACAGTTCCTGGAGCTGTTCCGCGGCCTGGGCCAGGTGCACGCGCTGCTGCGGATCGGGTACGGCCACCCGACCCGGATGACGTCGCGACGACCGGCCGCCGAGGTGACGACACAGCGGGCCGAACCCGACGTGCCGGCCTTCTGACGTCTCAGGTCAGGACGGTTCCGGGACGGGGATCAATACCGAAGGTTTTGATTTCTCGCCCTATCGGAAAGTGTCGTTGATCGCGTCGCACCCGGCGGGTTCCGATCAACGGATGGTCACTATCCATCACCAACGGACCATCGCGCGCGACCGGGTCAGAGCACGATCACCTCGGCGGGGACGGCGAACCGCACACCCAGCCGCGCGCCCGTCTCGGCTCCGGTGGATTCGAGGAACTCCCGGGGCGAGGCCATGTCGCCCGGGCCGATGCCGCGCAGGTACTCGGCGTGGGCTTCGAGGGAGGCGACGCCCTGGTCGAGGAACTCCGTGGTGTCCACGCCGTGGGTGGATTCGGGGCTGTGGGTGACGATGATCCGCCGCACCTGCCACGGGTCGAGACCTTCGTCGAGCAGCTCGCGGAAGATCCAGCGGTTGCCCGCGTCCCGGGCCCCGTCCAGGACGGCGCGGCCCAGCGCGATGTGGTCGGCCTGGTTGGGCGCACCCGGACCCCAGCGGTCGTGGTAGTTGCCGGTCACGACCACGTCGGGGCGGTGCCGGCGGATGGCCCGGGCGATGTCGCGCCGCAGCGGGAGCCCGTATTCGAGAACGCCGTCCGGGTAACCGAAAAACTCCACGAGGCCGACGCCGACGGCCGCCGCACCGGCGCGCTCCTCGGCCTCGCGCAGCGGTCCGGCGACCGCGGGGTCGATGGCGTCGATGCCGGCCTCGCCACTCGTGGCCAGGCAGTAGACGACCTTCTTGCCCTGCGAGGTCCAGCGGGCGACGGCCGAGGCCGTGCCGTACTCCAGGTCGTCCGGATGCGCGGCGAACGCCAGCGCCGTCGACCACGATTCATCCAGCGGCACCAGTGGTCCGGTCACCCTCGGATCAGCCTTTCTCGAAACCCCGCAGTTTGAACTCGAGTCACCCTACTCGAATGCGGCGGCAGCGTTTCCGGGCAGTGGCGGTGAGTCGATCTCGACAAAAAGTGACCCGATTGCGGGTGTTCTCTCCGTGTTCACATCGGGTATTCACGCTGTGGATCCGGTGAGTTTTCCGAAACTGTCCCTGTCGTGCCGGCGCCGGAAGCCGCACGTCGGGTTGGCCACATCGTGACCCGCCGGGTGCCGGCTCCTGATAAGTTACACATCCTCACTGTAACGTTCGAACGGCCGACCGCCGTGAACCGAGAGGATCCCATGCCCGAGCCGACCAGGGTGACCGTCGTCTACTACTCGTCCACCGGCACCACGCACGAACTCGCCCGGGAGATCGTGATCGGGGCCGAGAAGGCCGGCGCCGAGGTTCGCCTGCGCAAGGTCCCCGAACTCGCGCCGGAGGCGGCGATCGCGTCGCGGCTGGCGTGGGCCGAGCACGTCGCCGCGACCCGCGACCTGCCGGTCGCCACTCCCGACGACCTGCTGTGGGCGGACGGCATCGTGATGGGGTCACCCACTCGCTTCGGCAACATCGCCAGCCAGCTCAAGCAGTTCCTCGACACGCTGGGTCCCCAGTGGGCGCAGGGGCAGCTCGCGGACAAGGTGTACTCCGGGTTCACGACGACCGACACCGACCACGGCGGCCAGGAATCGACGTTGCTCGCCCTGTACACCACGTTCCACCACTTCGGCGGCATCGTCGTCGCGCCGGGATACACCGATCCCGTCAAGTTCGCCGACGGAAACCCCTACGGCAGCAGCCATGTCGGGCGGCGAGGCGAGGCGCCCGTCGACGAGACCGCCCGGGCGGCGGCCCGGCACCAGGGAGAGCGTGTCGCCCGGATCGCCACCGGCGTCAAAACCTGCGGGTGATCGGTTGCCGGCGGGTGCCGTCGAGTGCGGCCGCGGCAGCGGCGGGAAGGAATACGTGTCGTGTCCGGTAACGCGCGTGAGCCCGGTCGGTCCACGGTCGATCGGCTGCTGACCCTGCTCGACGTCTTCGACGGGGCCGACCTGACCCTCGTCGAGATCGCCGGGCGATCCGGCCTGCCGCTGTCCACGACCCATCGGATGCTGGGCGCACTCGAGCGGTGGGGCGGGATCGAACGCGCGCCCAGCGGCCGGTATCGCGTGGGCCTGCGGCTTTGGGAGCTCGGAACCCGTGCGACGATCCCGTCGGGTCTGCGCGAGACGGCCCTGCCGCTCATGCAGAACCTCTACGAGTCCACGCACGAGAACGTGCAGCTCGCCCTCCGTACCGGGCACGACGCGCTGGTCATCGAGCGGCTCACCGGACCGCGGGCCGTCCGCACCGTCACGGAGGTCGGCGGGCGGCTGCCGTTGCACGCGACCGGCGTCGGAAAGGTGCTGCTCGCGTCCGCTCCCGCCCACGTCGTTTCCCAGGTGCAGCAGCGAGGTCTCGCACGCTGCACTCGCTACACCCTGACTGAACCCGGTCGGCTCGCCGCCGCGATCTTCGCGACGCGCGACACCGGAATCGGCACCGTGCACCAGGAGATGACGCTCGGTACCTCTTCGGTCGCGGCGCCGGTGACCGACGGCAGGGGAGACGTGCGGGCGGCTGTGGGCATCGTCGCGCATTCCCACGTCGACGTGTCGCGCTACGCATCCGTGATCCGTGACGTGGCAAGGGAGATCTCCCGCCACGTCCAGCCGGATGCGCCGGCGGGCCGGCCCTCCCGTCCGGCCGGCAACCGTCCACATGCGACGGACGTGCCCTGAACCCGGCCGCCGGGAACCGCACGGGCCGTGGTGTGGCCCGCTCGGTTCCCGGCGGCCGAGGGTCGTCAGTCGCCGGTGACCGCCACTGATCGCGTCGCATCCGAGCCGGCCGCGGACGAGCCGGCGGCGTCAGCCCGCCGGGCGTCGGTCCGAACGGTGCGCGAAACCCTGGCCAGCGCCATGACCGCACCGCTGGCCACCAGGAGGACCGCACCCATCACCACGAACACGGTTCGGGGAGCCGTCCCGCCGCCCAGGGCGAACCCGACGAGCAGCGGCCCCAGGATGCCGCCGATCCGGCCGATGCCCAGGGCCCAGCCGACGCCGGTCGGCCGGATCCGAGGCGGGTAGAGCACCGTGGCCAGCGCGACGACGCTCATCTGCCCACCGGTCACGCAGGTGCCGGCGAGGAACGCCGCGCCGAGCACCATCCAGTTCTGCCCCGCGACCGCGAACGCGAGCATCGACACGAACACCGCGCCGAGAAGATAGACGACACCGAGCGTCCCGAACGGCCCGCGCCGGTCCATCGAGGGCCCGATCACGAGCGCCGCGACGATCCCGCCGATCGTCGTGAGTGCCGTCGCGAGGACCGCCGTCGAGGGGGAGTGCCCGAGCCGGCCCAGGATCGTGGGCAACCAGCTCTGAACGGCGTAGAACACACCCAGGTTGAGCATGAACGCGATCCACAGCAACGCGGTGCTCACCAGCCAGTGCCGCCGGAACAGCTCGATCAGCGGAGAACGGTGTCGCACCGATGCCCCGGCGGCTCCGGAGGCGCGCTCGGCGGGCAGCACGAGCGTCGTCGGAGCCAGGTCTGGGTCGAGGCGGCACAGGGTCGCGCGAGCTCGAACGGCGTCGCGGGGCAGGAGGTAGCTCGGGGAATCGGGCAGCAATCTCAGCAGAACCAGCGCGAGGAGCAACGGCAGGATGCCGCCGAGCACGAACAGCGGCCGCCATCCCCAGGCCGGGATGACCGCTCCGGAGATCAAGCTCGCCGCGACGAAGCCGAGGGCCAGCCAGCAGTAGATCAACATGACGAACGTCGAGCGGCGCCGGGCCGGCGCGAACTCGCTGGCCAGCGCGACGGCGCTCGGGATGGCCGCACCGAGGCCCGCGCCGGTCAACAGCCGCAGCGCGATCAGCTGCGTCTCGTTCCCGGCGACCGCGCACAGCACTGTGAACACCCCGAACAAGGCCGTGGCGGCGATGACGAGCTTCCGGTGCCCGATCCGGTGGGCCAAGGGCGAGAGCACCAGATAACCGATCATCAGCCCGACGATCGAAGCCGAGAAGATCGGGCCCAGTGCGGCGACGGGCAGGGACCATTCCCGGGCGACCGCCGGGGCGACGAAGCTGATCGCTTGCGTGTCGAGACCGTCGAGGAACATGACCAAGCCGGTCAAAGCCAGGACCAGGAAGTGGAATCTGCCTACTGGTCGGCCGTCGATCAGGTCGTCCAGGTGCACGGTGCGGCCTGGTTCCGATATTCGAGAAGGCACGGCGATATCGCCTTTCGGGTGGGGGCACGATCCACCGAAGATTCGGTGTCGATACGAGGGGAGGGAGAAAGCCCGGGGATCGGGGAAAATCATCGAGCGGCAGCGAATGTGCCGTCCACGATCAGACGGTTTCGCCGCTGTGGAAGGTCGTGAAGGTGTCGACCGGTTCTCGTGCTGTCCGGTGCCGGCTGAGGCGGTGGTCGGGATCGGCGTGGCCGAGCGCGAGCCCGCACACGATGATCTGGTCGTCCGGAATCTTCAGGTGCTGCCTCAGAACCGGGTAGAAGTCGATGAACGAGGCTTGCGGGCAGGTGTCGAGCCCCGCTTGCCGGGCCAGCAGCATCAACGCTTGCAGGAACAGCCCGGCGTCGATGAGCGCGCCGGCGAGCGGACTCCGGCTGACCGTGAGAACCAGGCCGACCGGGGCGCCGAAGAAGTCGTAGTTGCGGCGGTGATGAGCCAGCCGTCCCTCGGCGTCGTGCGCCTCGATGCCGAGAGTGTCCCGGTAGAGGCCTTCGCCGAAGGTCTGTCGCCGGCTCCGGAACGGTTCTTCCCACTCCTCCGGCGGAGGCTGGAACGGGTACTCGGTCTCGGCGACGCGGCCCTCGCCGTCCAGCGCCTGCCAGAGCGCCTCGGTCAGGCGTAGCTTCGGCTCGCCGGTCAGGACGTGGACGTGCCACGGCTGACTGTTGGAATTGCTGGCCGAGCGGGAGGCGAGCGCCAGCAGGCGCTCCACTTCCGCTCTCGGGACGGGGGTGGGCAGGAACGCGCGCACGCTGCGCCGGGTCAGCAGCGCCTCGACGACGGTCGCCGCGCCGTTGGCCGGGGCGGCCGGCGCGGCGAGTTTAGTGGTGGTGGTGGTGTCGTTCATCAGCTGGTCGGCCTCGGGTCAGCGCCCGTCGGACGCGGAGATCTCGTAACCCTCGGGCACGGTGACCTCGTAGTCGTCGGGCACCGTGATGTCGTAGGAGATCCGCCCCGCGGGCAGGTAGAACAAGGCGATCAGGCCGCCGCCCACGACCTCGGGGTAGTGGTGGCTGCCCGGCTCGGGCGAGGTCCATCCCGGTCCCTGCCAGCCGCGCGGCCCGCGCAGCAGGGCACCGGGATCCAGGGGGATGACCATGTTGATCTCGCCGTAGGGGTGCTGGTGGTATTCACCGCAGAACAGCGGGACGCTGTTGAGGTAGACCGCGGTGATGCTGAACCAGTTCAACCGCTCGGACGGCTCGATGATCCTGCTGCGGCGGTAGTGGGGGCCGTCCACCTCGATGTTGGCGGCCCAGCCCTCGGTCACGCCTTCCTTGATCATCCGGGCGAGGTCGTCCCACAGTTCGGAGCCCGGCCCCCGGTTCTCGTTGAGCCAGGTTTCCAGCTCGACTCCGGCTGTGCGGTTCTTGATCTCGTTGATGAACGGGATGCTGCGCTCGATCAGATCTTCGGGTGTCGCGCTCATGCGCTGTCTTCTCCTGGCGTCGTTGCCGGAGCGGGGTGCCCCGCGCTCAACGAAGGTAAGACACTCCGAACGTTACAGTCAATAGCTGTAACGTTCGAGGTCGGTGAAGACCGCCCGCGGCGTACCCGATAATCAGGCCATGACGGACTCACGCAAGGCGGATTCGGTTGCGGGCGAAGCGGTGGCCGTGTCACGCGGTGGCCGGCCATTGGATCCCGGGCGCGACGAAGCGATCATTACGGCCGCGCGCCGGAGGCTGGTTCTCGACGGCTATTCGAAGATGACCATCGGGGACATCGCCTCCGACGCCGGTGTGTCCCGGCCGACGATCTACCGGCGCTGGCCGGGCAAGCTCCAGCTCACCATCGAGGCGATCGACTACGGGCTCCGGGCGCAACGAGACACCTATCCCGATCTGAGGCTGGAGGAACTTCCCGCTCTCGAGGCGCTGACCGAGGCCGTCCGGCGGCTGGATCCGTGCTACTTCAACCCGGACGCGATGGTGCTCATGGGCAACTTCATGAGCGAGACGATGCGGACGCCGGAGCTGCTCGCGATCGTCCTGGAGCACGCCGTCGAGCCCCGGTTACGGCAGTTCGAAAGCGTGCTGGCCGAACTGCAGGAGCGCGGCGAGGTGCGGCCGGACATCGATCGGCACACGATCGCCACCTTGTGCTTCGGCAGCTACTTCGCCGCATTCCTTCGTGCTGAACCCGACCGCAAGGGGCTCGCCGAGCAGGTCGTCGCCGTCCTGTGGCCGGGGATCGCCGTTCAGTGCTGACGGTCCACTGTGGCGCGCCGTCGGGCGGGCTTTTTCCCGATGGCGGGCCACAGCACGGAGACGACCGCCTCGGCGATGTCCAGGTCGGACTCGCCGCGGAAGAAGGCGGCCAGATAACTGCCGAAGCACATCGTCGCGATCGTGTGCTTGTCGATGTCGTCGCGCACGGCCCCGCGGTCCTGCAGCCGGGTCAGCACGCTTTCGACCAGGCGCACGCGGGGTTCGACCGCGTGCTCACGGAGGATTCCGAGCAGTTCGGGGGTGTGGACCGCCTCCCCGGCGAACGTGCCCATCAGGACCATCGCGTCCGGGTTGAAGTACGTGGGATCGAGGCGCCGGACGACCTCCACGAGCGCTTCCCTCGGGGCGAGTTCGTCGAGGTCCATCTCGAACATGTCGTGCTGCTTGCGGAAGCCGTAGTCGAGGGCGTCGACGACGAGCTCGAACTTGGTGGCCCAGCGCCGGTACAACGTCGGGCGGCCGACCTCGGCGTCGGCGGCGATGTCGCGGATCGTCATCCGGGAGTAGCCGTCCAGGACGAGGCGTCGCCGGGTGGCGAGGATGATCGCCTCGTCGAGCGCGGCATCGCGGGGCCGGCCGACCGGACGCGGACCGTCTTCGGTGCCGGCGGGTTCGATCGCCGTCGCTCGGCGTGCTCGCGCCACGGTTCCACCTCGCTGGGAAAGTCGATCCACGGTACGGATCCTCTGTTAACCTCGAAGTTACACACTATAGCTGTAACGTAACTAGCCGCCACCGGAGGAACGCGATCGTGGACGTCGAGGACTACCTGCGCAGACTCGAACTGGTTCACCCCGGAGTGCCCGGCCTCGAAGCACTGTGCGAGCTGCAACGGCGGCACTTGGAGCGGGTGCCGTTCGAGAACCTCGGCCGCTACCTGGGCGAGCAGGTCGACCTCGACGAGAACGCATTGCTCGACAAAGTGGTGCGGCGGCGTCGTGGCG
Organism: Amycolatopsis sp. NPDC051373; assembly: GCF_040689465.1. Lineage (NCBI taxonomy): Bacteria > Bacillati > Actinomycetota > Actinomycetes > Pseudonocardiales > Pseudonocardiaceae > Amycolatopsis > Amycolatopsis sp. NPDC051373. The sequence continues at coordinate 109,683 of NZ_JBFBAE010000025.1, read as the reverse complement.
GCCTTTGCTACGAGCTCAACGGGGCGTTCGGCTTGCTGCTGCGCGGCGTCGGGTTCGACGTGCGGCTGCTGGCCGGCCGCGTGATGCGGCGGGGCGGCGGGTTCGGCCCGCCGCTCGACCACCTGGCGCTGCGGGTGGACCTCGATGAGCCGTGGCTGGTCGACGTCGGGTTCGGCCGGTTCAGCATCCGGCCGCTGCGGCTCGCGACCACCGAGGAGCAGCCGGATCCCGCGGGCGGGTTCGCCGTGCTGCCCGCGCCGCACGGGGATGTCGACGTGCTGTGCGACGGAAACGTGGTCTACCGCCTCGAAGCGAGGCCACGAGAGCTCGAAGACTTCCAAGCGATGGCCTGGTGGCACGCGAACTCGCCGGCTTCGCCCTTCGCGCACGGGCCGACGTGTTCGCTCGTGAGGCCCGGCGGCCGGGTGACGATCGCGGGCGCCCGGCTGATCGAAACCGTGGGGGAGACGCGCACCGAGAGCGTGCTCGAAGACGACGACGCGGTCCTCGCGGCCTATCGCGAGCACTTCGGCGTCGTGCTCGATTCCGTGCCCGCCGCGGGATGATTTCGTCACGGTTTCCGGTCGGTGGAAGCCGGCCGTCGACATTCCGCGCAGGGCGGGAAATGGTGGGGCGCATGCCTCTCCACAACGAGCACGACACCGACGGTTCGGCGAACGAGCAGATCCGGAAGGTCGTCGAGGACTGGGCCCTGTACCGCGACTCCGCGCAGTGGGACAAGTTCGCGACGGTCTGGCACACCGACGGCTGGATGACCGCGACGTGGTTCCAAGGCCCGTTCACCGAGTTCATCGAGGTGAGCCGAGCGGCCTTCGACCGGGGCGGCCAGATCCTGCACTTCCTCGGCGGCTTCACGTGCGAGGTCGCCGGTGACCGGGCGATCGCCCAGACGAAGATGAAGATCGAGCAGCGGGCGCGGGTCGACGAGACGCTCGTCGATGTGACGTGCACCGGGCGGTTCTTCGACTTCTTCGAACGCCGTGACGGGCGCTGGGGAATCGTTCGCCGACAGCCGATCTACGAGTCCGACCGGATGGACGTCGTCGACCCGGCCACGACTCTCGACCTCGACTCGGCCGTGCTGGCGAGTTTCCCGGCCGGCTACCGCCACCTCGGCTACCTGCAGGAGGACAACGGCTACCGGGTCATGCGTGACCTCCCCGGGCTGCGCGGACCGGCGGTCGAGGTGCTCTACGCCGAGGGCTTGGGCTGGCTCGACGGCTCGGCGAGCCCGGGCGTCGTCCGCAGCGACGACCGCGGCGGCGCTTCGTGACGCTGCCGGGTCCGGCGCTTGCGGGTGGGTTCAGCGAGCCGGTTTCCGGCCGTGGACGAACCAGATCGCCTCGGCCGGGCCGTCGCCGCGGTTGGTGAGGCGGTGGGGGGTCGTCGAGTCGAAGGCGATGGAGTCGCCGGCGTGGAGCTGGTAGGTGTCGAAGGCCAGGGCGACTTCCAGCGTGCCGCTGATGATGTAGCCGTATTCGATGCCCGAGTGGCGGGTGAGCTTGTCGTCGGGGACGGAGCTGCCGTCGACTTCGTAGCGGACGTGCAGGAAGTCCACCGTGCTGTCGTGGATGGAAGACAGCTGCTCCCACGTGACGCCGGAGTCGAGGACGAGCTGGCGCCGTTCGCCGGGGCGGAGCAGGGGGCTCTGCTGCTCCTCGGGACTTTCGTTGAGCTTCGCCAGCGCGCCGTGGAAGCTGTGCTTCTCGACGCCCGCCTCCGGTGCGGGCGCGGGCGGTTCCTCCGCCCCCGCACCGGCGGCGCTGCTGAACAACTCGTCGATGGAGACGTTGAGGGCGCTGCAGATCGCGTACAGGGTCGCGACCGAGGGCTGGGACTTGTTGTTCTCGATCTGCGACACGAACGCGGCCGAGTACCCGAGATCGCGCGCGAACTGGCGCAACGACAGCCCGGACGCCTGCCGGCGCGCCCGCAGCTGCTCTCCGAGGTTCGCGGACTCGGAGTGCTCCGCCGCCGGCTCGTGCTTCGCTGCCACGTCTCGCTCCTCGCGCCGTCGTTTGTCAGTGTTCACTATAGCTTGACGCTCTCGCCGCGAGAGCGGCTCAAGCGGTGAGCCGGTCGCGCACGAACTCCAGCTCCCGCACGACGTAGTCGGTGATGTCGCCGCTCTTGAGGTGCTCGGGCAGGACGTCCCAGGTGTAAGTCTCGATCTCCAGGTGCGACGACTGCGGCTGCGCGCGATGGCGGTCCAGGGCCTGTTCCAAGGCGAACCGGGTGGTGCGGAACGGGCCGAGGTCGTCGAGGAAGACCGGCACGTGGAAGTGGGTGCGCCATTCGCGCGCGCCGCCGGGGTCGCGGCGCCAGGCGGCGATCGCGTCGGAGAGGTTGAGGTGGCGGGTGACGGTGCCCTCGCGCAGCTCGGATGTCTGGCTCAGGTAGATGGTGCGGGTGAACCGCTCCAGCTCGCGCACCACCTCGTCGGTCACCTCGGGCACCCACAGCGCGGCGGCCTGCTGCAGCTTGAACACGGGCACGCCGGCGCCGGCGAGCAGGTCGAGCGAGGCGGGGATGTCGTCGAACTCCACGGCCTGGTGCCCGATGTCGAACACGATCCCGACGTGGCGGCGCAGGGCGCCGAAGGCTTCCGCGAGCGGCAGGTCGGCGAGGCCCGAAAGGGTTTCGGCCGCGGCCCGGGAGTACAGCCGTGAGCTGAAGTAGCGGACGGTCTCCTCGATGGTTTCCAGGTAGCAGAACGGTTCCGGCTCGATCGCGAGCTTCACCCGCCGGCCGGTACGGCGTTCGAGGGCAACGAGGTGGGCGACGACGCGCAGGACGTTGCGGGTGAACAGCTCCACGTACGCCTCGCCGGTGACCTTGGGCCGGTAGGCGAGCGGCACGGTCTGGATGGTCGGCTCGACCCCGGCCGCGGCGATGTCGGCGAGCACGTCGGCCACGCGCGTGGTGTAGGCGACGCGCTCTTCGGTGCTCCAGTCCGGTTCGTACACGTTCTCCATCACCGAACGGCCCTTGAACGGCCCGTGCGGAAACGCGTTGACGGTGTAGACGTAGAGATCGTTGTCGGCCAGGTACTTCTTCAGCCGGTCACGCTCGGGGCCGTCATCTGCGAGCCGGTCGGCCGACGCGCCCGAGATCCGCAGTGACACCCCGAACGGCGCGTCGGGCGAGACCCGGCGCTTCACTTCGGGGACGTAGGTCTCGAGGCTGGCGCTCATCTCGTCCCAGGTGTCACCCGGGTGCACGAGGGTCGAATAGGACAGGTGGCCCAGACGCGTGCCGAGGTCCATGAGGTTCCTCCGGGGAAGGCGGCAGAGGGAGTGCCGGAAGTGCTGCGGTGACGCGCTGCAGCAGACGTTTGCTCCAAGTGAACAGTCCGAAACCCAGTGCTGTCAAGGACTGTCGCCTTTGACCTGCGTATCTGCCAAAGTTGTTCGTTGACTCTTGACTCACTGGCCGGTTCATTGTTCACTACCGCTGTACAGCGTCGTCGAACGGGAGTGAACCCGGCGAGTATCGACGCCGTGTCCACGCCCGGATCCCGGCTGCGCGGGTTTCCGGAGAACCTACGAGGAGTTCAGCATGCGCGCCGCGGTCTTCCACGACAAGCACGACATCCGGGTCGAGGACATCCCGGAGCCGGCCGGGGTCGGCGCGCGGCAAGTGCGCGTCCGTCCCTACCTGTGCGGGATCTGTGGCACCGACCTGCACGAGTACGCCACCGGGCCGATCGTCATCCCGACCAGCCCGCACCCGCTCTCGCACGCCGCGGCGCCGCAGGTGCTCGGGCACGAGTTCTCCGGGCAGGTGCTGGAAATCGGTACCGAGGTCACCGGCGTCCGCGTCGGCGACCGGGTTTCGGTGATGCCGCTGATCTACTGTGGACACTGCTACTACTGCCGCCGCGGGCTCAACCATCTGTGCCCGAGGATGGCCTGCACGGGACTGAGCTGGGACGGCGGCGGGATCAGCGAGCAGGTGGTGGTTCCGGAGCACCAGATCTCGGTGCTGCCGGAATCGGTGTCGGACGTGCAGGGCGCGCTCGTCGAGCCGGCCGCGGTCGCCGCGTACGGCGTCGACCGCACCGGCTTCACCTCCGGCGACAGCGTCCTGATCACCGGCGCCGGGCCGATCGGCGCACTCGCCGCGCTGTACGCCCACGCGTCCGGAGCGGCACAGATCTTCGTGAGCGAGCCGAACGCGCGCCGCCGGGCCCTGCTCGAAGCGCTCGGGGTCGCGACCGTGCTCGACCCGCTGGCCGAGGACGTGCCGGAGGTGGTCCGCGCGCTCACCGGCGGGATCGGGGCCGACGTCGCCGCCGAGTGCTCCGGCTCGGAGGCCGGTCTCGCCACGGCGCTGGGCAGCCTGCGCTCCCACGGCACCGCGACGCAGGTGGGCCTGCACGTCCGGCCCGCCACGATCGACCCGATGGCGCTGTCGCAGCGCGATCTGAGCCTGGTCGGCACGTGGTGCTACCCCGTGTTCGACTTCCCGCGCATCATCTCGCTCGTCGCGACCGGCCGCTTCCCGGTGGAGCGCGTGCTCACCGAGGTGATCGCGGTCGACGACGTCGTCGCCGGCGGGTTCGACCGCCTGCTCGACCCCGAAGGCGACGCGCAGAAGCTGCTCGTCCAGGTCGGCTGACTCGGACCACCTGTGCACCACAACCGTTTCCCACTGTCCGCAAGACCTTTGTGGACACACTTCGTCCTGCCCTGCGACCCGGTGCGCTGCACCCGAGGAGCGATCCGATGAGCGACACGACAAGGGGTTCCGTGGTCGTCACACAGTCGGCCCCGTCGCCCGCCCCGGCTTCGGGGACCGACCGCCCGCCCGGCCGGCCGAGCCTCTGGCGGCAGACGACGGCGCAGCGTGCCTCGCGTGGCCTCGTGACGATCCTCGTCGCGACCGCGCTGCTGTTCCTCGTGAGCCTGCTGCTGCAGCCCGAGAGCCTGGGTCGCAGCTCGCTGCAGGGGATGCTGCCCTTCGCCGCGGTGCTCGCCGTGGTCGCGCTCGGGCAGACGCTGGTCGTGCAGCAGGCGGGAATCGACCTGTCGGTGCCTGGCACCGTGTCCTTGAGCGTGATCATCGTGACGCACTACCCCGCCGGTGACAACGGGAAGCTGCTCCCCGCGGTGCTGCTCGCCTACGGCGCCGCGCTGGCGGCGGGGCTGCTCAACGGCCTCGTCGTGAGCCGGCTGGGGATGTCGGCGATCGTCACGTCCCTGGGCACCAACGCGTTGCTGTACGCGGTGGTGCTCGGGATCTCGGGCGGCTCGCCGGTGACGACCACGGACACGCTGCACTCGCTTGTCACCGGCCGCTTCCTCGGCCTGCCCTACGCGGTCTACATCGCCGTCGTCCTCGTCGCGGTGACCGGCTTCGCGATGAAGCGCACCGTGCCGGGCCGCCGGTTCGAGGCCGTGGGCGACAACCCGGAGGCAGCGGGGCTGGCGGGCCTGCGCGTGCGACGCCACCAACTCGCCGCCTACGTCTGGGCGTCGCTGCTCTACGGCACCGCGGGCATCCTCCTGGCCGGCATCGTCACCACGCCGGGCGCGTTCCAGGGCGACACGCTGCTGCTGCCATCGGTCGCGGCCGTCGTGCTGGGCGGCACGTCCCTGCTCGGCGGCAAGGGCAGCCCGGTCGCCAGTGCCATCGCCGCCTTGTTCCTGTCCCAGCTCGACCAGTTCGTGCTGACGCTCGGCGTCAGCGCGGCGACGAACAACATCGTCCAGGCGCTCGCGCTCGCCGCGGGTGTCGCCGTCTACACCGTGAACTGGGCCGCCGTGCGCGGCTGGTTCCGCCGTGTCCCCGCTCCCCGGACCCAGCAGTAGGAAGGGTTTTCCATGTCTCCCCAGCCCCTTCGCCGGTCGTTGCTCGCCGGCTTGGCCTCCCTCGCCCTCGTCACCACCGCCTGCACGGTGGACGACGGCGGCTCGACCAGCGCCGAGGGCGGCAAACCCGCCAACGCGAACGCGCCGGCCTGGTGCGGTTCGAAGCAGGTCACCCTCGGCCTGGCCGACGGCTTCGGCGACAACAACTGGCGCAAGGTCACCACGGCCGAAGCCAAGGCCGAGGTCGCGAAGTGCCCCAGCGTCACGTCGTTCACCTACACCGACGGGCAAGGCAACACCCAGAAGGCCATTTCGGACATCCAGGGCCTCGTCGCCAAGGGCACGCAGGCGATCGTGGTCTTCCCGGACGCGGGCCAGGCGGTGCTGCCCGCCCTGCGCAGCGCGTACAAGGCGGGCGTGGTCACCGTGCCCTACCGGGTCAACCCGGGCGGGACGCCCGGCCAGGACTACGACGCGTTCGTGAGCACGAACTTCGAGCAGGCCGGGGTGCTGTGGGGCCAGTGGCTCGTGAAAGCGCTCAACGGCAAGGGCAAGGTCCTCAACCTCGGCGGCCCGGCCGCGAACTCGCAGAGCCTCGACGAGTACAAGGGCATGCAGAGCGTGCTCAAGGACCACCCGGGGATCCAGTTCGTCGGCACCACGCCGTACGAGGTGACCAACTGGGACGCCGCGCAGACCCAGCGCGTGATCACCGCGGCGCTGGCCAAGAACCCGGAGATCGACGCGATCACCACCGACTTCGGTGCCGCGCTGGCGAGTTCGTTCTCCGCGTTCACCTCGGCCGGGCGCAAGATCCCGGCGATCGCGACCGAGGACGCCAACCAGCTCGCCTGCAACTGGCAGCAGCAGAAGGACGCCGGCAACCCGTTCAAGCTGTTCACCGTCTCCTCGCAGAACGCGATGTCGCGCCTCGCGATCGACGTCGCGGTGGCCAAGGCGACCGGCGGTGTGGTGCCGAAGGACCTGGTGTACCCGCAGTCCGCGTTCGAGGACTCGATCTCCGGGCAGCCGCACCCCGTCACGTGCGACAAGGAGCTCCCGAGCGACGCGTTCGTGTCCAGCTCGCTGTCCAAAGCGGACCAGACCGCGGCCCTGAAGTAGGAGAGGAACCATGACCGAAGTTGCGGCACTGAGCCTCTCCGGGGTGTCGAAGAGCTACGGGCCCGTGCGGGCACTGTCGGAGGTATCGCTCGACGTCTTCGGCGGCCGGGTGCACGCGCTGCTGGGTGAGAACGGCGCGGGCAAGTCCACGCTGATGGGCGTCGCGTCGGGCTCGACCCGGCCCGACGAGGGCACGATCACGGTGGCCGGGGAGCCGATCGCGGCCCTGACGACCGATCGGGCGAGCCGGCTCGGTATCGCGATCGTGCACCAGCACCCCGCGGTGCTGGCCGACATGACGGTCGCGGAGAACATCCGCCTCGCCGTGCCCGCCGAGCGGATGCCGGCCGGCACCCCGCGCGTGTGGATGGTGGAACTGCTGCGCCGGGTCGGTTCGGACCTGCGGCTGCAGGACCGGGTGGCCGACCTCGGCGTCGCGCAGAAGCAGCTGCTGGAGCTGGCGAAGGCCATCGCGCTGGAGCCGAAGGTGCTGATCCTCGACGAGCCGACCGCGCCGCTGGGCGCGGAGCAGACCGAGATCCTCTTCGACCAGGTGCGTCAGGCCACCGCACGCGGCACGGCGGTCGTCTACATCACCCACCGGCTCGCCGAGGTGCGCGAGATCGCCGACGAGGTCACGGTGCTGCGCGACGGCCGGGCGCGCGGGCACTCCGCCGTGGCCGACCTCACCGACGACGAGATGCTGCGGTTGATCGTCGGGCGCGAGCTCGCCTCGGCGTTCCCGGAGAAGGGCACGAATCTGGCCGACGCGAAGATCGCGCTGGAGGTCGAAGGCCTGTCCGGCGAGGGTTTCCACGACGCGCGGCTCGTCGCGCACCACGGGGAGATCGTCGGGCTCGCCGGCATCGTCGGCAACGGCCAGAGCGAGTTCCTGCGCGCGCTGGCCGGGCTGCGCCCGTCGACCGGGCGGATCGTGCTCGACGGCGTACCCCTGCGGGGCCGGGCCCTCGTGAGCTCGACCGCGTACATGCCGGCTGACCGCCACCGGGAGAGCCTGCTGCCGGCGATGTCGGTGCGGGAGAACGCGGCCGTGAGCGCGTTGCCCTCGTTCGCCAGCGGGGGAGTGGTCTCCGGCGAGCGCGAACGAGCAGGAGTGGACGCCGAGCTGGCCAAGCTCTCGGTCAAGACCGCCTCGCGCGAGACGAACGTGATGGCGCTCTCGGGCGGCAACCAGCAGAAGGTGGTGATGGCGCGCGCCCTGCTCGCCGCCCCGCGGCTGCTGCTGGCCGACGAGCCGACCCAGGGCGTCGACGTCGGCGCCCGGTCGGAGATCTACACGATCATGCGCGACATCGCGGCGTCCGGGGTGCCGGTGGTCGTGGTGTCGTCCGACGCCAAGGAGCTGGAAGGGCTCTGCGATCGGGTCGTGGTGTTCTCCCGCGGCCACGTGGTCGCCGAGCTCACCGGCGAGGACGTGACCGAGGAGAAGATCACCGGCTCGGTCGTCAACGCCACCACGCTGCGCAGGGACGAGCCCTCGGCGAAGAAGGCCGCGCCGGCCAAACCGGCTCCGTCGACCGGGCGGACCCCGATGGCCGAGCGCCTGCGCGACCTGGCCAAGGGCGACTACGCACCGAGCCTCGTGCTCGCGCTGGTCATCGTCGCGCTCGGCGGCTACACCTTCGCCCACAACGTGCGGTTCCTCGCGCCGTTCAACGTCACCTCCCTGCTGACCCTGCTCACCGCGCTCGCGTTCATCAGCCTGGGCCAGACGATCGTGATCATGACCGGTGGGATCGACCTGTCGGTCGGTCCACTCGCCGGGCTGCTCGTGGTGATCGCGTCGTTCTTCGTCACCGATGGCCACTCGCCACTCCTCGTGGCGCTCGCGTTCGTGATCATGCTCGTGGTGGCCGTCGGGTCCGGGGTGCTCAACGGGGTGCTGATCCGCTTCGGCGGGTTCACCGCGGTGGCCGCGACCCTGACCCTCTACATCGGACTGCAGGGCGTCTCCCTGCTGCTGCGGCCGTTCCAGGGCGGGTTCATCAGCACGTCGGTCACCGACGCGATCACCGCGACGGTCGGGTTCGTGCCGATCGCGTTTCTCGTGGCGGTCCTCGTCGCCGTCGGGCTGGAGCTGGCGCTGCGGTTCACCGCCTGGGGCCGCGGCCTGCGGGCGGCCGGCTCGAACGAGGGGTCCGCGCGGCGCCTGGGCGTGAAGGTGAACCGGGTCCACGTGCTGGCCTACATCGGCTGCGCCGTCCTGACGTTATTCGGCGCGCTGCTGCTGATGGCCCAGATCGGCGTCGGCGACCCGACCCAGGGCGTGAGCTACACGCTCTCCAGCATCACCGCGGTCGTGCTGGGCGGCGCGAGCCTCGCCGGCGGGCGCGGGTCGTTCATCGGGACCCTGCTGGGTGCCGCGCTGATCCAGGAAGTGCTCAACGCGACGACGTTCCTGAACCTGAGCCAGAGCTGGCAGTACTTCTTCCAGGGAATCCTGATCCTCGTCGCGGCGGCGATCTACACCCGGGTGCGCCGCCGGACCCCGGCCCTGGTCTGAACTCGCACCACCCCCAGCAGAAAGAGGAGACAGTGACCGAAACAGCACTTGTCGTCGGGGTCACCGGCATCGCCGGGGCCGCGGTGGCCACCCGGCTGGTCGAACGCGGCTGGGCGGTGACCGGGGTGTCCCGCCGCAGCGAATGCGGCATCGCCGGAGTCCGCTCGGTCCGTGCCGACCTGGAGGATGCGGCCGCGCTGAGCGCCGCGCTCGCGGACACGAAACCGACGCACGTCTTCCTCACCGCGTGGTCGCGCCAGCCGACCGAAGCGGAGAACATCGACGTCAACGCGGGCATCGTGCGCAACGTGCTCGCGGCGGCCACCGCGGGCGGCGCCGTGCGCCACGTCGCCCTGATGACGGGGCTGAAGCACTATCTCGGGCCGTTCGAGGCGTACGCCGCCGGGGTCACGCCCGACACGCCGTTCCACGAGGACGAGGCTCGGCTCGACGTGCCGAACTTCTACTACGCGCAAGAGGACGAGCTCTTCGCGGCCGCCGAGCGCCACGGCTTCACCTGGAGCGTGCACCGGGCGCACACCGTCATCGGCCACGCCGTCGGCAACGCCATGAACATGGGGATGACGCTGGCGGTCTACGCGGCCGTCTGCCGCGAGACCGGGCGGGACTTCCGCTTCCCCGGCTCGGAGGTCCAGTGGAACGGCGTCACCGACATGACCGACGCCGGGCTGCTGGCCGACCAGATGGTGTGGGCGGCCACCGACGAGAACGGGCGCGACGAGGCGTTCAACATCGCCAACGGCGACGTGTTCCGCTGGCGCTGGATGTGGCCGCGCCTCGCGAAGCTGCTCGGCGTCACGCCGGCCGGGTTCGACGGCAAGCCCGCTCCGCTGGAGGAGCAGATGGCCGACGCCGCCGGAGTCTGGCGCCGGATCGCCGAGCGCCACGGGCTGCGCGAAGCGGACCTCACCCGCGTCGCCTCGTGGTGGCACACCGACAGCGACCTGGGTCGGCCCATCGAATGCCTCACCGACATGAGCAAGAGCCGCAAGGCCGGGTTCACGGGCTACACCAGCACACTGGACTCCTTCGCCCGGCTCTTCGAGACCTTGCGCGCGGAGCGGATCATCCCGCCCGCCACGCCCGAATCAAGCACAGTCGAATCAAGCACAGCGGAATCAAACGCCGCGGAATGAGCACAGCGGAATGACCACAGTGGACGCAATGCGCGGGACACGCGCTCCGGCTCGGTCAGCGCTCGTCGCTCGTCGCCGGGAGCGGTTGGCCGAGCAGCTCGAACAGTTCGGCCGGCGGCTCGGCGAGCCAGTCGCGCGGGCGGCCGGAGCCGGTGCGGCCGACGACGAACCACAGCCCCCGCGCGAGCGCGTCGGTGTGGTTGACATAGAGGTGCGGGCGCTCGGAGTGGAAGGAGAACGAGTCGCCGGCGCGCAGCACGTGCTCGTCGGACTCGAACCGCAGCGTGAGCTCGCCGTCGAGGAGGTAAGCGTGCTCCCTGCCCGGGTGGCGCATCAGCCCGCCGTCGACGGAGCTGCTCGCGCCGGGCTCGTAAGCCACCAGCAGCGGTTCGACCGACCGCGAGCCGTCGATCGCCAGGCGTTCCCAGCGCACGCCGTTGTCCATGTCCAGCACCGGGTTGTCGGCCGCGCGCTGGATGGTGGTGCCGGCCTCGCCGGGCTCGAGGACGACCGGGCGGCTACCGGGCTCCGTCGTCGTGCGGCGGCCGGCGACCTCGAGGCCGAGCACTTCGTCCAGCGACAGGCCCAGGTGGCTGACCAGCGTGTAAAGGGTGCTCACGGACGGTTGCGACTTGCCGGTCTCGACCTGCGACAGCAGGCTCGCCGAGAGCCCCGTGGCCAGGGCCACCCCGCGCAGGGTGCGCTTCTGCCTGATCCGCGCTTCGCGCAGGGCAGGGCCGATCCGGTCGTCCACGGTGCCGCTCCCGTTCCGTTCACGGCGCCATCGCCGACTGTTCACTCGATCATACGTTCGTGCGTTGTGGCTGTACACACGCCTGGGTGCGACCTGCGCAACATCCCAGATCGGCGGCGTTTCGTTCAGCGGGAGCGAACGTCGAGCGTCTCGACGAGAGGAGCGTGGCCATGCCGGCTCGGCTGACCGACAGGACCGTGGTGGTGACCGGCGCGGGCCGGGGGATCGGAGCCGCCCTCGCCCGGGGGATGGCGGCCGAGGGTGCGGCGCTGGTCGTCACCGACCGCGACGAGCCCGAAGCCGCCGCGGTGGCGCAGTCCATTCGCGACAGTGGCGGGCGCGCCGTGCACCGGCGCGTCGACGTCGTCGACCGCGAAGACGTCCGCGCCGCGATCGACCTCGCCGTGAGCGAGTTCGGCCGGCTCGACGCGTACTTCAACAACGCGGGGTTCAACGAGCCCGAGAAGTTCCTCGACATCACCGAAGCCGTGTGGGAGCGCATCTTCCGCGTCAACGCGTTCGGCGTCGTGCTCGGCAGCCAGGAGGCGGCCCGCCAGTTCATCCGGCAGGGCGGTGGCGGCAAGATCGTGAACACCGCCTCGATCGCCGGGCGCCAGGGCTTCGCGAGCTTCGCGCCCTACTGCGCGAGCAAGGCCGCCGTGATCTCGCTGACCCAGTCCGGCGCGCGGGCGCTGGCCGGCCACGGCATCACCGTCAACGCGTTCGCGCCCGGCGTGGTGCGGACCCCGTTGTGGGACAAGCTCGACCGCGACCTCGAGCGCATCGGGGAGGGCGACTCGGGGTTCGCCGCGATGGCCGGGGACATCCTCCTCGGCCGCCCGGCCGAACCCGAGGACCTCGTGCCCACGGCCGTGTTCCTCGCCGGCCCCGACTCCGACTACATCACCGGGCAGGTGATCCCGATCGAGGGCGGGATGGTCCTCGTCTGAGGCCGCTCCGCTCGTCACACGTTCCCGGCGGTCCACCGCCGCGGGGGAAAGGAAAACTCATGCCGATCGCCACGTTCGGGCCCAACGCCGTCGACTGGGAGACCCGGATCGACCACGAACGCCTGCGCACGCAACGCCTGCAGCGCCTGCGCGAGCAGCTGGACAAGTCGAGCCTCGGCGCCGTCCTCGCGTTCGACTTCGCCAACATCCGCTACATGTCCGCCACCCACATCGGCACGTGGGCCATGGACAAGCTCATCCGGTTCTCCCTGCTGACCCGCACCACTGACCCGATCGTGTGGGACTTCGGGTCCGCGGCCAAGCATCACGAGCTCTACAACCCGTGGCTCGCCACCACGACCGCCGAGGCCGACGCCGACCCGCACGCGCCACACCACGGCGCGGTCCGGCCGCGCGCCGAGTCCGGGGCCCGCGCCGGGATCTCCACGCTGCGCGGCGCGTTCCACCCGGACGCGGGCATCGCCGACGAGGTCGCCGCGAAGATCAAGCGCGAGCTGGAGAAGTTCGGGCTGCTCGGCGAACCGCTCGGCGTCGACGTGATCGAGCTGCCGATCCTCGCCGCCCTGCAGCGAGCGGGTGTCACGGTCACCGACGGGCAGCAGGTCTTCATGGAGGCCCGGCGCGTGAAGACCGCCGACGAGATCTCGTTGCTGACCCAGGCGGCCTCGATGGTCGATGCGGCCTACGACGACCTGTACCAGTTCCTGCGCCCGGGCGTGCGGGAGAACGAGTGCGTGGGGCTGGTCTCGAAGTCGCTCTACGACCTCGGTTCGGAGTATGTGGAGGGCGTCAACGCGATCTCCGGCGAGCGCTGCTCGCCGCACCCGCACGTGTTCTCCGACCGGCTGATCCGGCCCGGTGACCCCGCGTTCTTCGACATCCTGCACAGCCACCAGGGCTACCGCACCTGCTATTACCGCACGTTCGCGGTCGGTTCGGCCAGCCGGGCGCAGCGTGACGCCTACGTGCGGGCCCGCGAGTACATGGACCACGCCATCGCGCTGGTGCGCCCGGGTGCCACGACGGCGGACATCGTGTCGGTGTGGCCCACCGCGCAGGAATTCGGGTTCGCCGACGAGGAAGCCGCGTTCGCGCTGCAGTACGGGCACGGCGTCGGGCTGTCCATCTGGGAGAAGCCGATCTTCTCGCGCCTGGTCTCGCTCGATCACCCCGAGGTGCTGGAGGTCGGCAACGTGTTCGCGCTCGAGACCTACTGGCCCTCGGCCGACGGCATCGGTGCGGCCCGGATCGAGGAGGAGCTCGTGGTGACGCCCGAGGGCTGCGAGGTGATCACCAAGTTCCCGGCCGAGGACCTGCTGGTCGCGGGACCCCGGTACATCGCCGTGAACGGCCCGCTGTCGACCGCGCGCGAGTCCCAGTCGCACCTCAACACCCCCGCTGGCCGCGGCGAAGCCACCGCCTGAGAAGGAGCGAGATCATGAAAGCCCTGAGGTTCACCGCGGCGGACACGGTGTCCGTCGACGAGTTGGAGGTGCCGCGGATCGCCGCCGACGAGGTGCTCGTCGCGGCCCGCTCGGTCGGCATCTGCCACTCCGACATCGAGCTGCTCGAAGGCCGGTACATCATCCCGTTCTCCTACCCGGTGATCCCGGGCCACGAGTGGTCCGGCGAGATCGTCGAAACCGGCGCCGACGTCACGGAGTTCGCGCCCGGTGACCGCGTGGTGGGCGAGTGCGTGATCGGCGACGACCACTTCGGCTTCTCGATCAGCGGCGCGGCGGCGGAGTTCTTCGTCGCCAAGCCCGCGTGGCTGCACCGGCTGCCGGATTCGCTGTCGTTCACCGACGGCGCGCTCGTGGAGCCGTTCAGCTGCGGTTACCACGCGCTGATGAAGGCGGGCAATGTCAACGCCAGCGACACGGTGGTGGTGTTCGGCGCCGGTCCGATCGGGCTCGGCGTCACCGCCGGTGCCGCGGCGCTGGGCGCTCGCACCATCACCGTCGAGCCCGCGCCCGGGCGCGCGGAGGCGGCGCGCAAGCTCGGCGCCGAGGTCGTGCTCGACCCGACGGCCGGGCCGATCGCGGAGCAGGTGGCCGAGGCGACCGGCGGCGTCGGTGGCACCGTGGTGATCGAGGCGACGGGGCGGCCGTCGGTGATGGCCGACGTGCTGGAGGTCGCCGCGCACGGCGCGCGGGTCGTGTACGTCGGCATCGACGTGGGCGGCAGCGCGCCGGCCGCGCTGGGTCTCATCCAGTCGAAGGAGCTGAGCATCCGCGGCATCATCGGTTCGCCGGGGGTGTGGCCGGAGACGCTGCGGTTCCTCGCCCGCGCCGGGCTCGACCTGTCCGACCTGGTGACCGGCCGGTTCCCCCTGGAGCGGGCCGCGGCGGCGATCGCCGCCTCGCGCGACACGGCGAAGAACATCAAGGTGCACCTCGAGTTCGGGGCCGCGCGGTGACTCCGACCATGCGGGCAGCCGTCTACCACGGCCGCCAGGACGTCCGGATCGAAGAGGTGCCGTTGCCCCGGCTTCGCGACGGCGAGGTGCTCGTCGCCGTGCGGCGCAGCGGGATCTGCGGTTCGGACGCCACGGAGTGGGCGGCCGGCCCGAAGATGGTGCCGCTCACCCGGCGCCACCCCGGCAGCGGGCACCTCGGTCCGATGATCATCGGCCACGAGTTCGTCGGCGAGGTCGTGGACGCCGGCGAGGGGTTCGCCGCGGGCGATCTGGTGGCCGCCGGCGCCGGTGTCTCTTGTGGACAGTGCGATCGCTGCGGTGAGGGCCGCACCAACCTGTGCCGCCGGTATTACACGCTCGGGCTCAACGCCCCCGGCGGGCTCGCGGAGTACGTCGCCGCTCCCGCCGGCATGCTCCGGCCGATCCCGGCCGGGGTTCCCCTCGACCACGCCGGGCTGGCGCAGCCGCTGGCCGTCGGCCTGCACGCCGCGCGGCGGGCGGGCGTCCGCCCGGGTGACTCCGTGGTGATCATCGGGGCCGGTGCCATCGGCTCCTTCGTCCTGGCCGGGCTGCGGCACCTGGACGACGCCGACGTCACCGTCGTCGACTTCGCCGGCGACAAGCTGGAGCGGGCCGCGCGGCTCGGCGCCACCCGGACCGTGGACGCGGCGGGCGACGTCGTCGAGGCGGTGCGGGAGCTGACCGGTGGGCGTGGCGCCGACGTGGTCATCGAGGCCAGCGGCGCGCCGGGGCAGTTCGAGAACGCGCTGCGGATGGTCACCGACGGCGGGCGGATCCTCGCCGTCGGCCTGCCCAAGCAGGCGCCCGCGGTGGACTTGTTCGGCCTGGTGCTGCGCGAGATCACCGTCGAGTCGACGGTGGCGCACGTGTGCGGAGCGGATCTGGTGCCGGCGTTGGCGATCCTTTCCGCCGGCGTGCTCGGCGCCGAGCTGCTCGACTCGGTGATCGGGCTCGACGACCTCACCGATCGCGGCCTCAAGCGGCTGGCCGCCGGGGGCGTGGACGGAAAGGTCCTCATCGACCCGGGGAGGCGCTCGTGAAGGTCGCGGTGCTGGGCCTGGGCGCGATGGGCTCGCAGCTGCTCCTGCGGCTGGTCGACAGCGGCGTCGACGTCGTCGGCTGGAACCGCGATCCGGAACGCGCGCGGCGAGCCGGGATCGCGCCGGACCGGGTCGCGCCCTCCGCGGCCGACGCCGTGACCGGGGCCGACGTGGTGATCGCCATGCTCGCCGACGGGCCGGCCTTGCGGGCCGTGCTCACCGGAGTCGTCGACGCGCTCGCCGAGAACGCGCTGGTGCTGGACATGGGCACCTCCGGGCCGACGATCGCGCGCGAAGTGGCGGAAACCCTGGCCGGACACGGGATCCGGTTCGGCGAGGCCCCGGTTTCCGGGTCGGTCGGCGCGGCCCGCGCCGGGTCGTTGACGATCATGTTCGGCGGTGCGGCAGAGGACTTGTCCGCGGCCGCACCGGTGCTGCGGTTCCTGGGCGGGCGGACCATCCACATCGGACCGGTCGGCACCGCCTCGACGTTGAAGCTGTGCGTCAACGCCCTGCTGCACACCTTCAACGCCACCCTCGGCGAGGTCCTCGGCACCGCGACGCGCGCGGGCATCGACCTGCGCACGGCCTACGACACGATCGGCGAGTCCGCCATCGCCGCCCCGTTCGTGCGCTACAAGCGCGACGCCTTCCTGTCCGAGACCAACCCCCCGGTGGCCTTCGCGGTGGACCTGGTGCGCAAGGACCTCGAGCTGTTCCTCGACGCGGTTCCCGACCCGGCGCGGCAGAGCCCGACGGTGCGGACCGCCGTCGAGGTCGTGCACCGGGCCCAGTCGGCCGGACTCGGACAGGAGGACATGGCGACGCTCGCGCGGCTGTACAACGTGAGCTGAGGGCTCCGGCGCTGGTCAGGCGTTGGCCGCGGAACCGGTTGCGACGCCGGTCAGACGCCGGTCAGACGTCGGTCAGACGTCGGCCCGGTCGCGGATTTCCACGGCGGTCTCGAGCATCTGCCGGGTGCTGGTGAACCAGTCCTGCAGGTTCAGATCCACGATGAGCTCGTCCGCGCCCGCCTCGGCGGCCGTGTGGACGTCTTCCAGGATCTGGTCGAGGGTGCCGACGAACGCGGTGCGGTCGGGGCCGGCCGGGCGGTCGGTGAAGGTGACGTTGCCGACCACGACCATCTCCATCCGGCTCGCGTCGCGGCCGTGGTCGGTGGCCAGTTCCCGGATGCGGTCCCAGCCGGTGCGCAGTTCGGCGGCGCCGGCCGGGCCGGGAGTGGTGAGCAGCGGCAGCCAGCCGTCGGCGCGCTCGGCGATGCGCCGCAGGGCGCGGGAGTCGCCACCGCCGCCCAGCATGACGGGGATCTTCGACACGGGTTTGGGCAGGACCGCCGCGTTGTCGATGACCGTGCGAGCGCCGCGGAAAGTCACCGGGTCGGGGCCCCACGCGGCGTCGAAGACGTCGAGGGTCTCGTCGAGGATGCGGCCGCGGTCGGCGCGGGTGGTGCCGGCGGCCTGGAGCTCGTCGGTGGACCAGCCGGTGCTCAGGCCCGCGATCACGCGGCCGCCGCTGAGCTGGTCGACCGTGGCCAGCTCCTTCGCCAGCTGGATGGGCAGGTGGAGCGGGGCGACCAGGACGGACGTGCCGAGGCGCACCGTGCTGGTCACCACCGCGGCGGCGGTGAGCACGGCCAGGGGGTCGGCGGCCTGCCGCGACGCGGCGGGCCACGGCGTGTTCGGCACCGCGTACGGTTCGAGGGGCTTCTCCGGGAAGAGCAGCCGTTCGTAGGTCCACAAGCCGGCGTAACCGGCCGCTTCCGCCGTGCGGGCCGCTTCGACCACGTCGTGCCGCAGGTCCACACCCAGTCGTTGGGGCAGGCGGAGTCCGAGCTTCATGGCAGTTCTCCGAGCGAGTCGTGATTGTCCTGACAGGACCGAGTCTGAACTTTCACATCGGTGTGAAGGTCAATGTAGTCTCGGACACATGAGGATCGGTGAGCTCGCGGAGCGCACGGGCGTCTCCACCCGGCTGCTGCGCTACTACGAGGAACAGGGCCTGCTCGCGCCCAGCCGCGGCGACAATGGGTACCGCGAGTACACCGAGTCGCACGTCGACGTCGTCCGGCAGATCAAGGGGCTGCTCGACGCGGGGCTGCCGACCCGCATCATCGAACAGCTCCTGCCGTGCCTGGACAAGCCGCAGACCATCTACGTCCCCGACGTGACCCCCGAGATGATCACCACCCTGCGCCGCGAGCAGGACCGGCTGACCGAACGCATCGAGTTCCTGACCCGCAACCGGGACGCGATCGCCGATTACCTCGACGCCGTCGTCAGTGTCAAGGCGGCGAACGCCGGGAGCAGGGCCACGTCCTGAGCCTCCCCGGGCGCCGGCGGCGAAGCGGTCCTGAGTTCTGCGCGGTGTGCCGGGCCGTCGCGCGGACGTGTCCGGTGGGTGCCCGGGCCGGCTCCAATGGAGCAGCGCTGTGACGTTCCGCTGGCTTTCGCTCACTCGCCCGATGAATTGCCGGTAATTCTCCCGCGCTTCTACGCTGGAAAAGGTCGAGATCCTCGTGCCTGGGAGGAATTGTGCGTCGGAAGTTGCTTGTTCTTGCCGCGGTGTTGTTTTCTTTACTCGGTCTGTCCGCCGTTCCCGCGGCGGCGAGCGGTGACCAGTTCGCGCCGGCGAGCTGTTTCGGGGAGCGGTACAGCATTTTTTTCGGACAGGGCATCAGCGTCGCGTGCCTGCCCGGTGAACGTCACGGTTACCGCGTGATCGCCCACTGTGCGAGCGGAAACGCGTTCTGGTTAGCGGCGGGTGATTTCGTCCCGTATGGATTCGGCCCGGCGACCGCGGAATGCAACGGCGCGCTGCTCGTGCCCGCGAGTGTGGTCGCGTATCAGGTCGACGAAATCTGATTTCTCGCGCGGACTTTACGCGACGGCCACGATTTCGCCGTGCAGCACGGAAAACCAGCCGTCGGGGTCGTCGACCCAGCGGCGCCACGCCGTGGAGATCTCCTCCAGTTCGGCCGGCTGCGCGAGGCCGTCGCGGAGGATCTGGGTGGTGGTGTCGGAGTTCAGGACGCGGTCCGCCCACATGCCGCCCCAGTAGGCGCGGTCTTCGGGTGTGGCGAAGCACCACGTGGCGGACGACGGGACAACGTCGGTGAAGCCCGCGGCGTGGGCCCAGGTGAGCAGCCGCCGGCCGGCGTCGGGCTCGCTGCCGTTGGCGCGGAAGGCTCGGCGGTAGAGCTCGAGCCAGCGGTCGAGCGTCGCGTCCGCGGGGTGCCAGGTGAAGGCCTGGTAGTCGGCGTCGCGCGCGGCGACGAGACCGCCGGGGCGGCACACGCGGCGCATTTCGCGCAGGGCCCGCACCGGGTCGGCGACGTGCTGCAGCACCTGGTGGGCGTGGACGACGTCGAAGCTGTCGTCGGGGAAGTCGAGCGCGTGGACGTCGCCGACCACGAACTCGACGTTGCCCAGGCCGCGCCGGGTGGCCTCTGCTTCACCGAGCCGGCGGGCCGCCTCGGTGATCTCGACGCCGGTGACCCGGCCCGGAGCGACCAGTGCGGCGAGGTCGGCGGTGATCGTCCCGGGTCCGCTGCCGATGTCGAGCAGCGCCTGCCCGGGCGCGAGCCGGGGCAGGAGGTACGCGCACGAGTTTTCGGCGGTCCGCCAGCGGTGTGAGCGGAGCACGGATTCCTGGTGACCATGGGTGTAGGACGTCACATCGTGAGCTTAGCTCAGCTTCTCAGTGAGCGGGACGCCGTTCTCGTCATGTGGACGATCGGCGAAACGGAATCGTGCGGCTGGGCGGGGCTGGGCGATGTGCGGCCGCTCGGCGGATACTGATCGCCATGTACCTGGGCAACCCCGACGTCCCCGACGACGTGTTCGCGGCCGTCCTCGGTCAGATCAACGACTTCGTGCGCACCCGCGTGATGCCCCGCGAGGCCGAGATCATGACCACGGACGCCATTCCCGCCGATCTTCGGGCCCAAGCCGCCGAGATGGGGTTGTTCGGGTACGCGATCCCGCAGGAGTGGGGCGGGCTCGGCCTCGATCTCGTGCAGGACGTCGAGGTCGCCATGGCGCTGGGGTACACGTCGCTGTCCCTGCGCTCGATGTTCGGCACGAACAACGGCATCGCGGGCCAGGTCCTGGTCGGGTTCGGCACCGAGGAGCAGCGCGCGCGGTGGTTGCCGGGCATCGCCTCCGGCGAGATCGTCGCCTCGTTCGCGCTCACCGAACCCGGCGCCGGGTCGAACCCGGCGGGCCTGCGCACCGCCGCCGAGCCGGACGGCGACGGGTGGGTCATCGACGGCGGCAAGCAGTTCATCACCAACGCCACCGAGGCCGGCCTGTTCGTCGTGTTCGCCCGCACGCGGCCGGCGTCGGAGTCCGGCACGGGCATCGCCGTCTTCCTCGTGCCGGCCGACGCGCCGGGAATCACGGTCGGCCCGAAGGACGCCAAGATGGGGCAGGAGGGCTCGCGCACCGCGGAAGTCACCTTCACGGGGGTCCGCGTCGGCCCTGAGGCCCTGGTCGGCGGAGACGGCGAGGTCGGGTACAAGGCCGCGATGACGTCGCTGGCCCGCGGCCGCGTCCACATGGCCGGGCTGGCCGTCGGGGCCGCGCAACGGGCGCTCGACGAGTCGGTCTCCTATGCCGCCACCGCGACCCAGGGCGGCACGGTGATCGGGGACTTCCAGCTGGTGCAGGCGATGATCGCCGACCAGCAGACGGGCGTGCTCGCCGGCCGGGCGCTGGCCCGTGAGGCCGCGCGCCTGTACGTGACGGGGGAGGACCGCCGGATCGCGCCGTCGGCGGCGAAGCTGTTCTGCACCGAGATGGCCGGCAAGACCGCCGACCTGGCGGTGCAGATCCACGGCGGCAGCGGCTACCTGCGCGAGATCCCGGTCGAGCGCATCTACCGCGACGTGCGGCTCATGCGGCTCTACGAGGGGACCAGCGAAATCCAGCGGCTCATCGTCGGCGGCGGGCTCGTGCGCGCCGAGAAGAAGAAGCAGTCGTGACGCGCCCGCTCGAAGGGGTCACCGTCGTCGCCGTCGAGCAGGCCGTCGCCGCTCCTCTGGCCACCCGCAACCTCGCCGACCTCGGTGCCCGCGTGATCAAGATCGAGCGCATCGACGGTGGCGACTTCGCGCGCGGCTACGACCACGTCGTCCACGGCACCGGGGCGCATTTCGTGTGGCTCAACCGGGGCAAGGAGTCGATCGCGCTCGACCTGAAAGTGCCGGAGGGCCGCGACATCGCGCGCCGGCTCGTCGCCGGCGCGGACGTGTTCGTGCAGAACCTCGCCCCTGGTGCCGCCGACCGCCTCGGGTTCGGTGATCTGCGCGCCGAGCACCCGGAACTGGTCGTGGTGAACGTGTCCGGCTTCGGCGCCGGCGGGCCGATGGAGCAGCGCAAGGCCTACGACATGCTCATCCAGGCCGAGGCCGGGCTCATCGCCATCACCGGCACGCCCGAGACGCCGGCGAAGACCGGCATCCCGACCGCCGACATCGCGTCGGGCATGTACTGCTCGCAGGCCGTGCTGGCCGCGCTGCTGCGCCGCTGGCGCACCGGCGAGGGCGCCACCATCGAGGTCTCGATGCTGGAGGCCACCGTCGAGTGGATGGGCTACGCGCTGTACACGCAGATGTACGCCGGCACCCAGCCCGCCCGCATGGGGCTGAGCCACAGCTCGATCGCCCCGTACGACGCTTTCCCGACCAGCGACGGCCAGATGCTGATCGGCGTCCAGAACGACAGCGGCTGGCGCACCCTGGTCACCGCGGTACTCGACGCGCCCGAACTCGCCGACGACCCGCGGTTCACCACCAACGTCGACCGCGTCGCCCACCGCGCCGCCTGCGACGCCGCGGTCGCCGCCCACACCGCCCGCTGGACCAACGCCGAGCTCGACGAGCGCCTCGCCGCGGCCGGCGTTCCCGCCGCCCAGCTCAAGGAAGTCGGCCAGGTCGTCGACCACCCCCAGCTGCGCGCCCGCGACCGCTGGCGCAAGGTCGGCACCGAGTTCGCCGAGATCGACGCCCTGCTGCCACCCGCGACCTTCGCCGACGTCGAAGCCCGCATGGGCGACGTTCCCGCGCTGGGCCAGCACACGCGCGCCCTGCTCGCGGAGTCCGGTGTGGACGCCGACGACGTCATCGCCCGCGGAATCGCAGGCCCGCCCCGGGCGTGAGGTGCCGGCTGTCGCCGGACTTCGTCGTGGCCCTGCGAACCCGTTGGTACCCAGCGGTGGTTCCAGGGCCGGCGTCGTCGTGCCCGCGGCAGGCTCTCGCCGCAGCTGCCGATCGTCTTGACTCTCTCGGCGCGCGGCCGGTAGCTTACGGATATACGAATTTCGATTCGAGATTACGAAAGTGACGATGATGTCGCGATGACCACGACGCCTGCTGCCGAGACCCTGCCCGACCTGCTGCGCGCGGGTGCCGCGGCCGTGCCGGGGCGGGAGGCGTTCGTGGTCGGCGGCGTGCGGCTGACGTACGCGCAGCTGAACGAGCGAATGGACGACGCGCGCAGGGCGTTGCAGGGGATCGGCGTCGGCGAAGGGGACGTCGTCGCGTTGCTGGCGCCGAACGATACCGCGTGGGTGCCGGTGGCGTTCGGGGCGATGGCGGCCGGGGCGCGGGTCGACGCGTTCAACACGTGGGTCAAGGCCTACGACATCGAGTACCTGCTGACCAGCTCGAAAGCGTCGGTGCTGGTGATGGTGGACCGGGTACGGGGCAACGACCTCGTCGGCGAGCTGCGGAAACTGGTACCGGACCTGGGGAAGCCGGGGGAGGTGTTCCCGGAGCTGAGGCACGTCGTCGTGCTCGGCGACGACGTGCCGGACGGGGCGCTGGCGTGGGCCGATCTGCCGAAGCCGCCGGCCACCCCGGCGAAACCCGAGCCCGGTGAACCCGCGTTCGTGCTCTACACCTCGGGTTCGACGAAGAACCCCAAGGCCGTCCCGCTGTGCCACCGCGACCTGATCCTCAACGGCTTCCACATCGGCGAGCGCATGGGTCTGTCCGCCGACGACCGCGTGTGGTTCGGCTCCCCGCTGTTCTGGAGTTTCGGCTGCGCCAACGCGCTCATGGCCACGATGACGCACCAGGCGTGCTTCGTGCTGCAGGAGCAGTTCGAACCCCGAACCGCGGCCGAGCTGATGGCGGCGGAGCGCGTGACGGCCGCGTACCTGTTGCCCGCCATGGTCGACGCGCTCGCCAACGGACCGGCGGAGCACGTGCGGGCGGTGGAGTCGCTGCGCACCGGGCTGACCATCGGCCGCCCCGAAGAAGTCGAGCGCGCGATCACGCAGCTGGGCATCAGCGAGATGTGCAACGTCTACGGCTCGACCGAGACCTACGGCAACTGCTGCGTCACCGACCACCGCATGCCGCTCGGGACGCGCCTGAGCACGCAGGGCGAGCCGCTGACCGGCGTCGAGATCCGGGTGGCCGACCAGGAAACCGGCGCGCTGCTGCCCGCGGGCCAGCCGGGGGAACTTCAGGTGCGCGGCCGCCTGACGCCGGGCTACCTCAACGACGACGAGGCCAACGCGGACGCCTTCACCGGCGACGGCTGGTTTCGCACCGGCGACCGCGGAGTGGTCAACGCCGAGGGCACGGTCTCGTTCATCGGCCGGATCACCGACATGATCAAGACCTCGGGCATCAACGTCTCCCCGGCCGAGGTCGAGAGCTTCCTGTCGGGCCATCCGGACGTGGCCGAGGCCGTGGTGCTCGGTGCGCCGCACCCGAGCCGCGACGAGGTCGTGGTGGCGTTCGTCGTGGCGCGCGGCGGAAAGCTCACCGCGCAGGAGGTGATCGCCCACTGCAAGGAGCGCATCGCGGGCTACAAGGTGCCGTGGGCGGTGGCGATCGTCGACCGGCTGCCGAAGACCGGCACCGGCAAGCTCGTCCGCCGGACGTTGCGCGACGAGGCGGAGAAACTCGTGCAGGACAAGCTGAAAGCAGGCACGCCATGACGGGCAACTGGGGCCGCTGGGGCACCGGCGACGAGGCCGGCGCGCTCAACCTCGTCACCCCCGACGTCACCCTCCGCGCGGCCGGGCTCGTGCGGTCGGGCCGCACGATCGGCCTCGCCCAGCCGCTCGGCCCGGCCACCGCGTCGCCGCGTCACCGGCCGGGGCCGATGCGGTTCATGAACCGCGACGCCGGCGACTACGCCCTGGGTGCGCGCACGCCGGGCGGCTTCCGGTTCGCCGAGGACACCGTGCAGTTCCCGACGCACAGCGGCACCCACGTCGACTCGCTGTCCCACGCGTGGACGGGCGAGGAGATCTACAATGGACACTCGCAGGCCTCGACGCGGACCACGCGCGGCGCCCAGCGCTGCGGTGCCGAAAAGCTGCTCCCGGTCGTGACGCGCGGGGTGCTCGTGGACCTGGTGGCCGCGACCGGCGGCCCGCTGGAGCCGAGCGCCCCCGTCGGGGTCGACGAGCTGCGCCGGGGCATGGCGGAGACCGGTGTCACGCCCGAAACCGGCGATGCCGTGCTGATCCGCACCGGCTGGCTGGAAACGCAGGGCCGCGGCGGTGACTACTTCGCGGACGAGCCCGGGATCACCGAGGAAGCCGCGCGCTGGCTGGCCGACCGCGACGTCGCGCTCGTCGGTGCGGACAACTACGCCGTGGAGCAGCAGTCGGCGACCAGCGGGTTCCCCGCGCACCTGCTGCTCCTGCACCAGCACGGCGTGCCGCTGCTGGAAAACCTCGAGCTGGCCGGGCTCGGTGACGCGCTGGCGGCCGATTCGCGGTCGACGTTCCTGTTCGTCTTCGCCCCGATCCCGCTCGTCGGCTCGACGGCCACCCCGGTCACGCCGGTGGTCGTCCTGTGACCGCGGACGACAGCTGGCTCACCGGCGTCCTGAAACCCGGCGATCTCGTCGTGGTCGCGCAGGGCACCGGCGAGCCGACACCCCTGCTCGAACAGCTGGTGCGGGCGGCCCCGCCCGACGTCGAGGTGTTCGTCGGGCTCAGCCACAGCAGCGCGCTCACCGGCGCGGCCGCCCGTGAGCTGCGGCTGGTGTCGTTCGGGGCACTGGGCCCGCTCGGCCGGCTCGCCGCGAACGGCACCGTCTCCGTGATCCCGTGTCACTTCCGCGACGTCCCGCGCGCCCTCGCGAGCCGCAACCCCGAGCAGATCGTGGTGGCGCTGCAGGTGTCGAGCGCCGACGAAACCGGGCACCACAGCCTCGGTCTGTCCGTCGACTACACCTACGACCTGCTCGGCCGCGCCCGCGCCGTCGTCGCAGAGGTCAACGACCGTCTGCCGCACACAAGCGCGCCCCGCGTGCACTCCTCGCAGCTGACGGCGACCGTGCCCAGCTCCCGGCCGATGCCGACGATCACGGCCGGCGCGACCGGGCCGGTGCACGAAACGATCGCGCGGCACGTCACCGGCCTGGTGCCCGACGGCGCGACGATCCAGCTCGGCGTCGGCACGCTGCCGTCGGCGATCGGCCGGGCGCTGGAGTCCCGTCGCAACCTGCGCGTGCACTCGACGCTCGCCGGTTCCTGGCTGCTCGATCTCGCCCGCTCCGGCGCGCTGAGCGACGAGCCGGGCACCGTGACGATCTGCGAGGCCGCCGGCTCCGCGGAACTCTACGAGTGGGTGGTCGAATCCGGGGTGCTCGTGCGACCCGTCTCGGACCTGTCACGGCCGGGCGCGTTCGCCGACGTCGACCACTTCGTGGCGATGAACTCCGCGCTGCAGGTGGATCTCACCGGTCAGGTCAACGCGGAGGAGCTCGGCTCCGGCTACGTCGGCGGGATCGGCGGCCAGCCCGACTACCTGCGCGCGGCCCAGCAGTCGCGGGACGGCTGTTCGGTCGTGATGCTCCCCGCCACGACGGGCGACGGCACCCGGTCCC
Source organism: Amycolatopsis sp. NPDC051373 (assembly GCF_040689465.1). NCBI lineage: Bacteria > Bacillati > Actinomycetota > Actinomycetes > Pseudonocardiales > Pseudonocardiaceae > Amycolatopsis > Amycolatopsis sp. NPDC051373. Next base: position 83,963 of record NZ_JBFBAE010000025.1, on the reverse strand, counting down.
GCATCGTGCGCGGCTTGCACGCCGGCGCCGTCACCACACCACGGTCCCATGTCGACGTCGTCGTCACCGAACACGGGATCGCCGATCTGCGCGGCAAAAGCCTCACCGAACGAGCCGCCGCCCTCATCGCCATCGCGGCCCCCGGCCACCGTTCCTCACTGCGGGAGACGCCATGACCAGCACGCTCGACGAGCAGCTGCACGAGTTCCTCTCGGCGCAGCTCGGCTCGGCCCCGAAGATCGTCGACCTGACCCGCGCCGGGCTCGGCCGCTCGCGGGAGAACTGGGTGTTCGACCTCGTCGATCCCGCCACGGACGAACGCGAGCCGCTGATCCTGCGCCGCGACCCCGAAGGCGGCCTGGTCGACACCGACCGCAGCACGGAGTTCGCCGTCCTGCGCGCCCTGGAACCGAGTGGGCTCCCGGCGCCGCGGGCCCGCTGGCTGGACTCGGACGGCCGGTGGCTCGGCAAACCGTCGCTGATCATGCGCCGCGAGCCCGGCGACTGCGACTACCGCGTGGTCAACGGTGACCGCCCGCTCGCCGAACGCACCGACCTGGCGCGACGGTTCTGCGAACTGCTGGCCCAGGTCCACTCCGTCGACTGGCGCTCGACCGGCCTCGGCGCCGTGCTCGAAGATCCCGGCGAGCATGCGGCGCTGGCCGAGGTGAACCGCTGGGAGGCCGTGCTGCGCCAGGACCAGCTCGAAGCACTGCCCGAAGTGGACCTTGCTCTCGCGTGGCTGCGCGAGCACGCTCCCGCGTCGTCGCGAACCGTGCTCGTGCACGCGGATTTCAAGCCCGGCAACATCCTGCTGCAAGGCAACAGCATTTCCGCGCTGCTCGACTGGGAGCTCGCGCACCTCGGCGACCCGCTGGAAGATCTCGGCTGGGTCGTGCAGCCCCTGCGTCGCCGCGAGCACCTCATCGAGGGCGTGTGGGAACGCGCCGATCTCGTCCGCCACTACCGCGAGACCACCGGCCTCGACGTCGACGAGACGGCGCTGGAGTGGTGGGTGGTCTTCTCGACCTTCAAAACCGTGGTCATGCAGGTCAGCGGGCTCCGGGCCTTCCTCGACGAGCGCAGCGACGAACCGTACCGCCCGACCCGACGCGTGCTGCGGACCCTCCTGACCGCGATCGCCGAAAGGAGCTGACGTGCGCCCGACCATCGAAGACCAGCTGCACGGTGCGCAGCGCCTGCTGGACGACGTCGCAGGCGACCCCGAGCTGAGCCGGGACTCCCACGAGAACCTGGCCAACGTGCGGCGGCTGCTGAAGCAGATCGGCCGTTCGTGGTCCGAGCTGCTTCCCTTCTACATCAACGACAACGCCACCATGGCGCAGTTGCTGACCCGCCACGCGCACGACCTCGGGATCCCGGCGGCGGCCGAACCCGCCGGCTACGACGTCGCTCAAGCCGCACAGCGCAACGCCGAGCTGCGAGCCCTGCTGTCCCGCGTCATCACGAACCTGCCCGACACCCCGGACGGCACCGCCGCCCGGCGGGAGATCACCGAGTACCTGGTCCGTCGGATCGAAGCCGACCCGAGCTGAGGAGGTGGCGATGAGCGACCTGACCGTCGGCGACGAGCACTTCGCCGAGCAGTTCCCCCTGTCCCCGTTGGACGATTACCTCATCCACCAGACGCCGGACCCGATCCGCGTGATGGCGACCGGCGACCCGCGCGCCTACGAGCGGTACTGGATGATCTGCCACGATCTGACCGGCGAGGTCATGGTCGCGACCGGCGGCAGCTTCTACCCGAACCTCGACCGCGCCGAGGCCTACGCCATCGTCAACTTCCGCGGCCGGCACACCTCCGTGCGCAGCTTCCGCGCGCTCGGCGTGGACCGCGCCGATCTGCGCATCGGCCCGATCGCCCCGGAGATCATCCGCGGCCTGCGGGAATGGCGCTACGTGCTCGAGCCCAACGAGCAGGGCATCAGCTACGACCTGACGTTCCGGGACACCACCCGGCAGGTGTTCCGCGAGCCGCTGTCCGACTCGGCCCACGGCACGCCGCCGGGCCGGCGCAACGACGTCACCGCCGGGTTCGAGGGCTTCGGTACGGTCGAGGGCTGGGTCGAGGCCGACGGCACCCGCGTCGAACTCGGCCCCGGCTCCGCGGGCACCCGCGATCGGCACTGGGGCACGGGCCGCGGCGTGGGCGGGCCCGCGATGTCGCTCGGCGGACGGCTCCACGTGGGCGTGTCGGGCAACGCGTTCGTGCCGTTCTCCGACTGGACGCTGTGGGGCGACCGCGTGTACTACCCGTTCGGCGACAGCCGTCCGGGCGCGACGCGCGTGGCCAAGCCGACGCGGCGGCTGCGCTTCGACCCCGACACCGACATCTTCGCCGAGGGCATCGTCGACTACCGCCTGGGCACCGGCGAGGTCAAGCAGCTGCACTACGAGCACCTCGGCCTGCAGACGGCTTTCCTGCGCTGCGGCATGTACGGCGGTACCCCGGAAAGCGGCATCCACCAGGGCTCCTACGACGGCCCGGAGCTGACCGAGGGCGAGACCTACGACCTGACGAACCCCCGCACCCGCATCAGCCTGCGTGGTCTGGACGAACACCTGTGCCGCGTCACCTGCGAAGGCGAGACGGTGATCGGCATCTACCAGACCATCGACCCCGTGGCCTACGAGACCTGCAAGTCCGGCCGCCCAGGCTGGGACTTTCTCTGACGGCGGCCGGGGCAGGCCCCGGCCGCCGCAGTGTTCAGCGTTTGAGCGTGAAGGTGAAGTCGCCGGAGAGCTTGGTGCTCAGCCGGGTCGCCGAAACGAGTTTTCCTTCGGTGAGCAGTCTTTCGACTTCGGCGCGGGAAAGTGCGCAGCCTTCGGCGATCAGGCGCACCGGACGCACCGGAACGCGGGCGGCGAAGTGCACTGAAACGTCGAGCACCTCCTGGTCGAGATGATCCGAGCCGCCGGTGTCGAGCCGCCACGCACCGTCCCAGCCGAGAGCGACCCGGTTGCGGTGCAGCACAAGAGGGTCCTGGAGCAGCTCTGCGACCAGGCCAAGGTCGTTGGTGTGCAAGCGTTCCAGCACATCGGGACGAATGGACCGCACGTTCACCCGCTCCAGGACCGAGAGCTTCACCGTGTCCCCGCACGAGGTGCAGAGCACGAGGAGCCAGGCTTCGAGGAGCTTGTGATGGGCGTTGACGCGGAATTTGCCACTGGCCCGGAAACGGTCGTGACCGCAGGCCGTGCAGCGACGGAAAAGGACGGGAAAACGGGTGGGTTCGACCACCCAATGGGTGAGCACAGAAGTACACCGGTTTCTGTGAGAAGTCCGCAGCAAAGTCAGCGCGGCGCACAGGCGCGACGCGCGACGAATCAGCTCTCGGGAGGTCTCACAGCGTGTACAACGGCACGCCCTTTCCTGGGCAACGTGGTTCGACAGCACGGTAATGGCGCACGTGGCATCGCTCCACCGGTTTTCGCATGCGGGAGAAGACGACGTCGGGCTAGGGTGGGCCGATGGGGTCAGTCAGGCAGGTCCAGATCACCTTCGACTGCGCGTCGCCGGAGCGCGTCGCGCGGTTCTGGTGCGAGGTGCTCGGCTACGTCGTCCCGCCGCCGCCGGACGGGTTCGCGACCTGGGACGAGTTCACCCGCTCTCTGCCGCCGGAGAAGCAGGACGCGGGGTTCGTCTGCAGCGACCCGACCGGAGCGGGCCCGCGGATGTACTTCCAGCGCGTGCCCGAGGGCAAGGTCGTCAAGAACCGGGTGCACCTCGACGTGCGGGTCGGCACCGGGCTCGTGGGTGCGGAGCGTGTCGCCGTCCTCGAAGCCGAGTGCGCCCGCCTGGTCGCGCTCGGCGCGGTTCGCCAGCAACTCCTGGTCGCCGACGAGGAGAACGAGTCGTGCCTGGTGATGCAGGACGTCGAGGGCAACGAGTTCTGCCTCGACTGAGGCGGTGCTAGGCCCGGCGCCCGCGCCGCGACAGGTCCGCACCGCTGCGGCCCAGGTCGGCTTCGATCGCGGCGGCCGCCTCGAAAGCCTTGTCCAGCAACAGCTTCTCGTGCGTCTCGTCGATCTGCGCGAGCGGTACCGAGATGTGGATGGCGGCCGTGATCTCGCCGTACGCGTCGCGGATCGGGAACCCGTAGCCGACGACGCCGGGGATGGCTTCCTCGCGGCTCACGGAGTAGCCGGCGCGCCGGATCGTCTCCAGCTCGCGCTCGAGATCGGCCTCTTCGGTGAGCGTGTGCTCGGTCAGCTGCGGCCGCGGTTCGCCCATCAGCCGCCGGTGCAGCGGCGGGTGGAACGCGGCGAACAGCTTGCCGACGGCCGTGGCGTGCAGGAACAGCGACTGGCCCAGCCGGATGTCGACCGCGATCGGGCGCGTGCCGGGGAACCGGTCGATGTAGGACACCCGCGTGCCCAGGCGCACCGCGAGGTAGACGTCCTCGCCGGTCGCGCGGGTCAGCTCCTGCAGGGGGCGGCGGGCGACGTCGCGCACCTCCAGCCCGTCGACGATGCGGATGCCCAGGCGCACCGCGCGCGAGCCGAGCGAGTAGCGCAGGTCGTCGGAGACCACGATGACGTCGGTTGCGGCCATCCGCTGCAGCAGGTTGTGGGCGCTGCTCGCCGGCATCCCGAGCCGCTTCACGATCTCGGTGAGCGTCATGCCCTCCGGGTGCCCGACGAGCAGTTCGAGCGTGTCGAACACCCGCGAGAACCGTTCCGCTCCTGCGTCGGCTGCCACGCACCCCTGCCTTTCGTCGCTGGTCATCCGCCAAAAAGCCTAGCGGATCCCCGGCCGTCCCCGGTGGCGAGACGGCAAGGGTGATCAGTTCCGGCGGGTCCCGCCGGCAAGGAAGTCCGCGTCGTCCAGCGCCAGGGTCAGGGCCAGCAGCGCGCCGAGGTAGCTGTACTGGCGCAGGCCCATGACCAGGCCGGTCGCGGTGTAGGTGAACCGCGACTGCTGCACGAGCTGTGGCGGCGTCACCTCGGCGAAGTGCCGGGCGGTGTTGGCGAAATGGCATTCGACGACGGGTTTGGTCGTGTCGTCAAGGGCGTGGCGCGTGGCTTCGCCGTAGGTGGTGAGGCCGGCGGGGTTGATGACGTAGCCGTCGACCTCGCGCGCGGTGCGGTGGATGAAGTCGAGGATCTCGCCCTCGTGGTTGGAGGCGAACGGGACGACGGACACGCCGAGCTCGTCGGCCATCTCGGCCACGAGCGTTTGGAGGTCGGCCAGGGACTTGATCGGGCCGTAGATGGTTTCGGAGCGGTGGCCGAGGTTGGGCATGTTCGGGCCGTCGATCACGCCGATGCGCCACGGCGTCGCGTCCGGTCCGCGGAAGCGCGAGAGGGACATGTCAGGACTCCTGCGGGGCGATCAGGTTGAGCGGCAACGGGGTGTGGCGCGCGGCCGGGCTGTGGTCGCGGCCCCGGGCGCGCAGCTGGGCGACGGTGTCCGGATCGCCCGTGGCGTCGGTGGGCCCGAGCGGCAGGTCGTGCTCGTGGGCCAGCGCGATCAGCTCCGCGACGGTGTACTGCGCGAACGCGGTTTCCAGCCGGACGCGGATCTCCGCCGCGTGGCCGCGCCGGTCGGCGTAGGTGGCCAGGGCCGGGTCGGCGGGCCAGGCCAGCGCCGTACACAGGCGGAGCCACATGTGGTCTTCGAGCAGCGCGAGGGCGACGGAGCCGTCCTTGGCCGCGACGACGCCGTAGGTCGCCTCCGGCTCGGTGACGGCGAGGGGTTTGACGGAGTTCCAGGCCGTCGCGACGTCGAGCATCGCCAGGTCGAGGAAGGCGCCGCCGCCCGCGTGCCACGCCGCGGTGATCGCGAGCGCGGCCGTGGTGGCGGTGCCGAGGTCGACCCACGGCACGCCGATGCGGTCGGACTCTCCCGCGTCGCCGAGGATTCCGGCCATGGCCTGCAGCGACAGGTCGTGCGTGGGATGGCCCGCCAGCGGTCCGGTCTGGCCCATTCCGCTGATCGAGCAATAGACGACGTCCGGGCGCGCCTCGCGCACGGCCTTCTCGTCGCAGCCGAGGCGGGCGGTGACGCCGGGGCGGAAGCCCTCGACGAACACCGCGCAGCCGGCTGCCAGCTCCAGCAGCCGTTCGCGGTCGGCCGGCGACTTCAAATCGAGGAAAACGCCGCGCTTGCCGGCGTTGACGCGCTCGAACATCGGCGGATCGAAGCGGCGGGCCGGGTCGCCGGCGGGCGGCTCGACCTTGAGGACGTCAGCGCCGAGTGACGCCAGCAAAAAGGTCGCGTACGGTCCCGGCAGCTGCTGGCTCAGATCGAGCACGGTCATGCCGTGCAGCGGGGCGGTCACGGCCGGACCACCGCCCGGCCGACGAGCACGCCGGAGTCGACGGCGGCGTGAGCGGCGGCGATGTCGCCGAGCGACCAGACCCGCGGTGGCACCGGGGCCACCTTGCCGCTGGAGACGAGGTCGACGACGTCGAGCAGCTCCCGGCGGTTCGCGTGGGCCGAGCCGACGATCTCGAGCTCCTTGAGGATCATGAGTCCCAAGTGGACTTCGACGGCCCCGGGGTCGGTGTTGCCGACGACGGCCAGCCTTCCGTGTGGCGCCAGGGATTTCAGCGACAGCGCGAAGGTCGGGGTGCCGGTGGTCTCGATCGCGACGTCGGCTCCGCGCGGGCGGCCGAGGTCCGCGGCGGCCGCGCGCACGGCCGATGCGCCTTCCGCGACGGTCACCACGGCTTGGGCGCCGGAATCCAGTAGCGCTTGCCTTTTGCTGTCACTGCTCGTCAGGGCGATCACGGTGGCGCCGAGTGCGGCGGCGATCCGTACCGTGTGGACACCGACGCCGCCGCTCGCGCCGGTCACGAGCACGACGTCGCCTGCCGCGGCCCGGGTGCGGCGCAGCGCATGCAGTCCGGTGCCCAGCGCGCAGGAGAGGATCGCGCCTGAGACGTCGTCGATGGTGTCGGGAAGGCCGACCGCGTTGACCGGCCCGGCGAGGACGTACTCGGCGTAACCGCCGGAAAGGTCCTCCCCGTAGAAGCCCGGGCCGCTGCGGCAGGTGTTGGTGTGCCCGGCCACGCACTCGGCGCACGTGCCGCACGGGAACCGCTGCACGAGCGCGACCCGGCGGCCCAGCCACGACGTGTCGCCGGCGGGACCGACGGCCTCGACGCGTCCGGCGATCTCGTGCCCGAGCACCTGGCCGGGTTTGGCGGCCAGCAAACCCTTGCGCGCCAGCACGTCGTGGCCGCAGATCCCGCACGCGGCCACCCGCACGAGCAGCTGGTCGGCCGTGGGTTCGGGGACCGGGCGGTCGTGCACCTCGAAGCGGTCCGGCGCCGTCAGCACCGCGGCTCGCATCACGGCGACACGACCTCGGTCACCTTGCCCGCGATCGTCGGGGCGTGGCCGGACTTGGTCGCGTCGACGTCGAGCGTGAGGTCGCGCCCGGCCGTCTCCGGCAGCCAGAACAGCAGGATCAGCCCGCAGATCAGCGCGACGCCGACCAGCAGGATGCCGGGTGCGTAGCTCAGCCCGGTCGACACCACCAGCGCCGCGGCGACCAGCGGCGCGAAGCCCGACGGCGCGCCGACGCCGAGGTTGAAGCCGAGCGCCCCGCTGGTGAGCCGCGTCGAGGCCGGGAACATCTCGATGAGCACCAGCGAGGTGTTGGCGTTGATCGGTGCCTGGAAGATCGCGAACACGATCAGCGCGACGATCACGACCGGTGTCGACCCGGTCCCGAGCGCCATGAACACCGGGATGCCGAACACGACGTGGCCGAGGCAGCCGAACAGCAGCGTGCGGCGCCGGCCCAGCCGGTCGGACAGCCGGCCCGCGAGCGGGCACAGCGCGCAGTAGACGGCGAGTCCGATCGAGGTCAGCACGGTCGCGCGGGTGCTGCCGACGTGCGCGGTCGCGGTCAGGTAGTTCACGACGTAGGTGCCGAGGAAGTACAGGCCCACCCCGCAGATCCAGGAGAACCCGAAGGTCACGAAGATCGCCTTCGCCTGGTCGCGGCGCAGCGCGTCCTTCAGCCGGGCCCGCGGCGCGTCGCTCTTCGCGAGCTCTTCGAAGACCGGCGTGTCCTCCAGCCGCTGGCGGACGTAGAGGCCGACGGCGGCCAGCGGCGCCGCGACGAAGAACGGCACGCGCCAGCCCCAGCTGTCGAGGGCAGCGGCGCTGAGAGAGAGCTGGAAGGTGAGCGACAGCAGGGCGCCGAAGATGAGCCCCAGCGCCGCCGCCATGGACGGGAAGCTGCCCGGGATCCCGCGCCGGTCGGCCGGCGCCGTCTCGATCAGGTAGGCCGAGCTCGCACCCCACTCGCCGCCCACGGCCAGCCCCTGCAGGCACCGCAGCAACACCAGCAGCACCGGCGCCGCGATCCCGATCGTCGCGTACGACGGCAGCACCCCGATCAACGTCGTCGCGACGCCCATCAGCGCCACACTCGCCGACAACGACACCTTCCGCCCGGCCCGGTCCCCGATGAGCCCGAACACGACGCCACCCAGCGGCCGCACCGCGAACGCCACCCCGAACACCGCCAGGGACTTCAGCAGCCCCACCGCGCTGGACCCGCCGGGGAAGAACTCGTGCCCGATGGCCACGGCGAGGAACCCGTACACGCCGAAGTCGAAGTACTCCAGGAAGTTCCCGATGATGCACGCGACGGCGACCCGCCGTCTGCCCATCGCCGTGGTGGTCCTCATCGTTGTCGCCATTGACCCCCGAGTCCCTTCGATTCGAAATACCGAAAGATCTTTCTTAAACTCGAATGAGGCGACGGTACTTCGTTGGGAGCCTCGCCACAAGGCTCAGGCTGTGGCGAGCGCTGCCCCTTGCGCGGGCGCCTTGTCTCTCCCGTGAGAACGTTTCGACCTTAGTGACAACGAAAATCGTTATCGGATACTATGTCTGGGCAGGACAGTGATCGTCGGCGGGGTTAAGCTCGCGCCTTTCTCGTCGCCGATGCGGTGCCGTCGCAGCTCGGGCGGGTGGCGACGGGCCGGATGTCTGAGGAGGCTTGGTGTTGCTGAGCCGGTTCGCCGCGAAAGCGGTCGGTGTGGTGGTGACCGGCGTCGCCGGGGCGGCGGTTTACGACGGCGCCAAGAAGGTCGCCCGGTCGAGTGCATTCCGGTCGGCGACCGTTGCGGTGACGGCTTGGGGCCTCAAGGGTGCGCGCGCGGCCGAGACCGGCGCGGAGAATGCCCGGCTGGCGACGGCCGATGTGGTCAGCGAGGCGCGTGAACGGATCGGCGAACAGGCACCCGTAGCCGGTTCGGCCGGGCACGGACACGAACACTGAGTGCCGTGCCGGACACAGCGCTGAACCTCGTCTCGGACGCGGCCGGCCGGGTCCGCTTCGTCGCGGCCGCCCTGCGGGGCAGCCGGGCGCGCGCGGTCGCGGTCGAGGACGCGGTCGACCACGTTCCCGGGGTACGGCAGGTGCACGCCTATCCGCGCACCGGCAGCGTGGTGGTCTGGTACGACCACCGGCGGTGCGACCACGGCGAGCTGGTGGCGGCTGTCGAAGCCGCGCTGCGCACGGATGCGGCGGCACCGGTCACGCGGGCGCCGCGCTCCGCGGACGTGCGCACCGGCGACATGCTGCGGATGGTCGCCGGTGGCGTGGCACTGGTACTGCTCGGCGTGCGGCGCTACGGCCTGCGCAGGCCGCCGATGCTCGGCCCGGCGAGCCGTACGGTGGCGACCGCGGTCACGATCTTCACCGGGTACCCGTTCCTGCGGGGCGCGCTGCGGTCGTTGTCCGGCGGGCGGGGCGCCGGCACCGACGCACTGGTGTCGGCGGCGACCGTGGCGAGTCTCGTGCTGCGGGAGAACGTCGTCGCGCTCACCGTGCTGTGGTTGCTGAACATCGGCGAGTACCTGCAGGACCTGACGTTGCGGCGCAGCAGGCGGGCGATCTCGGAGCTGCTCACCGGCACGCAGCGATGGCCGGGTCGCTCGGTGACCGCGTCCGGCTCGGCGAACCCGTGCTCTCGATCCGGCAGACCCCGGACGGGGTCGAAGTGACCACCGGCCGCACCGTTCTGCGTGCGGCCCGCGTCGTGGTCGCCGTGCCGCCCACGGTGTTGGAGTGCGGCCATGGCGAAGCTCCAGGCGCCGGAGACCGCGATGTTCTGCACCTGGGCCGCCGTGCAAACCCTCGGCGGCTGGGCTACTCCCGCGAGTTCGCCGTCGAGCAGTGGATGCGCGACGCGAAGCTCGAAGAAGGCACGTCCGACATCATGCGGCTGGTGATCTCGCGCCGGCTGTGAGCCGCGCTCGGACCGAGCCGTGCGGCCCGGTCCGAGCAAGTGCTCAGTACACCACCCTCGTCGGCACGCCGGTCACCCGTCCACGTCCATGGCGTCCGGGTCGTCGGCCCAGTCGCGGTTGGCGCGCTGCCGGTTGATCATCTGCTGCATGCGTTCCTGCTGCTCCCGGATCCGGTCCTTGATTGCCTGGTCGGACATGTCGACCTTGGGGTCGTCCTTGACGTAGTCGGCCGCCTCCTTGAGCTGCTCGTCGGTCGGCGGCTTGACGCGGTGGCCCATCTCCTTGTCGTGGATGAACATCTCCATGTCCTCTTTGGACACACCCGCGCCGTCCCGCACGACGTCGCGCGCCGTGTGCATCTCGATGACGTCGTCGTGCGAGACCGGCGGGGTGTGCGCGGTGCCGCCCGGCCTGCCGATACCGCCGGTGCCGTCGCTGTACTCGACCGACTTGCCCTCCATCTTGTCCACCATGTGGTGGTAGGAATCGTCGGCGACCTTGCCCTGGACCGTGCCCGCGGTCGGTCGGAAGCTGTCCCGCTCGGGAGCCGCCTGGATCGCGTGGGTCTGTTTCGGCTCGTTCGGCGTCTCGATGTCGTTCTTGTAGTGCGGGTTGGGCTCCCAGGCGTTGATCTTCTTCGGCTCGTCCGGGGTCATGCCCTTGCTGACGAAGTCGGGGTTGTCCACCATCGTCGGCTTCGTGTGCTGGTGGGCGTAGGTGAGCTGGTTGAGCTGGACACCGTCGCTCGGCCGGCCCTCCTTCAAGGTGTTGCCGAGGGATTCGCGGTAGGTGTCGGCGTTGAACCCCGAGCCGTCCTTCTCACCTCGCACGCCGGTGCCGATGTTGTCACGGTGCGCCTGCGCCGACTCCTGGTAGGCGGGCGCGTCGTCCTCCATTCGCCTGGCCACCTTGATGTTGTCCGCTTCATCCTGCGTCTTCGGCTGGGTCGGGTCGGCCTTGACGCGGTTCCGGATATCCGTTTCGTGGGCGTTGGCGCGCTGGAACTCGTCCCCGCCGATCGCCTTGTACCCGATCGGGTGCTCCGATTCGTGCGTTTTGCCGCTGACGAGCTTGTTGGGGTCTTTCCAGGTCGAGTCGTTCTTGATCTCGTTCTGGAACTTGTCCCAGGTGCGGGCTTGCTCGTGGTTCGTGGTGCCGTAGCTGCCGTCGGACTTGGCCGCGTTGCCGTCCGGCTTGGTCTTCACCTTGGGCGCCTTCTTGCTCGGCCCGGCAGTGTTACCGGTCAGCTGCTGCTTCGCCTTGCTCACCTTGGACTTCGACGACCCGGCCGCCGCCGCTTGCTGCTTCTTCTTGGCCGCGCACGGGGTGACGGTGGGGGCGAGGCCGAGCGGGTCGGCCATGGCAGTGGGGTTGAGGACGTAGGCCTGGGAGTCGGGGCCGGGGTCGAGGCCGAGCGGGTCGTGGGAGAGGTAACGGCCGATTTCGGGGTCGTAGTAGCGGTTGAGGTTGTAGTGCAGCCCGGTCTCGGCGTCGTGGTACTGGCCGGGGAACCGCAACGGTGTGGTCGTGCGGCCCGGTCCGTCGAGGACTTTGCCCCACAGCGTGGCCTGGCGGTGCCAGGCGATGTCGCCGGATTCCTCCAGCAGTTCGCTGGGTGTGCCGACGAGGTCGGTGACGATGGTGTGGAACCGTTCGTCGGGTGTGCCGAGGACGTGTTCGGTCTGGGTGAGGGCGCGGCCGGTGCCCGGCTCCCACTCCCACACGGTGGCGACCTGTGGCTGTCCCGGCCCGGTGCGCACCTGTTCGGCGAGGGTGTCGCCGTCCCAGGCGAACTGGACCTGTTCGGCCACGCGCCCGTCCGGGGTGAGCCGCTGCTTGGCGACGCGGCGGCCCAGGGCGTCGTAGCGGTAGCGCCAGTGCTCGCCGTTCGGAGTGAGCACCGAGGTCAGGCGGCTTTCGGCGTTCCACCGGAACTGCCACTGCGGCCCCGCCGGGCCGCCACCGCGCAGGGTGGTGCGGCCTTCGGGGTCGTGGGCGTAGCGGACCACGCCCGCGGCGGTGAGCAGGGTGCCGCGGTACGCGCGCGACCCCGCCGTGGGCGCACCGGGGGTCTGGGCTTGGGCGATGACGCCGGTCTGATGGTAGGCGTAGCTCTCCTGCCAGCCCTGCCCGACCACGGCCCGGACGCGGCCCGCGCGGTCCACGTCGAGGCTGCGGGGGCCGGTGATCGTGTCGGTCACGGACGCGAGGTAACCGTCGGCGAGGTAGCCGTATTCGCGGTGCTGAGTGGTTCGGGTGCCGGCGACGACCGTCTGGGCCACCAGCCGGTCGCCGGGGGCCCAGCTCTGGCGCAGTTCGGCGGCGCCGAAGCGGCGGACCCGTTCGTGGCCGGCCAAGTCGTGCTCGAAGCGCAGCGAGCGGTTCCCGACGTGCAGCGCGGCGAGTGTGCCGGCCGGCCCGTAGTCGAACTGGGACGCGGCGCCCGAGGGCGTGTGGCGGACGCGACGCCGGCCGAGCTCGTCGTATTCCGACCGCACGACGCGGCCGTCCACGGTCTCGGCGAGGACGCGGCCGAGTGCGTCATAGGTGAAGGTGACTTCGGCGTCTGCGTTGCGCGCGGCCACCATGCGGCCGGCCTCGTCGTAGGCGAAGGTCGCAACGTCTTCGCCGGTGACGCGGCGGACCACCTGGCCCATCACGTCGCGCTCGAACGTCGTTGTCTCGCCGGCGCCGTTGGTGCGGCCGACCAGCTGACCCGCCGCGTCGTAGCGGTAGTGCAGCGCGCGGCCGTTGAAGTCGGTCTCACCGATCAGGTTCCCGGCGGGGTCGTAGCGGTAGTGCCAGACCAGGCCCTGCTCGTTGGTAACCGCCACCAGGCGCAGCTCGGTGTCGTACGCGTACACCAGCCGGTCGCCGTCCGGGCCGATCTCGGCCACCGGCAGGTCGAACTGCGCGTACTCGGTGCGCGTGGTGTTGCCGCGCGCGTCGGTGCTCTCGTCGGTGTTGCCGACGGCGGAGTCCTGCCACCGCCACGTCGCACCGTCCGGTTCGACCCGCTCGGCGAGCTGGTCACTCGCCGCCCAGGTGAGGCGGGTGACCGCGCCCAGTTCGTCGGTCATCGACGTGGTGCGGCCGAGCTGGTCGTAGGTGTAGCGGGTGACGGCGCCGTCCTCGTCCTCGACGGTCAGCGTCCGCCCCGCAGCGTCCGACTGGATCCGGGTGGTACCACCGAGAGCGTCGGTGACCACGGAGACGTTCCCGCGCTCGTCGTAGGCATAAGACGTCCGCGCGCCCAGCGGGTCTACGACCCCGATGACCTTGCCGCGCGCGTCGTACTCGTAACGCCACGTCGCGCCGTCCGGGCCGATCGCGGCGACCGGGCGACCCAGCTCGTTGTACTCGGTCAGTGACCGCGTCCCGTCGGGCGCGGTGATCGCGACGACGCGGCCGGCTTCGTCGCGTTCGTAGCGGACCTGGCGGCCGAGCGGATCCGTGCGCGTGAGCAGCCGGCCGTGCTCGTCGTAGGCGAGGCTGGTGGTGTGGCCCAAAGCGTCGGTCTCGGCGATCACCCTGAGCCGGTCGTCGAGGTGGAAGCGGCGCACCGCGCCGAGTGAGTCGGTGACGCTCGTGACGAGGTTGTCGCGGTCGTAGTCGATCGTGCAGTCGAGGTAACCGTCGGTGCCGCGGGCCTGCACGACCCGGCCCGCCGCGTCGAAGCCGTAGCCGTACCAGCGGCCGTTGACGTCCTCCCAGCGCACGATCCGGCCGTCGGCGTCGTAGGTGAAGCGGGTGGGTGTGCCGGCGGCGTCGACGACCTCGGCGAGCCGGCCGCGAGCGTCGTAGGAGTAGCTCGCGACCACGGTGCCGTCGGAAGCGCGCAGGGCGGTGATCCGGCCGTCCGCGCTGTCGAACAGCACCCGAGCGCCCGAGGAGTGGACCAGTTCCGTCGGTACTCCGTCCACACCGGACACCACGTCGACGCGGTTGCCGTCGCCGTCGATCATCGTCCGCAGCGGGTACACACCGTCGGCGGACGCCTCGAAGAACAGCGTGTGCTGCTGCTCGGGATCCTCGATCAGGTAACCGTCTTCGACGCGGCGCAGCGGCCGCGCCGGGCCCGCCACCGGCAACACCGGCGAACTCACCGGCACCGGGTAGCTCTGCAGGCTGCCGTCGGCCAGCGCGACGTGCAGTCCGTCCTCCTCGACCTCCAGCCGCTGGTCCACAGTGGACGCCCACGACGTGCCGAAGAAGCGGCCCGCACGGTACGACGAGATATGCGTGCGCGACACCTCCAGCGGCAACGCGCCAGGGATCTCGAGATCCGTCTGCGTCAGCAACATCCACCCGGTCGCCACGTCGATCGGGTCACCACACACCGACCGATCCGGCGGCGGCGTGCCGTTCTCGTGCGGATTCGCGTTGCTGTCCTTGACACTCTTGCCGCCGCTGCCGGAACCACCGGAGCTCGAAGTGACCGTCTTGTCGTCCCCCAGCCCCTTCGGGGTCTGGGTCGGCGGCGGTTCGGGGTCGGTCTTGAGCGGGGGCGGGTCGCTCTTCACCGGCGGCGGAGTGCCACCGCCACCGCTGGAGCCACCACCGCCGGAACTCGACGCGTGAGTGGAATCGTCGCCGCCCTTCGACGCCGGCGGCGGGGTGTAGTCCTTGGCGTCGCCGCTGTAGCCCGAGGCCGAGGTGCTGTCGTCACCGCTCGATTTACCCGGCGGCGGGGTGTAGTCCTTCGGGGTGCCCTCGTAACCGGAGCTTTTCGTGGAGTCATCCGCACCGGACTTGCCCGGCGGCGGCGTGTAATCCTTGGGCGTGCCCTCATAACCGCCGCCCTTCGGAGTCCCGCCGCCATCGCCACCCGGGGTCTTCACCGGCGGCGCCTTCGGAGTACCGCTCAGGTCCTTGGTCTTCGGCGGCGGGGTGACCTTGCCGCCCTTGAGGCCCTTGAACGCCTTCCCGGCGTCCTCGAACAGCGTCCCGGCCTTCTTCAGCAACGGCACCAAGGCCTTGAGCGCCTTGACGAGCTTGGTCACCAGACCGGTGATCTGCGAGGCCGTCTTCGCCACCGCGCTCACGACCTCCGGAACCACCCAGGCCAACCCGATGCCCAGGGTGAACACGACCTGCAACGCCCAGCTGATCAGGTGACCAATCAGCTCGGAGATGATGTCGCGCACCAAAGTGCGGACCGCGGCCACGACCTCACCCGCGGTCTTAACGCCGGAGGAGGCGCCTTCGCAGCCCTTCTGCGCCGCCTGCAACGACGTCGCCAGATCTTGCCCCCGCTGCCAGTAGGCATCCGAGGCCGAACCCGACCACGACTGCAAGTCCGCGTTGATCGCGTCGGTCAGGTCCGAGGAGACGCTGCCGAGTTCCTTGGCGACGTTCGCCCAGGTCTCGGACTGCGCCTTGATCTGATCCGCGTTGCCGGTCAACCCGTTGAGCGCGTCCTTGAGCGGCCCGACGTGCTCCATCAACCACGACACGCCCGCCGCCAGGATCGCCCCGAACGGATCCATCGCCATCGACAACGCGTCCAGCGCCGTCCCGACCGCACCCATCGCCACCGACGCCCAATCGCCCGACTCGATGGCCGTCGACAGGTCGTTCGCGGATTCGAGCAGCGAAATACCCGAGTAGGCCTTCGTCGAATCCTGCGTCGGCGCGATCAACGGATTGCTCACCCTGGCACGCTAGCAGCGGCGAGCCGTCCTCGTGCTCACGAGCTGCGGCGTTGCCTGATAGTCCCGTGTGGCCGGACCAAGCGTGCACATCGTCCGAAAAGACCCGGCCGGGTGAACCGTTCCGGGCTGAAAGGTCAGCTCGCCGGGACCAGCTCACCCGGCTCGTCGGCCGGGGCCTCGCGGGCGTAGCGGCGGGCCATCGCGGCGCACACGATCAGCTGGATCTGGTGGAACAGCATCAGCGGCAGCACGATCAGGCCCACCTGCCCGTGGCCGAAGAGCACGGTGGCCATCGGCAGACCGCTGGCCAAGCTCTTCTTGGAGCCGCAGAACACGATCGTGATGCGGTCGGCGCGGTCGAAGCCGAGCAGCCGCGCGCCGATGCTCGTGGTGGTGAGCACGGCGGCGAGCAGCACCACGCACACGCCCAGCAGCACGAACAGCGGGCCGATGTCGAGCTTGTGCCAGATGCCTTCGGTCATGCCCTCGCTGAAGGCGGTGTAGACCACGAGCAGGATCGAGCCGCGGTCCACGAGCTTCAGCGGTGCCGAGTGGCGGCTGACCCAGCCGCCGATCCAGCGGCGCGCGAGCTGGCCGGCCACGAACGGCACTAGCAGCTGCAGCACGATGTCCAGCACCGCCTGACCGCTCACGCCCGGGCCGTCGGTCGAGAGCAGCAGCGCGACGAGCAGCGGCGTCAGCACGATGCCGAGCAGGTTCGACACCGACGCGCTGCAGATGGCGGCCGCGACGTTGCCCTTGGCGATCGACGTGAACGCGATCGACGACTGCACCGTGGAGGGCAGCAGGCACAGGAACAGCACGCCGGTGTAGAGCGGCGACGTGAGCAGCCCGGGGGAGAGGAACGACGCGGCGAGGCCCAGCAAGGGGAACAGCACGAATGTGGCCGACAGCACAGTGACGTGCAGGCGCCAGTGCTTCAGGCCGTCGACGGCTTCCTTGCTCGAAAGCCTTGCGCCGTAGAGGAAGAACAGCAGTCCCACCGCGATGTTCGCCGCGATCCCGAAGCCGGTGGCAGTGCCGCCGGAGGCAGGCAGGAGCGACGCGACACCCACCGTCAGCAGGATGGCGGCGATGAAGGGGTCGATCCGCAGCTTGGCCAGCAGCGCGGAAACGGGGCGGGTCAGCGGGGCGAACACGGTCGTCATGGAACTCCTTTCCCACCCGATTCTCCGGTGCGGCACGGTCATTCGGAACCCCGATCACCGTACTCACTGTCATTGTGGCCGCCGATAAGATGTGACGCATGCTGGATTCCCGCCTGTGCCGCTCCTTCCTCGCGGTGGCCGAAACCCGCAGCTTCACGGCTGCGGCTCGGCGGCTGGGTGTGGGCCAGCCCACAGTCAGCCAGCACATCCGGCGCCTCGAAAGGGAAGCCGGCGGGCTGCTGTTCCAACGCGACACCCACGCGGTCGACCTCACCGCGCGCGGTCAGGCCATGCTGGGCTTCGCCCAGACCATTGTGGACACCGAAGAACGTGCCGCCCGTCACTTCCGCGGCACCCAGGTGCGGGGGCGCGTCCGCTTCGGAGTGTCCGAGGACTTCGTGCTCGAAGAGGTACCCGAGATCCTGCGCCGGCTGCGGCGCAGCCACCCGCTCGTCGACGTGGAACTCCACGTCGAACTGTCCGATGTGCTCGCCCGCCGCCTCGCCGAGGGTCGCCTCGACCTGGTGCTCGGCAAACGCCGCCCCGGCGCCCCCGGCCCCGCCCGCGTCCTGCGGCGCGAACCCCTGGTGTGGATCGGCTCGACGGCCACCGTGCTGGAGGCCGGTCAGCCCGTACCGCTCGTGCAGTACCCCATGCCGTCGGTCACGCGTCAGCTCGCCGTCGAGGCGCTCGAACGCGCGGGCCTCGAATGGCGCGCCGCGTGCCTCACCTCCAGCCTCACCGGCCTGCGCGCCGCGGCAGCCGCCGGGCTCGGCATCACGGTCCACGCCCGCAGCCTCGTCCCGGACGGCCTCCTCGAGCTCCCGGCCCACCTCGGCCTCCCCGACCCGGGCGACGTGGAGTTCATGCTCCTGCTGCGCGACGCGACCGAAGGCCCCGCGGCGGCGCTGGCGGATTTCGTGGTGGCGAAGCTCGGGGAGGAGTGATCGATTCGGCCGAACGGGCCTGATGATCGATCCCGCCGCGCTCTAGATTTCGGGAGCTGTACTTTCACGCCCGCCGGGCGGATGAGCGGTGTCGGGGGCCGACCACACGTCGGGGCACCGGATCAAGGGGAGAACTTCCATGTCAACGGGCTCCAGAGCCCGGTCGGCTCGCGCTGCCTGCGTGCTGACCGCACTGCTCGCTTTCCTCGGCCTGGCGGCCACCACGCCCGCCTCGGCCGCCACCGGCTCGGATCTGCGCGTGAGCGTGCAGGTCCCGGCGGGACCCCTCGTGCTCGGGGAGCAGTTCAAAGTCACCGTCGAGGTCACGAATGTGGGTGACGCACCCGCCGTCGGAGCCCGCGGCGACATGGGTGGGGTCAGCGGGACTGACCTCGCGCTGCCACTGACGCAATGGGGCGACCTCGACCCGACGCGCCCCGAGGGCGCCACGATCGCGCCCGGCGAAAGCCGCCATCTCACGTTCGACGCGACGACCTTCACCTGGAACGGTCCTCCGGTCTACCGGATCGGCGTGCGCAACGACGCCGACGCGAACCAGGACGACAACTCCGTGACGACCGCGGTGAACCTGATCTCCCCGGACGTGACCGATGTGGTCGGCGGCCAGGTGTTCGCGGACCCTGATGGCGATGGGCACCCCGGTACCGGCGACGCGCTCTCCGGGGTGGTGGTGGAGCTGCGCGACTCGGAACACTTCGACCCGGTCTTCAGCGCGACGACCGGTTCCGACGGGACGTTCCGGATCCCTGCCGTGCCGGCCCACCTGTACCGGCTGGAGTTCGCGAACGTGCCCGGCGGCTGGGTGCTGCCGGTGGGCGATCTGCGAGTCGACGGCACCGGGGCGACTGGCGCGCTGATGCTCGGCGGCGCCCGTCCGCTCGAGGAATCGCTGGACTTGCGGATCGCCTTCGACAAGCCGGACTACCAGATCGGTGCTCAGGCGAAGGCGACCGTGACGGTGCACAACCGCGGCCAGTACGCGTCCACCGGTCTCCTGATCGACTGCGACCCGTTCGGCGGTGCCAACGACGTGCCGATCCCGGATTCGCAGTGGGGTGATTTCGCGTTCGGCGGCCCGGGCGCGACCGTCGCGCCCGGCGAGACCAGGACGATCACGGTCACCGGAACGGTGCCGGAAGAGGCCTCCTACTACGGGTCCACCAGCCTGTCCTGCTACCTCTACACGCTCAAGGGCGGGCAGACGCCGACCGCCTTTGCCGTGAGCTCGGTGCCCGGCCGCAGCACCGACTGGCCGGGGACCGCCTATTTCGATCGCAACCACAACGGGTACCGCGACACCGGCGAAGAGGTCGGGCACGTCCAGATCGCGTTGACCCAGCCGGGCACGACCCTGCTGCGCCTCGCGACGACCGACACCGCCGGCAAGGTCACCTTCGCCGCGCTGCCGGCCGGGACGTACCGGGTCTCCGCACTCGGTGCCTGGCGGATCGCACCGGAATACGGCGAGATCTCGGTGGTCGCGCCGCCGTACGGGTTGGGCCCGTGGGAGTTCCAGGTCGTCCCCAAGTAGTTCACCGCTGTAGTTCACCGCTGCGGCGGGCAGGTCACTCCTGCCCGCCGTTCAGCAGGTTCCGCAACCGCAGCAAGGCGCGGTGCTGTGACACCCGCACCGCGCCCGGCGAGGAGCCCACCGCTTCCGCCGTCTCCTCCGCCGTCAGGCCGACCACCACGCGCAGCAGGACGATCTCCCGCTGGCGGTCCGGCAGGACGTCCAGCAGGCGCGTCAAGCGGGTGGTGAGCTCGGTGAGCAGGGCGAGTTGCTCGGGGCCGTCCGCGGTGTCGGTGCGGTCGGGAAGGTCGGCGACCGGGTCGGTGCGGTTGCGGGCGGCCGCGCGGTGGGCGTCGGCGACCTTGTGTTGCGCGATGCCGTACACGAAGGCCAGGAAGGGGCGGCCCCGGTCGCGGTAGGTCGGCAGGGCGGCGAGCAGCGCGACGCACACCTCCTGGGCCACGTCGTCGGCGGAGGCGTAGGCGCGGTCGGGTCCGCCGAGGCGGCCGCGGCAGTAGCGGACGACCAGGGGGCGGACGGCTTCCAGCAGCTGCGCGGCCGCGAGGCGGTCGCCGGCCGTGGCGGCGGCGACGGGGCCGTCGAGGTGGTGCCAGTGGTCGGGGAAGCGCGGTGCGGTGCGGGACTTCACGTGCCGGAGCGTCGCTTCGACATCGAGGCCCCGGCGAAGGGCTCCGGTCAGCGTCGCGTCGGCTTCCAGCAGCAGGGTCACGAGGGCGTCCTCCCCATCCGGCAAGACAGGCAAATCCAGCACGCCAGGCAAGGGCGACACCCGGCGGTTGAGCCGTTCCCGCGCGTGGCGCAGGTTCGAGCGCACCGTGCTGGCCGGCATCCCGAGGGCAGTCCCGATGACGGCCGGGGCGAAGCCGTCGAGCGACCACGCCAGCACAGTGCGCTGCGTGTCCGGCAGCGTCGCGAGCAGCTCGACCCCCAGGGCGTTCCGCTCGACGAGCGCGTTCAGACCGTCGTCCGCCGGGACGTGCTCCCCGGCGAACCCCCGCACGCCCAGGCGCACCCGCGCGCGCGGATCGTCCGGCGGCGGCCACACCTGCGCCTCCTGCAGCAGCGCGTCGGCGGCGGCCTCGCGCGCCGCCGCCGGGTCCAGGCCCAGCTTGCAGCCGAAGGCCACCAGGGGCGGGAACTCGGCGCGGAAGAACCCGTCGAATCCGTCCACGCCCACCCCCGTCCTGTCCGCTCTTCCGTAGGAACAGGTGCGGTGACGGCGGCGCCAGGTGTAACGATTCGATTTCGGCACCACGTGTGACGACGCGATCGCGCGGGTACCTCTCCTGGAACAACAGAAGATCAGTGTGAGCTGGGCCCGTAACTCTTAGGAACAACCGCCATCGGTGGTAAGTTGGAACTTCGGTCGTCCGCGGGCCGCTGTCCTTACCTGGGGCACAGTGGTCTAGCGGGGTCGGCCGAAAGCCCACCGAGCGTCACCGAGCTGTACAGCTCCTTGTGAGTTGTGCTGCGCCGTGCGCCCGGAGAAGTCGGTTGACCGAGAAAAGACAATGTTCGACAGGAGGTGAAACGCAACAATGGAACTCACGAGCACCGGCTGGCTGTCCCGCGCAGCCTGCCAGGACGAGGATCCGGAACTGTTCTTCCCGATTTCGGACGTCGGCCCCGGAGCCCGTCAGGTCGGCGAGGCCAAGGCGGTCTGCGCGCGCTGCCCGGTTCGCGAAGCGTGCCTTTCCTACGCCCTGGACAACGGGCTGGACAACGGCATCTTCGGCGGAACCACCGAGCTGGAGCGCCGCAAGCTGGTCCGCACCCGCTCCGCCGCCGAACGGCATCAAGCCGCCTGACCGCGTGCCGGTGACCATTCCCGGAGGCGAAGGCGAGACTTTCCCGGAAATCCCCTCGGGGACCGGCTTGCCCGGGTGGGGGACCTGATCAAGGTCACCCACCCGGGCTCTTTATTGCCCGGTGTGGCTCATTCCGAGAGCGTCTCCGGTAATCCGTACGGTGCGAACGACGCCGTTTCGAACGCTGCCATCGCCGTGACCAATCCGTGCTCCACCGTGAGCACGCTGATGCCGAACCGGCGGAAGCCGCTCTCCCCGGGTCGGCGCACCCAGGTGGCCACAGCGGGTTGCCGATTCGCACGCACCGCGACCATCCGGAACCAGCCCGTGAAATACGGTGACTCCGCGTCCATACTCGTGCGCAGCGCGGCGATGATCCGCTCCCGGCTGTCGAACCAGAGCGAGTACGGCGGCATCACGGCCCGTGCGTCCTCGCGCAGCAATTCCGCGACCGCGTTCGGATCGCCCGCTTCGTACGCGGCGATGAACCGGCGCAGCAACTCGGCCTCCTCCGCGGTGGTCGCCCCGGCGGAAGCCCAGTCGGCACGCCGCGCGGGCAAGTGCGTACGCAGGGTTTCGCGAGCGCGCTGCAACGCGCTGTTGGCCGACGCCACCGACGTCTCCAGCACCGCCGCCGTGTCCTTGGCGGACCAGTCCAGGACGTCGCGCAGGACCAGGGCCGCGCGCTGCCGAGGCGGCAGGTGCTGGACGGCGGCGAGGAACGCGAGCTCGATCGTCTCGCGCTCGACCACCGCGGCGCCGGTGTCGTCCGGGGCCGCGGTGTCGATCGAAGCGGTGTCGATCAAAGCCGCGTCGGGGATCGGGCCGAGCCACGGCACGTCGAGCGCGGCCGGGGTGCCGGCCGGGTCGGCGGCCGCGCCCAGTTCGTCCGGCAGGACGCGGCGGGGCCGGCGGGCCAGGGCGTCGAGGCACACGTTGGTGGCGATGCGGTACAGCCACGTCCGCACGCTCGCCCGGCCCTCGAACCCGCCCCGGCCCTTCCACGCCCGCAGGAACGCCTCCTGCGTGAGGTCCTCGGCTTCCTCGAACGAACCGCTCATCCGGTAGCAGTGCACCCGGATCTCCCGGCGGTGCCGTTCGAGGAGCGTGCCGAAGTCGTCGTCCACGCGGAGAACGGTAGCTCAGGCGGCTTCCTCCGCGAGCCGCTCGAGACCGCTCTGGGTCTTCAGCGGCAGATGCTTGAGGAACGCCACCGCCACCACCACGAGCAGCGCGATCGGCGCGGCGATGAGGAACAGGTCGCTCGTCGCGGTGCCGTAGGCCTCGCGGATCATGTTCGCGATCGGCGCGGGCAGGTCGGCCAGGTTCGGCACCTTTTCGCTGCCGCCGCTGCTCATCCCCGGCATCGGGCCGAGGCCCTCGGTGATCAGCGTCGTGACCCGATTGGCCAGCACCGCGCCCAGCGCGCTCACCCCGATCGAGCCGCCGAGGCTGCGGAAGAACGACAGCGTGGAGGTCGCCGCGCCGAGGTCGTGGGCGGGCACGTCGTTCTCGTCACCAGAACGAGGTTCTGCATCAGCATGCCGACCCCGACGCCCAGCACGAGCATGAACAGGCTCAGTTCCAGCACGCTGGTGTGCGCGTCGATGAGCCCGAGCAGCCCGAGGCCCGCGGTCAGCAGCACGGCACCCAGGACCAGGTGGCCCTTCCACCGCCCGGCGCGGCTGATCAGCTGGCCCGACACGGTCGAGGACACCAGCAGCCCGAAGATCATCGGCAGGCTCATCAGGCCGGCGACCGTCGGCGACTTGCCGAGCGAGAGCTGGAAGTACTGCGACAGGAACACCGTGCCACCGAACATCGCGACACCCACGAAGAAGCTCGCGATCGTGGTCAGCGAAACCGTCCGGTTGCGGAACAGCCGCAGCGGGATGATCGGCTCGCGCACCTTGGTCTCCACGAACACCGCGACCGCCAGCACCACGACGCCGACCGGCACGAGCACGCCCGTCTGCCAGGAGCCCCAAGCGAACGACGAGCCGGCGAGCGACGACCACACGAGCAAAGTGGACACCCCGAGCATGATCAGAAACGCCCCGAGCCAGTCCACATGCGCCTCGCGGCGGATCGTCGGCAGCTTCAGCGTGCGCTGCAGCAGCAGGATCGCGGCGAGAGCGAACGGCACGCCGAGGAAGAAGCACCAGCGCCAGCCGAGCCACGAGGTGTCCACGAGCACGCCGCTGATCAGCGGCCCGGCCACGGTGCCCACGGCGAAGACGGCGCCGAGGATGCCGGAGAACTTGCCGAGCTCACGCGGCGACACGATCGCCGCCATGATCACCTGCGCCAGCGCCGTGAGGCCACCGCCGCCGATGCCCTGCGCCACGCGGCTCACGATGAGCAGCTCGATGTTCGGCGCGAAGCCGGCCACCAGCGAGCCGACCACGAACAGCCCGAGCGACAGCTGGATCAGCAGCTTCTTGTTGTAGAGGTCGGAAAGCTTGCCCTACAGCGGCGGAACCGTCGCCGTCATCGCGAGCAGCTCCGTGGTCACCACCCAGGTGTAGGGCCGCCCAGCTCGGACACGATCCGCGGCAGCGCGTTGGCCACCACGGTGGAGGCGAGGATGGCGACGAAGATGCCCATCATCAGCCCCGACATCGCCTGCAGCACCTGCTGCCGGCCCATCGCGCCCGAGGCGGCGGGCGCCTCGGTTTCGGACACGGTCATGGAGAGATCCCCTCGGAGAGTGCTCGGGTGGGCGGGGTGGGACTTCGGCTCGGCCCGGTTCGATCCGCGCGCGGGTTCGGTGGAAACGGCGGAGTGCGGTTCAGCGCGGGTCGGGTCGGTCCGGGTTCAGCAGGCTGGGTCGCTGGGCGTGCGGGTGGTGAAGCGCGGGCGGCGGTGTCGGGTGGGGCGTGCGGTGTCGGGTGGGGCGTGCGGTGGCAGGTCGCGCGGGTGCGGCGGAGTGGTGTGCGGTGGTGAGGCGCGGTGGGGGCGTGCGGTGTAGCGGGGTCGTGAGGCGCGGTGCGCGGTGTCGGGTGTGGCGTGGGAAGTGGTGGTGCGGGCGTGTGGTGGCATGCCGTGCAGTGCACCAGGAGCGGAGTGCAGTGGTGTGTCGGGTGCTTCCGGTCGCGGTCGTGGCGGTTCAGCGCGGATCGGCGAGCCCGGCGGCCAGCGCGGCCACCGCCTCGTCGACGAGGTCGAGCAGCGGGCGCGAACCCCCGAGGTCGCGCCAGAGCATGAGCGAGGCGTTGATCGCGGCGCCGACGGCGGAGAACAACAGCGACGGGAAGAGGTCCTTCGCCGGGTCCGTGCCGCTGCGCCGGGCGACCGCGGCGATCGCGGGCTCGACGACGTCGGTGCTCAGGGACAGCGCCCGTAGCGTCAGGCCCGGGTTCTCCTTGATGATCCGGATCCGCGTGAGCCACTCGTCGCGGTTCTCGTCGATCTCCGCGAGGTCTTCGCGCGCGGCGGCGACCACGGCCTCGAGAGTGCTCAGCTCCGGCGGCAGCTCGGCGAGCCGGTCGATGAGGCGCCGGCTGCGCTCGGCCCGGTCGGCGTGCGCGATCACCACGGCGTCCTCTTTGGACGCGAAGTAGTTGAAGAAGGTACGCGCGGAAACCCCCGCTTCCGCCGCGATGTCCTCCACCGTCACGTGGTCCAGACCGCGTTCGCCGACGAGCCGCACGGCGACGGTCGAGAGCGTGCGGTGGGTTTCGAGCTTCTTGCGCTCGCGCAGGCCGGGGGAGGACACGCCGACGAGCGTAGCGCGAAACTTTCACAATCTGCAAAGTTGCAGTTTGTGAAACAGGCCACCTCGGGCGGGCCTTGAGCGGGGCTGGCAGACTGCCGCGCGTGAGCGGAACAGTGCTGGTGCTGGGCGGACGCAGCGAGATCGGGACGGCGGTCGCGCAGCGGCTGGCCGCGGGCGGGGCGAAGCGGTTCGTGCTGGCCGCGCGCCCGGGCGCCGACCTGGCGGAGCAGGTCACGACGCTGCGCGCGGCCGGCGCCGAGTTGGTCGAGACCGCCGGCTTCGACGCCGACGACCTGGCCGGGCACCGCCCGTTCCTCGACCGCGTCGTCGCCGAGCACGGTCCACTCGACGTTGTTGTGCTCGCCTTCGGCATCCTCGGCGACCAGGCCCGCGCGGAAACCGACGCCGAGCACGCCACGGCGATCGTGCACACCGACTACGTCGCCCAGGTCGCCGTCCTCACTCACACGGCGGAACTGCTACGCGCGCAAGGATCGGGCAGCCTCGTGGTGTTCTCCTCCGTCGCCGGCGTCCGCGTGCGGCGCGCCAACTACGTCTACGGCTCGGCCAAGGCCGGGCTCGACGGCTTCGCCTGCGGGCTGGCCGACGCGCTGCACGGCACCGGCGTGCACCTGCTTCTCGTGCGGCCCGGTTTCGTGATCGGCCGGATGACCGAGGGCATGTCGCCGGCGCCGTTCTCCAGCACGCCCGACCAGGTGGCCGACGCGACCGTCGCGGCGCTGCGGCGCAGGCGCGCGGTCGTCTGGGTGCCGGGGGTGCTCCGTCCGGTCTTCGCGGTGATGCGCCTGTTGCCGCGCGCGCTGTGGCGGCGCATGCCGCGCTGAGCGGACTCCTCGTGTCCGTCGCGCCACGCGGTGTCGCGGAACCCCGTGGCGTGGCTCACTTTCGGCCCAGCGCGGGTCGGCCGAACGGGCATCATCACATCTTTGCGACAGGATTCTCAGGCTATTCCCAGCTAACGCGGTGATCCTCGAACACAGGCCCGCTCGGGCTCTTTCGGGGAAGCAAGGGGATTCTGTCGTGCTGCTCACGTCCCGGGGCCGCCGGATCGGCGGCCGTCTCGTGCTGGGGGTGGTGTCGACGCTGGTGCTGGGTGCCACCGGGTACGCGTGGTCGCAGCTGCACCGGCTCGACACCGGGATCGTCACGGCCGACGTCATCCCGCCTGCCGCGCAGGTTCCCGAGACACCGACCGGACAACCGCTGCAGGTGGCGCAGAACATCCTCCTGGTCGGACTCGACTCGCGCACCGACGCCAACGGGAACCCGTTGCCACAGAACGTGCTCGACTCGTTGCACGCCGGCAGCGGCGACGACGGCGGCAGCACCACCGACACCATGATCGTGGTCCACGTGCCGGCGGGCGGCGCGGCCGCCACGGCGATCTCCATCCCGCGTGACTCCTATGTGGACGTCCCGGGGTACGGCAAACACAAGATCAACTCGGCCTACAGCCGGGCGCGGGCGTCCGCGCGTTCGCACCTGTCGAGTCAGGGCCTCAGCGGTCCGCAGCTCGAGGTGACCGCCGACGCCGAGGGCGCGAAATCCGCGATCGCCACCGTCGAGGAGCTCACCGGGCTCACGATCAACCACTACGCGGCGGTGAACCTCGCCGGGTTCGCGGCGCTGAGCCAGGCCGTCGGCGGCGTGCAGGTGTGCCTGAACAACCCGGTGCACGACTCCTACTCCGGCGCGAACTTCCCGGCCGGCCCGCAGACACTGTCCGGTGCTCAGGCACTCGCGTTCGTGCGGCAGCGCCACGGCCTGCCCAACGGCGACCTCGACCGCATCGCGCGCCAGCAGGCGTTCCTGGCCGGCATGGCGAAGAACGTGCTCGGCGCGGGCACGCTGACCAGCCCGGACAAGCTGTCGGCCCTCATCGACGCACTGCAGGGTTCGGTCGTGCTCGACAAGGGCTGGGACGTGCTGAGCTTCGCGCAGCAGCTGCACGGCATCAGCTCCGGCGCCATCGCGTTCGTCACGATCCCCGTGCAGAGCCTGTCACTGGCCACGCCGGCCGACGGTGACGCGGTGAAGGTCAGCCCGCAGCAGGTCAAGACGTTCGTGCAGCACCAGCTGAGCTCGTCGTCGGTGTCGGCCTCCGGCGGATCCGGCGAGACCAGCTCACCGCCTGGCACGCACGGCGGCGGGGTGAAGCCGATCGCCGTCACGAAGTCCGTGAACCCGCCTTCGGACACGCCTGCCGGCGGAACGCCACAACAGCCGGTGGCGACGAACGCCACCGGCTGCGTGAACTGACCGGAGATCACCTTGCGCCATCAGACAAAGGCGCTCTGCCCCGTGATCGCCTTGCCCACGATGAGCGTGTTCATCTCGCGGGTGCCCTCGAAGGAGTAGATGGCCTCCGCGTCGGCGAAGAACCGCGCGATGTCGTGGTCGAGCACGATGCCGTTGCCGCCGAAGATCTCCCGGCCCCAGGCTACGACCTCACGCATCCGCGAGGTGACGAACGCCTTGGCGAGCGAGGAGTGCTCGTCCTTGAAGATCCCGGCGTCCTGCAGGCGGGCCAGCTGCACGAGCATGCCCCACGACGCGGTGATGTTGCCGAGGCTCTTCACCAGCAGGTCCTGCACCAGCTGGAACCGCGCGATCGGACGGCCGAACTGCTTGCGCTCCTTCGCGTAGTCCAGCGCGAGCTCGTAGGCGCCGATCATCACGCCCAGCGCCTGCCACGCGACGCCACCGCGGGTGGCGCGCAGGATCTCCGCGACGTCGCGGAAGGAGTCGATGCCCTGCAGGCGGTTCGCCTCCGGCACGCGCACGTCGGTGAGGGTGATCTCGGCGTTCTCGACGATGCGGAACGCGATCTTGTTCTCGATCTTCACCGGCGAGAAGCCCGGTGTGCCTTTCTCGACGACGAAGCCCTTCACGTTGTGGTCGTCGACGTCGCGCGCCCAGACCACCACGTAGTCGGCGAACGTCGCGTTGCCGATCCAGCGCTTGGCACCGTTGAGGATCCAGGTGTCACCATCTCGCTGCGCGGTGGTGCGCATGCCACCGGCCACATCGGACCCGCCGAGCGGCTCGGTCATGGCGAACGCGCCGATCTTGTCCATCGCGGCCATCTCGGGGAGCCAGCGGTCGCGCTGTTCCTGGCTGCCGCCGGAGTAGATCGAGTACATCGCGAGTCCGTTGTGGACACCGAAGAACGTGGCGACCGACGCGTCGGTGCGGCTCATCTCCATGGCCATCATGCCGGTGAGCAGGTGGCTGGTCGCGGCGCGGTGCTCGCCGTAGCCCTCGTAGGGCAGGCCCGCGAGACCGCTCTCGCGGAACTTCGCGATGAGCTCCTTCGGGAAGGTGCCGGCGGCCCAGTTCTCGTTCACCAGCGGCTTGACCTCGTCGCGCATGAACCCGCGGGCCTTGACGAGCAGCTTGCGCTCTTCGTCGCTCAGCAGGGTTTCGTAGTCGTAGAAGTCGGCGATCAGCTGGTCTTCGAGAGTCGTCATCAGTTCTCCTCCTTGCGGTCCGCGCTGTCCAAAGCAGACAGAACGGCGAGTTGCTTGCGGTCGCGCGCCTCGGCGAGTTGCGAGTACGTGGAGGAGCCGTAAGCCTTTTCGACGGCTTCGATGAGCCGTTCGGTTTCTTCCGGGGTCTGCGAGGGCTGCCCGAGGCCGGTCCACATCTTCTTCATCGACGGGCCGATGTGCTCGGCCATGTGCCGGTAGCCGCCGGGGCCACCGCCCAGGTGCGAGCCGAGGAACGGGCCGACCGTGGCCCAGCGGATGCCGAGCGAGTTGGTCATCACCTTGTCGAGGTCCTCGGGCGTGACCACGCCCTGCTCGACGAGGTAGATCGCCTCGCGGCTCAGTGCGTTCTGCAGGCGGTTGCCGACGAAGCCGGGGATTTCCTTGCGCTCCACCACCGGCACGCGGCCGAGGAACGTGTAGAAGTCGACGGCCGCCTGGGTCGCGTCCTCGCCGGTGCGCTCGCCCGGGACGACCTCGACGAGCGGGATGAGGTGCGGCGGGTTGAACGGGTGTCCGATGAGGACCCGGCTCGCGTCGGCCAGCTGGCCGGTGAAGGCGGTCGAGGGTATCGCCGACGACGAGCTCAGTAGCAGCGCGTGCTTCGGCGCTGCTTCCACGAGTGTGGCGAACAGTTCCTTTTTGAACTCGACGCTCTCGGGACCGTTCTCCTGCACCACGTCGGCGTCACGGACGGCCTCGGTCACGTCGGCGGCAATCTGGACGCGGTCGGCCAGGCCGGTCACGTCGAGGCCCTGGGCCGCGAGGTGCGGGGCGTACTCGGCCAGCGCGGCGGCGACGGCCTCGGCCAGGTCGGGGCGCGGGTCCGTGACCTTCACGGTGAGGCCGTGGCCGGCGAACAACGCGGTCCACGAGAGGCCGATGGTGCCCGCGCCGATCACGGCGGCCTGCCGGAACTCGCCGCGGAACTCGGTGGTGCTCATGGTCAAGCTCCCTTGAGGTAGTCGTGGACCGGCGTGACGGGCGCCAGTGTGAGGTCGGTGAGAATGTGGCTCGCGGAGACGATCTCGCGCACCGGCAGGTCGGCCAGCGGCGCCAGTACGTGCTCGAACAGCTGCAGCCGCGCGGGGCCGGTCCAGGCCTCCTTCACGACGACGTCGGTGATCTCGGTCCGCACGAGCTCCATCACTCGAGGCGCGCCGTCGTAGCCGAGGATGATCTTCAGCATGAACGTCGGCACGGTGATCTGTGCTCCGGCGGCCTCGGTGTCGAGGGCGAAGTGCTTGTAGCCCATGGTCGCGGTGGCCACGCGAAGCGTGCCGTAGTCCAGCGTGCCGACCAGCGCGCCGTTGTCGACATAGAGATTCGGCGCCCCGATGGTCTTCGGGTAGGCGCTGACCTCGCGGCCCGACGCGGTGGCCGGGAAGTTGTCGAGGTACATCGCGTGCAGGTACTCGCCGCGCTCGCCGTCGAAGGTGACCGGGATGGCCTGGCCCGACTCGGTGTAGGGGCCGTAGCCGCTCACGTCGCCCGGTGTCGAATCCTCGGGTGAGGCGATGTAGGCGAACCCGGACAGCTCGGCCAGGCTCACCGAGTCCCGGCCGGTGAACTGGTCGGCCGGCACCACGGCGGCGAGCCGCTCGGACATCGCCGGCAGTGCTCCGAGCGCCGGATCGGTCACGGGCATGCGCGCCAACGTCAACGCGAGCCGCCCGTCGAGCACGGCGTCGACGAGGTCGGGGCTGGCGCCGGGCCAGCGCTTGAGCTCGAACCGCTCGCGCACCCGCTCGGCCAGCGCCGTGACGCGGTCGCGCAGATCCGGGTGCACGCCCGCGGGCATGCCGAGGAACACCGTGCTGCGCTGGGGGTTCGCCGCCTCGCGCAGCCGCCACGGGATGGAGTTCACCTGCTCCAGCACGTCGCGCGCGATCGGCAGCAACGCGGTGCCCGCGACGGTGAGGGTGACGTGGTGTGTGCTGCGGTCGAACAGCTGCTGCCCGAGCTCGTGCTCGAGATCCTTGATCCGCTGGCTCAACGGCGACGCGGCCATGTGGAGCCGCCGCGCGGCCGCCGAGAAGTTCAGCTCTTCGGCGACGGCCACGAAGTAGCGCAGGTGCAGCATTTCCACGACGTGAGCTTAACCCGTGCGAGCTTGACCGGCGCCTGCCTGACCGGCGCCGGTGCTGCCCCGGCGGATCACGCGCAGCAGCCGTTCGATGCGGGGTTTTTCCGCGCCGGACAAGGCGATTCCCGTCGTGAGTACCAGCAGGTCGAGGGGTTCGACCTCCTCGATGAGGCCGGCGCGGGTGGCGAGGGCGGTGGCTGTGTCGGTCATCACCCCGTGCCAGCAGGAGAAAAGCTCCTCGCGGTCGCTGCCGGGATCGTCCGTTATGGACAGTGCGAGGTCGCGTTTGTCCCGGACGTGGTCGAGGAAGAGTCCGAGCCACACGAACAGCGCGGCCTCGGGGTCCTCGTGGGCCAGCAGGGCCTCGCCCTCGGCTCGGAGTGTCTCGACCTCTTCGGTGTAGACCGCCGCGAGCAGGTCGCGCCGCCGGGGGAAGTGGCGGTACAGCGTGGCGTTGCCGATGCCGGCGTGCTTGGCCACGCGGTCCAGTGGCGCGTCGCTGCCCTCGGCGGCGAACACCTCACGGGCGGCGCGCACGAGCTGCGCCCGGTTGTCGCGTGCGTCGGCCCGTGGTGTCACGGCCGGCCTCCTCGGGGTTGCTAAGTGGGGAGTTCCCCACTTAGAGTACGCGGTCATGACCGGCGAACTCACCCCGGCCGAGGTGCATCGCCGGATCGTCGAGACGGCGTTCACCGAGGAGGGCCTCAAGTACGTGGACCCGGACGTCATCGATCACCGCGGCGGCGCCGGGGGAGATCACGTCGGCATCGCCGCGTGGCGGGAGAAGTGGGCCGCGATCAGCCGCGGCGAGTTCCTCGCGGACTTCCGCGACCTGGCGGTGCGCGTCGAGCAGAACGTGAGCGACGGCGAGTTCTCCGTGAACCGCTACACGAGCACCGGCACGCAGGTCTCCACCGGACGTTCGTACGCCGTGACCAGCATGGACATGGTCCGGGTGCGCGACGGGCGGATCGTCGAGCACTGGGCGCTCATGGACGTGACGGACCGGGCGGCACAGCTGCGAGCGGGAGCGTGATCGTGAACGCGGCGCCGCCCTCGGGGGCCGGCCCGGCCCGGAGCGCGCCGCCCATGCGCTCGACCAGGCCGTGGACCAGGGCCAGGCCGATGCCGGAGCCGACGGGGCGGCGGTCGCGGTAGCGCTTGTTCAGCACGCCGCACTCGAAGGCCACGGCGTAGTCCTCCGGCGCGAGGCCGGGCCCGCCGTCGCGCACGGCGAGATGCGCGTGCCCCTGGTCCAGGACCAGGGAGAACACCATCGGCGCGCCGGCCGGGGTCACCCGCAGGGCGTTCTCCGCGAGGCCGTCGACCACCTGCTGCAGCCGGCGCGCGTCGGCGGTGACGAGCACCGGGGCGGCGGGCGAATCGACGTACAGGGGCACGTTTTCGCGTTCGCAGCGCAGCTGCCAGACCTGCGCGCGGTCGCCGACGAGCGCGGCCAGGTCGAGCGTCGCGAGGTCGAGGCGGAACTCGTCGGCGCCGAGGCGGGCGAGTTCGAGCAGGTCGCTCACCAGGCGTTCGAGCCGCTGCGCCTCGCGGTGGATGGTCTGGCCCGCGCGGCGCGCGTCGGGGCCCTCGGCGACGCCGTCGGCGATGGCCTCGGCGAAGCCGGTCACCGCGGTGAGCGGGGTGCGCAGCTCGTGGGACACCGACAGCAGGAACTCCCGCTGGCGCGCCTCGCTGTGGGCCAGGGCGTCGGCCAATTCGTTGAGTGAGCCCGCGACCTCGGCGACCTCGACGGGTCCTTCCACGGGCACGCGCACGTCACGTCGGCCGGTGCGCAGGCTGACCGCCGCGGCCGCCGCCTTCCGCAGGGGCCGGCCGAGCAGCCGTCCGGACGCGTACCCGGCGACGGCCGCCACCAGCAGCCCGATGCCCAGCGCCAGCGCGATGTTGCGCACCAGCGCGCGCTGCGTCGCCTCACCGCTACGCGCGGGCTGGACCAGCGCGAACGCAGCCGCGCGCGGGCCGACGGCTCGGACCTCCACGAGGTATTGCTGCCCGTCCACCGTCACGCGGTCCGACTGGTTCTCGCCCGACGCGAGGCCGGCCCGTTCGGCCACTCGGGTCGACGTCGCGTCGCCCACGTCCTGGCCGCCCGGGCGCCGCACGACCACGGCGATGCCCTGGCCGCGCACCACGTCGGCGACCTTGCCGACGCCGAGGCGGTTGCCGATGCCGGTGTCGTCGAGCTGCGTGGCGACCACGTCGGCCTGGGCTTTCAACGACTGCTGCAGCACGGTGTCGGCGGTCGTGCGCACGAGCCGCGTCGCCACCAGACCCGAGACGATCACGGCGATCCCCGCCACCGCCAGGCACACGACCGTGATGCGCAGCGCGAGCGTGCCCCTCATCCGGCGTCCGCCGCGTAGCCGATGCCGCGCACCGTCCTGATCGGACTGTGCTCGCCGAGCTTCGCGCCAGCTGAGCCACGTGCACGTCGACCGTGCGGGTGCCCGCCGCGGCGGAGTAGCCCCACACGGCGGACAGCAGCTGGTCGCGCGAGAGCACGTGGCCGGGGTGGCGGACGAGGTGGGTGAGCAGATCGAACTCCGTGGACGTCAGCGCCATCTCCTGCCCGCCCGCCCAGGCCCGGCGGCTCGTCACGTCGACGCGCGCGCCACCGCATTCGAAGGTCTCCGCGGCCGGCGTGCCCCCGGACGCGCGGCGCAGCACCGTACGCACGCGCGCGGCCAGCTCGCGCGGGCTGAAGGGTTTGGTGAGGTAGTCGTCGGCGCCGATCTCGAGGCCGAGGAGACGGTCGAGCTCGTCGTCGCGTGCGGTGACGAACAGGACCGGCGTCCAGTCGCCGGCCGCGCGCAACGCCTTGCAGATCTCGATCCCGTCCATTCCGGACAGTCCGATGTCGAGCACCACGGCCACCGGCTTGAGCCGGCGGACGGCCCCCAGCGCGGCCGCGCCGTCTGACTCCACGTGCACGCCGAACCCGTCGCGCCGCAGGTACATCGCAGCGAGTTCGGCGATCGCGGCCTCGTCCTCGACGACGAGGACGAGCCCGCGCCCGGCTGACCCCATGCGGGCTCCCGTTCTCCGTCTCCGCCAACGTCGGCCGAGAGACTACGCGGCTCAGGGCGAGCCGTCGCTCGCGATGTGGGGGACATCGCGGGCTGTGCGACTCGGCGTGAGCCGCCACCCGCGACGCCGGGGGCGGCGGGCGGTGCCCGCGACGACCGGCTTGCGATGGCCGCCACGGCCCGCTCAGGGCGAGGCGTCGCCCGCGGTGTCCGACTTGCGGTGGGCTGCTGCCCTCGGTGGCTGATTCGTGCCTGCGGTGTCAGGCGGGGTGAGCCGCTGCTGGCGCTGACCGTGCCACGGCGGGCTGGTTCCCGTGGTGGCGAGCTCGGGGTGGGCTGCCGCCTGCCATGGCCGGCTCAGGGTGAGCCGTTACCGGCCTGGCTCACGGTGAGCCGTCGCCGGCCATGTCCGACTCGATGCTGTCGAGCGTGGACTGGATGCCGTTGAGTTCGCTCGTCGCCTGTGCGCCACCGCCCGACGGCGCCGCCGAGTCGCCACCGTCGCACGCGGTGCACCCCAGCGCCAGTAGCGCGGCCGCCCCGACCGCGGCCGCGAGCCGGGCCGCCCTCACTTCGTGCCCGCGGGCTTGCAGTGCGCCGAGGCGAACGCGTCGAGCTTGCTCTTCGCGTCGCCGAGCTGGCTGATCCGGCTCTGGCGCTTGTCCGCGCGCTTCTGCAGCCGGTCGGCCGCCGCGGTGTGGCCCTTGGCCTTCTGGTCGGCCGAGCGCGCCTCGAGGTTCGCGACGGACCCGGCGACCTCCGCGCCGCCGTTGATGCGGTCGGTCAGGTTCTGCGCCCGCTTCTGCAGCTTGGGCACCCACTCGCCGCAGACCTGCTGCGACTCCTCGGGGCTGAGCGTGATCGGCGCGACGCTGGACGGCGCCGGGGGAGCGGTGGTGTCCGCCACGGCCAGCGGCGTCACGACCAGCAGCCCGGCCGCGACACCGCCGCCCGCCAACGCCAGCCGCCGGGTCCAGGTGGTTCCTCGCATCGTTCGTTCTCCCTCTCGTGACCGGTGAGTTCCGGGTACGGGCAGTACCTTCTCGTCCCGGTGTACGAGGGGTGTGGGGTGAATGTTCGGGCTTCGTAAAGCCCGGGTGCCTACTCGGTGCCGAGCCGGTGCAGGACCGCGGCCGCCAGCGCGGTGCGTTCGAGCATGCCTTCGACGCTGATGTGCTCGTGACGCGCGTGGGCGCCGTCGCCGACGGCGCCGAAGCCGTCGAGGACGGGGTGGCCCAGGGCGGCCACGAAGTTGCCGTCGCTCGCGCCGCCGACGGAGCATTCGCGCAGGGTCACGCCCAGCTCGGCCGCGAGGCCGCGCGCGAGCTCGTAGAGCCGGGCGATGCCGTCCGAACGCTCCATCACGGGCCGGTTCCAGCCGCCCTCCACGGTGACGGTGGCGCGCGGGTCGTGGGCCGTGATGGCCGCGACGCCCGCGTCGATGCGCGCGGCTTCGGCGGCGCTGGACACGCGCACGTCGATCTCCCCGCGCGCCGCCCCCGCGATCACGTTCTGCCTGCTGCCGCCGGAGATCACACCGACGTTCACGGTGGTCCCGGCGTCAAGGTCGGTCATCGCGTGCAGGGCCAGGATCGCGCGGGCCAGCTCGTCGATCGCGCTCGCGCCCTTCGTCGGGTCGAGGCCCGCGTGGGATTCCACGCCTTTCGCGTGTACCTGGAACAGGCCCACGCCTTTGCGGGAGGTCTTCACCGCACCGTCGGCGCTGGCTTCGAACACCAGCGTCGCCTTCGTGCCCGCGGCCGCCTCCTCGATCGTCGGCCGCGAGGCGGGGCTGCCGAGCTCCTCGTCGCCGTTGAGGACCAGCCGGATCGCCGGGCGGGCCACGCCGGCGGCGTCGAGTGCGCGCAGCGCCCACACGGCGTGGACCAGGCCCGACTTCATGTCGAAGATGCCCGGCCCGGTCGCGCGGTCGCCGTCGACGGTGAACGGCCACTCGGCGAGCGTGCCCAGCGGCCACACGGTGTCGTAGTGGCAGAGCAGGAGGACGGGCTGCTCGCCGGCGCCGGGGTAGTCGTAGACCTTGATGTCGCCGTGGCGGCCGCCGTCGACTTCACGCACGGCCGTCGGATCGCCGAGCCGGGAGCGCAGCCAGCCGTCCACCCAGGACAGCCCGCGGATGAGACTTTCCTTGTCGTCACTGGGAGTCTCGATGCCGACGTACTCGGCGAGGTCGGCGAGCAGGTCGTCGCGGTGCGCGCGCACCCACTCGTGCAGCTCGCGGATTCCGGTCACAGGTGTGCCTCCAGTTCGGTGAGGTGGTCCTCGGACATCGCGGCGCCGGCCTCGACGTCGCCGAGGCGTTTGAGCACGGCCGTGAGCAGCGGCAGGCCGATCCCCAGCTCGGCGGCTTCGTCGAGCACCGGCGCGTAGTGGTGGAAGACCTCCACCGGACGGTGGCGCACGGCGATGTCGCGCCAGATCCCGCTGCGGTCCTTCGGCTGCGAGCGCAGCCAGGCCACCAGCCGGTCCGTCGCCGCCTCGCGCCCGTCCGCGCCCGGCAGGTACGCGGTGGGATCGAACTGGTCGAACGGCTCCAGGACCCGCGAACCGGCCGCGGCGAACACCTCGGCCGCGAGCGCGTGCATCAGCGGCTGGTGCCGGTCGATGAGGTCGGCCATCGGCGCGTCGGCCAGTGCGGTCGTGGTCAGCATCGCGCCGAAGCCGAGCTTGGCCCACAGGTAGCCCTCGACGTTGGCGGTCGCCTTGGCCGGGCCCCAGGCCTGCAGATCGGCCACGACTTCCTCGACACGGCCGGTGATCCGGCCGTCGGGCTCGCCGATGACCAGGGCGCCGGCCCCGCCGTCGCGCACCACGCCGGGCTCGGCGACGTCGGCGAAGAGGTTCACGAACGCGCCCACCGTGCGCTGCTCGCCGACGAACGACGCGATGAGCTGCTCGTTGAGGCCGTTCTGCAGGGACACCACGAACCCGTCGGACGCCAGCCGCGGTTCGAGCCACTGCATGGCGTGCTCCGTGGCCTGGGCCTTCACGGAGAGCAGCACGCGGCTCAGCTCCGGCGGCGCCTCGTCGGGAACGAACGCGGGAAGGTCGACGCGCTCCTCACCTTCGGATCGCACCAGCGTCAGCCCGCGCTCGTTGATCGTGGCCACATGCGCCGCGTCGGCGTCGACGATCACCACCGGGTGCCCGGCTTTCGCGAGGTGGAACGCCAGCGTTCCGCCGATCGCGCCGCCACCCACCACCGTGTAAGAGCGGCGGTCAGACATGAGTGCTTCCTCCCGTTTGGACTGGGGTTTCTCCGGACCAGTGCAGCGGCAGGCCCGCCGCACCCGCGGTCGAGCCGCCGTCGACGCGTAGCACCGTGCCGGTGATCCACCCGGCTTCCGGGCCGGCGAGCCAGAACACGGCGTCGGCGATCTCACGCGGCACACCGCGGCGGCCGAGCGGGTTCACCGACACAGCCGCGGCGTAGGCCTCGGTCACGGGATTGGCTTCGCTGTCGACCGTCACGAACCCGGGGCTCACGGCGTTGACGCGGATGCCGTGCGGACCGAGCTCCACGGCACACGCCTTGGTCGCCATCTCCAGCGCGGCCTTCGACGTCGCGTAGTGCGAGGCGCCGGGCCGGGCGCGCGTGGCCGCGCCGGAGGAGATGTTCACGACCGCGCCGGTGGTGCCGGCGGCCACGTGCTTGCGTCCGAACGCGACGGTGGTGAGCACCGCCGCCCGTACGTTCACGTCCTGCACGCGATCCCAGCGCTGCGCGGTCATGTCGAGCAGGCGCGTGGCGGGGTAGATACCGGCCGCGTTGACGAGCACGTCGACCGCGCCGGCCGCGTCCACCAGGCCTTCGGCGTAGGCGGCGTCGGCGAGGTCGCCGGGCAGCTCGGCCACGGTCACGCCGTGGTCGGCGCGTAGCTTTCCGGCCACCGCGGACAGTTCGGCCGGACGCAGGTCCGACAAAGTCAGCCGGTCGCCCGCGGCGGCGAAGCGGGCCGCGATCGCGGCCCCGATCCCGCCCGCGGCACCGGTGACGAGCACAGTGCGCACTAGAGCTGCTTTCCCTTCGTCTCGGGCATCGTGAGGTACACCGCGACGCCGATCAACGCAGCGACGGCGACGTAGATCCACACGAGATCCCCGTGGTGATTGGCGTTGAGCCAGGTCGTGACGTACGGCGCGGTGCCGCCGAACACGGCGACGGCCAGCGCGTAGGGCAGCCCGATGCCGGTGGTGCGCACCTCGGGCGGGAACTGCTCGGCCATGATCACCGCGCAGTTGGCCGAGTAGCCGACGATCAGCACGAGCCCGATGAGCTCGATCACGAAAACGCTCCAGAACCCGTTGGCCAGGAAGTGGAACGCGGGCCACGCGAAGATCACGAACCCGGCCGCGAACGCCGTCATCGTGGGTTTGCGGCCGATGCGGTCGGACAGCAGCCCGCCGAAGGGCAGCAGGCAGATGAACACGAGCATCGCCAGCGTGTTGGCCAGCAGCGCCGTCTTGAGCGGGATTCCGGTGGCGAGGTGGGCGTAGGCCGGCATGTAGCTGACCCACACGTAGTAGATGAGCGTGCCGGCGATCGTCACGCCGGCCACGCGCAGCGCCGCGCCCGGGTGGTCGCGGAACATCGCGACGACGGGGTTCCGGCGTGGTTTGGCGGTGATCTTGCCGAACGCCTCCGTCTCGTGCACCGAGCGGCGCAGCCACAGCCCGACCAGGCCCAGCAGCCCGGCGACGCCGAACGCGAGGCGCCAGCCCCAGCCGTGCAGGTCGGAGTCGGACAGTGTCGAGTTGAGGATGGTGCCGAGCAGGGCCGCGATGAGCGAGCCGGCGCCGACGGAGACTTGCTGCCAGGACCCGGCGAACGCCCGGCGTCCGGTGGCGGCCGACTCGATGAGGAACGCCGACGACGAACCGAACTCGCCGCCCGCCGAGAAGCCCTGCACGAGCCGGGCGAGCAGCAGGACGATCGGGGCGCCGACGCCGATCTGTGTGTAGGTGGGGCAGACCGCGATCACGATCGACGCGCCCGCCATCAGCGAGATGGTGAGTGTGAGGCCCTTCTTGCGGCCGCGCCGGTCGGCATACGCGCCGAGCACCGCGCCGCCGATCGGGCGCATCACGAAGCCGACGGCGAACACGGCCAGCGTGGACAGCAGTGCCGTGGTTTCGTTGCCGCCGGCGAAGAACTGGCCGGCGAAGATGGGGGAGAAGGTGGCGTACACCGCCCAGTCGACCCACTCGACGGTGTTGCCGATCGAGCCGGCGACGATCGCTTTGCGCTGCTTCGGGTTCAGGCGGTGGGTTTTGGTGGAGGTATCCGAAGTGGACGGTACGGTCGTCATGGCTGCGTCCCTTCGGTTGCGAGGACGTGGTCGACGACCTGGGCGTGGGTGGCGAACCACACGCCGGCGTGGCCGCTGATGTGGTCGAGCAGCTCGGTGAGGATCGTGACGCGTGAGCGGTGCCCGATGATGTGCGGGTGCATGGTGAGCTGGAAGAGCCCGCCCTCGGCGTAGGCGGCGTCGAACTCGTCGCGCCAGATCGAGAGCACTCCACGCGGCGGCGTGTACGGCCGCAGCGAGGCGAAGCGGTCCATCATGAAGTACGGCGCGTCGTCGCGGATCCACTCCACGGGCAGCTCGACGACGCCGGTGGGCTCGCCGTTCTCGAGCAGCTCGTAGCAGTCGTCGTCGGCCATCAGCGAGGAGTCGTACTTCAGGCCGAGCTCGCGCGTGATGGAG
Organism: Amycolatopsis sp. NPDC051373; assembly: GCF_040689465.1. NCBI lineage: Bacteria > Bacillati > Actinomycetota > Actinomycetes > Pseudonocardiales > Pseudonocardiaceae > Amycolatopsis > Amycolatopsis sp. NPDC051373. The sequence goes on along the minus strand of NZ_JBFBAE010000025.1, from coordinate 44,495 downwards.
AGGGTGTGGGCCGAGAAGTCCCACGACGGCGTGCGGATGCCGACCGGACGGGTGCCGGTGAGGCGTTCCAGCACGTCGGCGGCGCGGAAGGCGAGGTCGCGCTCCTCGGTCTCGGCCAGCGCGGTGTTGCGTTCGTGGATCCAGCCGTGCAGGGCCACTTCGTGACCGGCGTCCACATAGGACTTGACTTCGCCGTCGTGCAGCAGGGCCGACACGGCGGGGACGAAGAAGGACGCGGGGGCGTTGAAGCGGTCCAGCAGTTTGAGCAGGCGCGGCACGCCGACGCGGGCGCCGTACTCGCCTTGGGCGAGCTTGCCGGGCAGCACTTCACCGTCGCGCAGGGCGGGCGTCTCGTGGTCGGAGTCGAAGGACAGCGCCACGGCCACCTTCGCGCCGCCGGGCCACGACGCCGGCCGCAGTGAGCGGCCGGCGCGGACGTGCTCGACGTGTCCCCGCCACGTCTTCTCGTCCCAGAGCCATGGTTGTTCGGTCATGCTTCCTCCCGGGTTGCTGTGGCCGCCGGCGTGGGCGACCAGGCGCGTTTGAGGGTCGAGACCTGCAGGGTCACGTCGGCTTCCCGCAGGCCCGGCAGGGCGCCGACGACGTCGGTGGTGTGGCGGTAGAGCTCGCCGTAGTGACGCAGCACGATCTGGCCGACGAGGTTGAAGCGGCCGGTCGTGGCGCTGAGGTACTTGGTGCCCGGGTGAGCGGCGAGCTGCTGTCCGGCGCGGTCGAGCTCGGCCGGGACGACCGAGAGCCAGAGCATGAACTCGAGGGCGTAGCCGAACATCGCGGGCTCGGCGAGCGTGCGGAAGCGCAGGCAACCACGGCGTACGAGGGAGTCGATGCGGCGCGCGACGGTGGACTCGCTCGTGCCGACCTGGCGCGAGACCTCTTTGAACGACAGCCGGCCGTCTTCGCCGAGTGCGGCGCTGATCGCGAGGTCCAGCTCGTCCAGCTGCTCCGGGGGGCGTTCCCAGTGCTGTTCCTCGAACGGCCGTACCTCGCCGCCGCGCAGCTCGGCCGCCGCTTCCGCGCTGAGCTCGCCGGAGTTCCAGTCGTGGTTGGAGGTGAACGTGCGCATCACGGCGAAGGTCTCGGCGTCGCGGACGTTGTCGGCGGCGGGGAAATCGCCCTGGAGACGCGCGATTTCGCGGTAGGTGGGGAGCACGAACTCGGCTGAGCAGTCGGCACTGCCGGCGAGCACGGTGGCGTAGCGGACCTCGGGCCGCGCGGCCAGCGCCTCGGCGACGGCGGCCGCCGTACCGGGCCGGCACCGCAGCCGCGCCAGCACCGGCACGCCGAGGCCGCAGCGCAGCACGTCGACCACGCCGATCACGCGCAGCTGGCCGGATTCCGTCAGCTGGCCGGCGCGGCGCAGCACGGTGGACTCGCTCGTGCCCACGTGCCGGGCGATCGCGCCCCACGACGCGCGCCCGTTGAGCTGCAATGCGGCGACGATGCGCCGGTCCAGATCGCTGACTTTGACTTCGTCGGGCACGACTGCATCGTGGATGCAGGAAAACGTCAAGTCAAGGGTCAGGTCTGCAAGAAACCGGCGTTCTGCAGGTTCAGGAAGCGTTCCATCGCCGCGTCGACGGCTTCGCGGTCACCCGTGGTGACGAGGTCGAGCAGCAGCCCGCGCGCCACGGCGAGGCCGAGCCGGGCCTGCGCCGCGCGGTGCTGCTCGGGCACGCCGAGCCGTTCGAGCAGCGCTTCGACGGGCGCGAGCCAGCCGTCGATCACGCCGTCGAGGAACTCCGCCGTGCCGGGCGCGCCGCCGAGGGCTTGGCCGTAGAGCTGGAAGAAGAGCTTTTCGTTGTGGCGCAGCGCTTCGTCGGTGAGCCGGCGCCAGAACACGCGCGCCAGCTCGTCCGGCGGCAGGCTCGGGTCGAGGTCGGCGAGCACGGCGCGCTGCCGGCGTTCCACCTCGCGCGCGACCTGCGTGAGCAGGCCTTCCTTCGAGCCGAAGTGGTAGATGAGCATCCGGTGGCTCGTGCCGAGCGCCGTCGCGAGCGCGCGGAGGCTCTGCTCTGCCCCGTTCCGCGCGATGTGCTCGACGGCCGCGTCGAGGAGCTTCGCCCTTGCCTCCGCCATGTACCAGATGGTACATGTACCACGTGGTACATGCTCTTTGAGGAGGCCTGATGCAACGAATCTCGGTCCGGGCCCGCACGCCCGCCGATCCGGCGACGGTCTACGCGCTGCTGCGCGACGGCGAGAGCTGGCCGCGCTGGTCGCCGCTGGGCTCGTTCGAACTGGCCCGTGCGGGTTCGTCGGAACGCGAGGGGCTGGGTGCGCTGCGCGTGTTCCGCACCGGCCGCACGCGCTCCTGCGAGGAGGTGATCGAACTGGTCCCCGACCGCCGGTTCGGCTACGCCTTGCGCAGCGGCCTGCCCCTTCGCGACTATCGCGCCTACGTCGACCTGACCCCGGTCGACGGCGGCACGGAGATCCACTGGCACTCGTCGTTCACGGGCAAGGTGCCGGGGACGGGGTGGTTCTACCGGCTGGTGCTGGCGCGGTTCATCGGCCGCGTGGTGGCGGGTTTGGTGGCGGAGACGTCTCGGGTCGCTCGGTAGGTTTCCGGCCCTCGGGTTCGGGCAGCGCTGCGCTGGGGGTGCGGCGGTGCCCTCGGGTTGAGGTGCGGTGGTGCCCAGGAGTGTTACTCTCTTTGAGAGAGTGATTCGAGGAGGCCTGTGGTGCTGGGAAACCCTTACGACCGCGACTGCCCGACCCGCCAGCTCCTCGACCGCATCGGCGACCAGTGGACCGTCCTCATCGTCGGCTCCCTCCGCGACGGCCCGCTGCGCTTCACCCAGATCGGCAAACGCGTCGAGGGCATCTCCCAGAAAGTCCTGACGCAAACCCTCCGCAGCCTCGTCCGCGACGGCATCCTCACGCGCACGGCCTACCCCGTCATCCCACCCCGCGTGGAATACGAACTCACCCCGCTGGGCCGCGACCTGTCCGAGCCCCTCGACATGCTCGACCGCTGGGCCCGCCACCACATGACCCAGGTGACCGCCGCCCGCGAGGCGTTCGACGCGGAACACACGCCGGCTTCGGCTTGAGGTAGCGCGAATGAGGGCCGATGGCTGACGAAGGTGGCTGCGGCGAGGTGGAGCGCGTCGAGGGAAAGCTCTCCAACTACGTGAAGGCCGACGCCGGCAAGGATGCGGCGACTATGGCGCCGAGAGTGAGTGCTCCCGCGACAACGTGGTTGCCGCGATGCCACACCTGGCTGTGGGTGATGAGGATGATCCTGAACTCATTGGAATCGCTGCAGTTGATCACGAACCTCACCGAGAACTCCTTCCTCTCTCAGAGAGGTGGCGCTCACTACGCGCTGACCGACCTCGGAACGGCGCTGCTCGCCAAGTTGCGCAACGAGGACGAGACTCTGCAGTCGACCGCCCTGGCCTGAACCTCAGCGACTCACCAACCCGGCCTCATGTGCCAGCAACCCCGCCTGCGTCCGGTTCGCGCATTCCAGCTTCACCAGCATCCGCGACACATAGCTCTTCACCGTGGCCTCCGCGAGGTGCAGGCGGGCGGCGATGTCCGCATTGGACAGTCCCTCGCCGAGGCAGGTGAGGACGTCGCGTTCGCGGTCGGTGAGGGCGCCGGCGCGGCGGAGGGCCGAGGCGGTGCGGGCGTGGCCGTCGGCCGACAGTGCGACGAGGCGGCGGGCCGCGGAGGGGGACAGGACGGTGTGGCCGTCGGCGGCGACGCGGACGAGGCCGATGAGGTCTTCGGGCGGTGTGGACTTCACGAGGAAACCCGCGGCGCCCGCGCGCAGCGCCCGGATGACGTAGGTGTCGGCGTCGAAGGTGGTCAGCGCGACGACCGCGGGTGGGTCCGGCAGTTGCACGATGCGGGCGATGGCGGTGAGACCGTCGACGCCCGGCATGCGCAGGTCCATGAGCACGACGTCGGGGCGGTGCCGGACGACGGCCTCGACCGCTTCGGCGCCGTCGGAGGCCGAAGCGACCACCGCGAGGTCCTCGGCCGACCCCAGGATCGTGCGCAGGTGCGCGCAGACCATCGGCTCGTCGTCGGCCACGACCACCGTGATCACCGGGGAGCACCTTCCGTCGTCGGGACGTAGGCGGGAAGTATCGCACCGACGCGGAATCCGCCGCCCGGCCCGGGGCCGGACTCGAGCTGCCCGCCGACGAGCTCGACGCGTTGCCGGAGCCCGCTCAGCCCGGAGCCCGAGCCGCTGCCGGCGAGCGTCGGGTCGGGCGGCAGGCACCCGCGGGTGTTCGTGACGCACACGTCGAGACCACCCGAGTGGTACCGCAGCGACACGGCGGCCGACGAACCCGGCGCGTGCTTGCGGACGTTCGTCAGCGCTTCCTGCACCACGCGGTACGCCGTGCGCGCCACCGTCGGCGACACCTGGTCCGGGTCCCCGCGCACCGAAAGCTCCGTGGCCACGCCGACGGCCACCGACTCGGCCACCAGGTCCGCCGGCGAAGCGACCGGGGCCGGCGAAGCGGCGGGGGGTTCGATGCTCGAACCGTCGCGCAGCACGCCCACCAGATCACGCAGCTCGTCGAGCGCGTGCGCGCCCTCACGGCGGATGTCCTCGGCCGCGGAGCGCACGGACGGGTCCGTCGACACCACGCCGAGCGCGCCCGCGTGCAGCACCATCAGGCTCAGCCGGTGGGTCACCACGTCGTGCATCTCGCCCGCGAGCCGCCGCCGTTCCTCGGCGCGGGCCCGCTCCGCGAGCAGGTGCTGCTCGCGTTCGGCGCGCTCGGCCCGGTCCCGCAGTGAACGCAGCAGCTGCCGGCGCGCCTCGAAGTACAGCGCCACCGCCACGGGCAACGCGGTGCTCAGCAGCCCGAACGGCGTTGTGTTCCAGGCGGGGTCCCACGGCCGCGTCGCCAGCACCGCCAGCACGCCGCCGATCCACAGCAACCGCCGCCGGTCCATCACGCGCGGGAGCTGGCTCAGCACCACCGGCGTCACCGTGGGCACGGTCATCAGGCTCGGCTGGTCGGCGGGCACCAGCAGCCCGGGCCAGAACAGGTCCGACGCCAGCATCGCCAGCGACGCCACCACGAGCATCCCGGCCACCGCGTCGGGGAAGCGGAACACCGCCAGCAGCGAAAGGTCGCACGCGAGGCGCAGCGCCAGCCCGGCGTACGGCCCGAAGGCCCCGCTCGTCGGTCCGGCCCAGTGCAACGCGAAGTCGAGCCCGGCGAACAGGACCGCCGCCGCCAGCAGCCAGCCCATTTCGGCCGGCCGGGGCCAGGTTCCACGCCGCACTTCGCTCACCCCCGTCACGGTAACGGCTGGTCCGGACCGCCGCGGGGGAATCGCACCGGCCGGGACAGGACCCGCAACGAAAGTTGCGCGCGGGACAACGTTCGTCGTCCGCACCGGCTACCGATCACCGTTTCGCCGGCCCCGGCCGGCGCGGTGGACTCGGATCATGACGAGCCTCATGACGAGCCGCGAGACCAGCAGGGGGGAGATCGCCCCGTTCGCCCGGCTGCCGGTGCTCACCGTGGCCGCGCTGGCGGCGGCGCTGCTCGGGCTCACGAGCGTCCGCTACGCGCACGGGTTCGACGAGCTCTATTTCCTGGTGGCTGGTCGAGATCATCCGGCCTGGGGGTATTTCGACCAGCCACCGCTCGTCCCGCTGCTCGCGGGCACGCTCGACCGCCTGTTCCCCGGTTCGTTGCTCGCGTTCCGGCTGCCGATGGCGCTCGCGGTCGGCGCCGGCGTGGTGGTCACCGCGCTGATCGCCCGCGAACTGGGCGGCCGCCGCCCGGCGCAGCTGATGGCGGGCGGGCTGTCCGCCACGTCCAACCTGGCCGTCCTCAGCCACTGGGTCTCCACCTATGCGCTGGACCCGTTCCTGTGGACGGTCGTCGGCTTCCTGCTGGTCCGCTGGACCCGCACGCGCCGCGACGGCCCGCTCGTGTGGGCGGGCGCGGTCACGGCGGTGTCGCTGGAGGTCAAGTTCCTCATCCCCGCGCTGTGGGCCGCCGTGCTGGTGTCCGCGGCGGTCGTCGGCCCACGTCGTCTGCTGAGCCACCCGAAACTGTGGCTGGGCGCGCTGATCGCGGTGGTCGCCACGATCCCCGCGCTCGGCTGGCAGGCCACGCACGACTGGCCGTACGCGCACATGGCCGACGTCGTCGCCGCCGAGTTCCCCGGCTACTTCGCCTTCGCGCGCGACGGGCTGCTCGGCGCGGGCATGGGCGTCGGCGTGCTGGCCCTGCTCTACGGGGTGTGGCGCCTGTTCCGCTCGCCCGAGCTGCGGCCGTACCGCTACCTTGCCTTGGCGTTGCTGCTGGTCACCGTCGTGGTGGTGCTGATTCACGGCCGTTCGTACTACCTGATGAGCCTCTACGCGCTGCCGTTCGCGGCCGCGGCCACGGAGCTGAGCCGGCGCGACCTGGTGCGCTGGTGGCGGATCCCGGTGGGGATCGCGTTCGGGCTGTCGGCCGCCGTCACCGTCGCCGCGCTGCCGGTGTGGCCGGCGTCGGTCACGGCGACGTCGTTCGGGCCGTTTTCGCTCGGCACGGTGTTCGCGGACGGCGAGACGGCGCAGAAGCAGGTCGCCGACGTCGTCGGGCAGACGTACTCGTCGTTGCCCCCCGGGGTGAAGGCCCAGACGGCGGTGTACGCGGAGATCTACCCGTTCGCCGCGGCAGTCGAGTACTACGGCCCGCGGTACGGGATCACCGACGTCTACAGTGGACACCGCGGTTACTGGTACTTCGACCGGCCACCGGACCAGGCGCGGGACGCGCTTTTCACCGGCTTCGACCCGACGCTGCTGAAGCCTTACTTCGCGTCGGCGACCGAGGTCGTGCCAGGACTTGTTTGGCTCTACACCGGAAGGACGCAGTCGTGGGACCAGATCTGGCCGTCGGTGAAGCGGCAATGACCCCCTCGCTGGCTACCCAGGCCTACCTGCTCGCGTGCGACCCGGACCAGGGTCGCATCCGCAGACGCGGCCACGCCGCACTGCTCGTGCGTGCTTCCGCTGTCACAGACCTCCTGCTGCGCGGCCACCTGACGGTCACCGGCGGCCGCGTCTCGGCTGCCGGCCACGGCCCCACCGGCGACCTGTTGCTCGACGACCTGCTCACCGACCTCGCCGACGAGGGCCCGACCCGCTGGCGACGCCTGCTACGCCGCAACTCGGCCGACACCCTCCGCTCCCTGGAGCTGCAGCTGGCCGCCGCGGGACTCCTGCGGTCACACGTCACGCCGGTGCTGCGCCGGAAGGTTTTCCGCCTCGACGATCGGGTGCGGGCCGATGAGGTCCGCGCCACTGTGGACCGAGCGCTGCGCGCGCCCTTGTCCGAAGTGGACACCCGCGCCGCCGCGCTGACCGCCCTCGCCGCGGCGGCCCAGGTGGGATTCACCCGCCGCTCGTCCCGCCCCCATGCCGCGCGCCTCGCTCAGCTGGACGACGCCGCGGGCCCGGCGGTGCCGGCGCTGCGCAGACTGCTGCGCACTCGCCGGGTGGCGATCATGGCGGGCGGGAGCTGAGTGCGTGCGGTTGGGCGGTGACTCGATTGCGGTGAGTGGCGGGTGAGGGTTGGCCGGCGACCGAAACCGATGGGTGGCGGTTGAGCGCGGAGCACGGTGGCGGCCGAACCTGGCGGGGCAGTGCTTGAGCGGATGTGGCTGGGCGGCGAGCGATTGTGGAGGGTGGCGGTCGCGCGCTCAGCCGGTGGCGGCCGAACCTGGGGAACGGCAGTTGAGCGGAGTGCTGTTGGGCGACGGCCGATTCGGGCGAATGAGCGCTCGGCTCAGCGGCCTCGGTATCGCAGGCGGCACCTGAGCGGATTGCTTCGGCGGCCGCCGAAGCGTCGCGCGCGTAGGTTGCGGGCATGACTTCGTTCGCCGCTCTGCACGTGCCCGGGAAACCGTTGCTGCTGCCCAATGTGTGGGAGTTCGGCTTCGCGGCCGCGCTCGCCGCGGCGGGGCACCCGGCGGTCGGCACGACGAGCCTCGGCGTGTCGGCCGCCGCGGGCCTGGCCGACGGGGCCCCGGCGTCCCGCGCGGCGACAGTGGCGCTGACCCGCGCGCTGGCTCCGCTGGACGTGCTGGTGAGCGTCGACGTCGCCGACGGCTTCAGCGCGGACCCGGCCGAGGTCGCCGACCTGGTCGCGGAGCTCGCCGAAGCGGGCGCCGTGGGCGTGAACCTCGAAGACGGCCGCGCGGACGGCACCCTCGCGCCGGTGGAGGTGCAGAGCGCTTTGATCGCGGCCGTGCGTTCGGCTTCGCCCGTTTTCCTGAACGCGCGCACGGACACCCACTGGCTCGGCTCGGGCCCGGTTTCCGCCGCGATCGCGCGGGCCCGCGCCTACCGCGACGCGGGCGCCGACGGGGTGTTCGTCCCGGGCCTCGCCGACCCGGGCGAGGTCGCGGAGGTGGTGGCGGCAGTGGACGTGCCGCTCAACGTCCTGTTCCTGCCGGGCCGCGTCACGTTGGCCGGCCTCGCCGAGCTGGGGGTGGCGAGGGTGAGCCTGGGCTCGACGCCGTACCGCGTCGCGCTGGCCGCCGCCCTGGCGACCGTGGACGCCGCCCGCGACGGGACTTCCCTGCCACTGCCTCCGCCGTCCTACGCGGAGGTAGCGGATTTGCTGCCACCGGCCCTGTAGTGAGGGGGATGCGGGCTTCGCGGTAGAACGGCGCCGCTTCCTCGTTCGTTCGCCGACGTGGCGGGCTGCCCGCACGGCCACGGCCCGGCGGGCGCGCGCCTTGGGGCGCGGGCGTTGTCGTTTCCGTCGTCCACGCGGAGGTGGCGGGGTTGCTGCCGCCGGGTCTGTAGTGAGCGGATGCGCGCTTCCGCCCTCCCGTGCCGACGTGGCGGGCTGCCCGGACGGCCACAGCTCGGCGGGGGCTGGAGACATGCGCCTCAAGGCGCAGCCGGTGCGGCCTTACGCCGACGCGGCCGAATTGCCGCCACCGGTTTCAGAAGCACTTGGGGGAGGGGCGGTACAGGACGAGCCCTTCCAGGCCGACGTTTCGAGGAGCCCGCACGGCCGTCAGCGGAGCTGGAGCCATGCGCGCCTCGCACGCGGCGGCCTTCCGTACGCGGAAGTGGCCGGGTTGCTGCCACCGGTTCAGTAGCGTCGAAGGCATGCGCGCCTTCGGAGCCGAGTTCGCCGTTCCCGCCGGGTACCTGAACACGCCGAGCATCGGGATCCCGCCGGAGCGGTCGCGGACGCCGTGGCGGCGGCCGTGCAGCGCTGGCGGGTCGGGGCGGACCTGCCGGGAGGGTTCGACGAGGCCGTGGCGCGCTCACGCAACGCCTTCGCGCGGCTGACCGGCGTGCCGACCGACCGCGTGGCCGTCGGCGCGTCGGTGTCCCAGCTGGTCGCCAACGTCGCGGGAGGCCTGCCCGAGGGCGCGCGCGTCCTGGTGGCGGCCGGGGACTTCACGAGTGTCACGTTCCCGTTCGCCGCGCGGCCCGACCTCAAAGTGACCGAGCGGCCGCCGGCACAGCTGGCCGGGCACGTCGAGGGCCACGGACCTCGTGGCGGTCAGCCTGGTGCAGTCCGCCGACGGCACCGTCCTGGACACCGAGACCCTGCGCACCGCAGCGGAGAGTGCCGGCGCGGCCGTGCTGCTCGACGTCACGCAGGCCGCCGGCTGGCTGCCGCTCGACGTCGCGTGGGCCGACTGGGTGGTGTGCGCGGGCTACAAGTGGCTGTTCTCGCCGCGCGGGTGCGCCTGGCTGGCCGTGCACCCGCGCGCCCACGAGCGCACCCGACCCGTCGCCGCCGGGTGGTACGCGGGTGACGACCCCTGGACCACCGTCTACGGCCTGCCCCTGCACCTGGCCCGCGACGCCCGCGCCTTCGACCTCTCCCCGGTCTGGCTCGCCCACACCGGCGCGGCGCCGGCGCTGGAGTACGTCGCCGGCCTCGACCTCACCGCCGTCCGCGACCACAACGTCGGCCTCGCGGACTCCCTGCTCGCCCCCCTGGACCTCCCGCCCCGCGGCACCGCCATCGTGTCGCTGGACGCGGACCCCGACCGGCTCGCCGCGGCGGGCCTCGTCGTGAGCAAACGCGCCGGTCGGGTCCGCGTCGGATTCCACCTCTACAACACCCCTGACGACGTCGAACGCCTTCTCACCGCATTCGGCTGAAGGCGCTCAGCGCGGTGAACTACCGTATGTGCCCGTGGTCGGTCCCCAATTCACCCCCGGTCCCTCGGACACGGCGCCGCTCGCTGCGGTGCCCGCGCAGCCGGGGTCGCCGCCCGGCCTCGGCCCCGGCTCCGGCCAAGGCCCAACCCCGCCGCAGCGGCCGCAGGACACCAAGGCGCTGCTGCTGCGCGGTGCGGGCCTGGTCGCGATCGCCGTCGTGGCCGGGCTGGTCTGGTTCCTCATCCGGCACGACAGCACGCCCGAGCCGGTGGCGCAGGCGCCGGTGAAGACGAACCCCTTCGACTACAAGCTGGTGGAAGGCCCGAACAAGTCCACCGACTGCGCGGCGAAGGCCTACGACGACACCAAGAAGTTCTTCCAGACCAACCCGTGCTCCTCGCTCGCGCGCGGGCTTTTCACGGTCGAGTACGGCGACGCGAAGGCGCTCGTCTCCGTCGTCAAGGTGAGCATGCCGACCGCGGCGCAGGCGGCGCAGCTCAAGGCGCTCACCGATCAGGACGGCACCGGCAACGTGAGCGACCTGATGCGCGACGGCACGTACAAGGCCGCGGGCGCGCCCAAGGTGAGTGGCGACCAGGCGGAGTACGAGTCCCGGGTCACGGGCACCGACGTCACCATCGTCCTGGCCGACTTCTACGCCAAGCACCGTGACGACGTGCTGCTCAAGCGCATCGCCACCAGCGCGCTGGACCTCGGCCCCGACCTGCGCTGACCCCTACGACGCGAAAAGGGCCGTTCCCGAAGACACCGGGAACGGCCCTTTTTTTCACCGCCGGACCCAGCTCAAGCCGGCTGACCCGGCATCGCCAGTGCGGTCGGCTTCTCGTCCGCCTCCTGGCGCCACGGCGTGCCTCGCCGGGCCGCCGCGATCAACGCCTGCAAAGCCATCTTCCGCAGCCCCGCGTCGTCCGTGTGGGTCACGACGCCGAGCCACGCGGCCGCCGAGTCCTCCTCGGCGCTCGCCACCAGGGCGGCGGCCGAGGCGGTGTCCTTGACCGGCTTCGGCGGCACGTACGCCGCTTCCGGGGCCACCGGCGTGCCGCCCGCGGCCTCGATCATCTGGGTGACGACGTCGCGGCGCGCGGTGTGCTCGGCGCGCCCGGCCTTCAGGGCGTCGCCGAACTCGCCCGGCAGGAAGGCCGTGACCAGCCCGTACACCCACAGCGCGGCGTGCTCCGAGGCCAGCGCCTTCTGCAGGGGGTCGACGGCGTCGGACGCGGCGGTGGCGGCGGGCGCGACCACGGCCTGGGCGTCTTCGCCGGGCCCGAGTGTCGAGGCGAGGCGCTGCAGGCTCGCGCAGCCCGCCGCGACGCCCGCGACCAGGCCGGCGCGGTAGGCCGGGAGCGAGGGCACGAGGTCCTCGGCCTGCTTGCGGGCCGTCGCCAAGCGCTCTTTGAACGCGCCCAGGTCGGCGGGCGCGGGCGGGGGCGCCGTGGTCGGCTTGGGCCGGTTCAGCCGGTCCACCTCGGGTTTCAGGGCAGCGGCCTGGGCGGCGCGCGCGTCGGCGACCTGCCCGGCGACCCCGCCTCCGAGGGCTCTGGCCGCAGCGGCGTCCGCGTCGGCGGCGGACAGCAGCGGGGCGAGCGGGTCGGGGCTCTCGTCGTATCCCCCGGAACAGGCCACCAGCGGGAGGGCCAAAGCGGCGACGGCGCCCAGGCGCAGAACGCCGCGCCGGGAAAGGTCGGTCGGTCTTGCGGTCACGTCGGCCCATCCTGCCAGGCCCGGCACCGGCACCGCCGCTCGCGCGTCCTCCTGGGGGCGCAGGATAAGCTGGTCCACCACCGACCACTGTCGTGACCAGCCCGCGTCACCTCGGCCGAACAGGAGTGCTCCACGTGCCCAACGAACTCGCCAGCCGGCTTCAGCCGATAGTGGCCGAAGCCGTCACCGTCGCGGGTTTCGACCTCGACTCGTTCGAGGTGCAGCAGGCCGGCCGCAAGCAGCTGGTCAAGGTCGTCGTCGACTCCGACGACGGGGTCGGGCTGGACGAGATCGCCGAGATCAGCCGCAAGGTGTCGGCGGCGCTCGACGAGAACGAGCACGTGCTCGCGAGCGCCTACACCCTCGAGGTCACCTCGCCGGGGCTGGACCGGCCGCTCGCGCAGCCGCGCCACTGGCGACGCGCGAAGTTCCGCCTGGTCCGCATCACGCCCGCCGACGGCGCGGAGTTCGTCGCGCGGGTGGGCCACGCCGGCGAGGAGCGCGTGACCGTGCTCTTCGAGGGCCGGCTGAAAGACGTGCACTACAAGTCGGTGGCGAAGGCCGTGGTGGAGATCGAGTTCAAGCAACCACCCGTCGACGAGCTCAAACTGTTGGAAGAGGACGCGTCCGGCAAGAGCAGCACCCCTGCCGGCCAGACGGAAGCGAAGGAGGAGCCGAAGTGAACGTGGACATCGCCGCGCTGCGGGCGATCGAACGGGACAAGGACATCCCCTTCGACACGGTGATCGAGGCCATCGAGACGGCCCTGCTCACCGCCTACAAGCACACCGAGGGGCACCAGTCCCACGCGCGTATCGACATCGACAAGAAGACCGGCCTCGTCCGCGTCCTCGCGCACACCCTCACCCCCGAGGGCGAGGTCGACGAGGAGTGGGACGACACGCCGGAGGGCTTCGGCCGGATCGCCGCGACGACCGCCCGCCAGGTCATCCTGCAGCGGCTGCGCGACGCCGAGCACGAGAAGACCTTCGGCGAGTTCTCCGCCAAGGAGGGCGAGATCGTGGCCGGTGTGGTGCAGCGCGACGCGCGCGCCAACGCCCGCGGCATGGTCGTGGTCCAGGTCGGTGACACCGAGGGGATCCTGCCCTCGGGCGAGCAGGTCGCGGGGGAGTCCTACGAGCACGGCACGCGCATCAAGGCGTTCGTGGTCGGGGTCTCCCGCAGCAACCGCGGGCCGCAGATCATGCTCTCGCGCACGCACCCGAACCTGGTGCGCAAGCTCTTCGCGCTCGAGGTGCCCGAGATCGCCGACGGCACCGTCGAGATCGCCGCCGTGGCGCGCGAATCGGGGCACCGCACCAAGATCGCGGTGCGCTCCACCGTGCCCGGGGTGAACGCCAAGGGCGCCTGCATCGGCCCGATGGGCGCGCGCGTGCGCAACGTGATGAGCGAGCTGGCCGGCGAGAAGATCGACATCATCGACTACTCGGAGGATCCGGCCCGCTTCGTGGGGAATGCATTGTCCCCGGCGAAGGTTGTTTCGGTACGTGTCGTGGACGAGCGGGCGAAGACGGCCCGCGTCGTCGTGCCCGATTTCCAGCTCTCCCTCGCCATCGGCAAGGAGGGCCAGAACGCGCGGCTCGCGGCCCGGCTCACGGGCTGGCGCATCGACATCCGCAGCGACGCCGCACCCGCCGACCCGGCGGGTGATCAAGACCACGCCGGACAGGCGCGGCCCGCCGCGACAACCGGTTCGGCTGAGTGAAGGTCGAAGCGCTAGACTCATCACTGGTTCAGGGTCCGCCGCGGGGATGTGGCGACACGACCGACCTCCAGCGCCACCGGCACTTCCCGGTACGCACGTGTGTCGGTTGCCGGCAGCGGGTCCTGATCGGTGAGCTGCTGCGAGTGATCGCGGTGGCCGGGCGGCTGGTCGTCGACGAACGTCGGCGGCTGCCGGGGCGGGGCGCGTGGCTGCATCCCGCACCGGATTGTCTGGCCAAGGCCGAGCGGAAGCGGGCGTTCCCCCGGGCACTTCGGGCCCAGGGCACGCTCGACGCCGCGGGGCTGCGTGAGCACGCGGCGTTCACCATGGAGATGGGCTCCGGGACCCACCCGGAACCGCAGTGAATCAAGGAAGCAGGTCGACCCGTCATGAGTCAGCCGTGAAGCCGACGCCATGAACGCGCGACGATAAGGACGAGGTCAGCGGGTCTCTTCACCGCCTGGCCTCCCCTAGATGAGGAGAGCTGTGCCAGGCAAGGCCCGTGTTCACGAGCTCGCGAAAGAGCTCGGCATCACCAGCAAGGAAGTTCTCGCCAAGCTCAAGGAGCAGGGCGAGTTCGTCAAGTCCGCGTCATCCACGGTCGAGGCGCCCGTCGCCCGCCGTCTGCGTGACGCGTACCCCGCCAAGGGCGGGAAGAAGTCCGGCCCGACGCCCGGCCCGCGGCCCATGCCGCCCGCCCCCGGCTCGGGCAACTCGAACGCTGCCGCGCCCGCTCCGCAGGCCCCCCGGCCCGCGGCCGCGCCCGCTCCGCAGCAGACCCAGCAGCAGGCGCCGGCGGCCAAGGCCGCTCCGTCCGCCGCTCCGCAGCAGTCCGGCCCGCGTCCGGCCACCCCGGGCAGCCGCCCGGGTCCGGGCCCGCGTCCCGGCCCGCGCCCGGCCACGCCCGCTCCGGCCCAGCCGCAGCAGGAACCGCAGCCCCAGGTGCAGGCCCCCGCGGCCAAGGCCGAGCCGTCCGGTGGCAGCACCGCGGCGCCGAAGCCCGCTCCGAAGCAGGACGCTGCGTCCGGCTCGGTCGTGCCGCCGAAGCCGCAGGGCCCCAAGCCCGGCGGTCCCAAGCCCGGCCCGCGCACCCCGCGCGTCGGCAACAACCCGTTCGGCGTCGGTTCCGGCGCCCCGGCCCCGCGTCCGCCGGCCCAGCGCCCCGGTCCGGGTCAGGGCGGCGACAACCGTCCGCCGCGTCCCGGCGGTGCCGGTGGCGGCGGTGACCGGCCCGCGCCGCGTCCCGGCGGTGGCGCCGGTGGCAACCGGCCGAGCCCGGGCAACATGCCCCCGCGGCCGAACCCCGGCATGATGCCGGGCCGCACCCCGCGTCCGGCCGGTCCGGGCGGTGGCGCCCGTGGCGGTCCCGGTGGCGGTGCCCGTGGCGGTCCCGGTGGCGGCGGCGGTCGTCCCGGTGGCGGCGGCGGTGGCGGCGGCTTCCGTCCCGGTGGTGGCGGCGGTGGCGGTGGCTTCCGCGGCGGTCCCGGTGGCGGTGGCGGCGGTGGCGGCTTCCGTCCCGGTGGCGGCACCGGTGCTCCTGCCGGCGGTGGCGGTGGCTTCCGCGGTGGCGGCGGCGGTCGTGGCGGCCCCGGTGGCCGTGGCGGTACCGCGGGTGCCTTCGGGCGTCCCGGTGGTCCCTCGCGCAAGGGTCGCAAGTCGAAGCGGCAGAAGCGCCAGGAGTACATGGACAACATGCAGGCGCCCAGCGTCGGCGGCGTCCGCCTGCCCAAGGGCCAGGGCGAGACGATCCGGCTGCCGCGTGGTGCCTCGCTGACCGACTTCGCCGAGAAGATCGACGCCAACCCGGCTTCGCTGGTGCAGGTGCTCTTCCACCTCGGCGAGATGGTCACGGCCACGCAGTCCGTGTCCGACGACATCCTCGAGCTGCTCGGCGGCGAGATGAATTACGTCGTCCAGGTCGTGTCCCCCGAGGAGGAGGACCGCGAGCTGCTGGAGACCTTCGACATCACCTACGGTGAGGACGAGGGTGGCGAGGAGGACCTGCAGGTCCGGCCGCCGGTCGTGACGATCATGGGTCACGTCGACCACGGTAAGACCCGCCTGCTGGACACGATCCGGAAGACGAAGGTGCGCGAGAGTGAAGCCGGTGGCATCACCCAGCACATCGGCGCCTACCAGATCGAGACCGAGCTCGAGGGCACGCCGCGGCTGATCACCTTCATCGACACCCCGGGTCACGAGGCGTTCACCGCCATGCGTGCTCGTGGTGCGAACTCGACGGACATCGCGGTGATCGTGGTGGCCGCCGACGACGGGGTCATGCCGCAGACGGTCGAGGCGATCAACCACGCACAGGCCGCCAAGGCTCCGATCGTGGTCGCGGTCAACAAGATCGACAAGGAAGGCGCCAACCCGCAGAAGATCCGCCAGCAGCTCACCGAGTACAACCTCGTGGCCGAGGAGTACGGCGGCGATACGATGTTCGTGGACATCTCCGCGCGGGAGAACATCAACATCGATGGTCTCCTCGAGGCGATCCTGCTGACGGCCGACGCCGCTCTGGACCTCCGGGCCAACCCGGACATGGAGGCCCAGGGTGTCGCGATCGAGGCGCACCTCGACCGCGGCCGCGGCCCGGTGGCCACGGTGCTGGTGCAGCGAGGCACGCTGCGCGTCGGCGACTCCGTCGTCGCGGGCGACGCCTACGGCCGCGTCCGCCGCATGGTGGACGAGCACAACGTGGACGTCACCGAGGCGCTGCCCTCGCGTCCCGTCCAGGTCATCGGGTTCACCTCGGTGCCGGGCGCGGGCGACACCTTCCTGGTGGTCGACGAGGATCGCGTCGCCCGGCAGATCGCCGAGCGCCGCTCCGCTCGCACCCGCAACGCGCTCAACGCGTCGCGCCGCAAGCGGGTCAGCCTCGAGGACCTCGACTCCGCCTTGAAAGAGACGAGCAGCCTCAACCTGATCATCAAGGGTGACAACTCGGGTACCGTCGAAGCGCTCGAGGCGGCACTGCTGCAGCTGGACGTCGGCGACGACGTCGAGCTGAACGTGGTGCACCGCGGTGTCGGTGGCGTGACCGAGTCGGACATCGACCTGGCGACCGCGTCCGACGCGATCGTGCTCGGGTTCAACGTCCGGGCCCAGGGCAAGGCGACCGAGCGGGCCACCCGCGAAGGCGTCGACGTCCGGTACTACACGGTCATCTACCAGGCGATCGACGAGATCGAGCAGGCCCTCAAGGGCATGCTCAAGCCGGAGTTCGAAGAGGTGGAGCTCGGTCGCGCCGAGGTCCGAGACGTCTTCAAGTCCTCCAAGATCGGCACGATCGCGGGTTGCCTGGTCATGTCCGGGGAGATCCGGCGCAACGCCAAGGCACGCCTGCTCCGCGACGGCACCGTCATTGCCGAGAACCTGCCGATCAGCTCGCTGCGGCGGTTCAAGGACGACGTGGTCGAGGTTCGTGAAGGGTACGAATGCGGTCTGACGCTGGGTTCGTACAGTGACATCAAGGTCGACGACGTGATCGAGACCTACGAACAGCGGGAGAAGCCCCGTGCGTGACGGCTAGCTGGGAGAGGGGCGGGCTCGCAGGCTGCGCTCGCCCCTCTCCCGCCGTCACGGTGTTTCTTGGGGGTCGAACCCCCAAACCCCCGCCAGGGGGCAAGCCCCCTGGCCCCCCGGGGTCGTTGCGTTTCTTTTGAAGGAGCCTATGTACGTCGGAGCTCTCGAGCTCGACATCCTGCTCGACGACATTCACTCGTTGAAGCAGAAGCGATCCGTGATCAAGCCGGTCGTGGCGGAGGTGCGCAAGCGCTTCGCCGTCTCGGTGTCCGAAGCCGGTCACCTCGACCTGCACCGGCGAGCCCTGATCGGGGTGGCCGTGGTCGCCGCGGGTGCCGAACACGTCCGGGACGTGCTCGACTCGTGCGAGCGGTTCGTGGCCTCGCGACCGGAGTTCGTCCTGCTGTCGGCGCACCGCCGGCTGCTGGGTCCGGACGACTAGACCGGAGAACATTTCAGAAGGAGACACCTCCCATGGCCGATCCTGCTCGGGCTCGCAAGCTCGCCAAGCGGATCTCGCAGATCGTGGCGTCGGCGATCGAGCACGACGTCAAAGACCCGCGGCTCGGTGCCGTGACCATCACGGACACCAAGATCACCGCGGACCTGCACGACGCCACGGTGTACTACACGGTGCTCGGCGAAAGCCTCGACTCGGAGCCGGACTTCGCCGGCGCCGCGGCGGCTCTCGAGTCCGCGCGTGGTGTGCTGCGCACCAAAGTCGGGCAGGGCACCGGAGTCCGCTACACCCCGACCCTCGCGTTCGTGGCCGACAGCATCCCCGACGACGCGCGCCGCATCGAGGAACTGCTCGCCAAGGCCCGCGAGGCCGACGCCGAGGTGGCCCGCCAGGCCACCGGCGCCCAGCACGCCGGCGAAGCCGACCCGTACAAGGCGCCGCGCGAAGACGACGAAGACCTCGCCGACACCGACATCGAAGCCGAAGAGGAGACCCGAGGCTGAACCGCTCCGGAGGATCCCCGACGTCCCACGACGCGGCGCGCTGTTCGGTGGCGCCGCGCCGTTCGTCGCCACCTCCTCCGGGCGCTCCGCCCCGCTGGGTACGCCGCCCGCGGCTACCCCGCCCACCAGGCCGCCGGCCCTGAACGCACGACGTTCAGGGCCGGCGGTTTTTTTATCCGGTCAGTCCGCCGGCCGGGTGGCGGTCACGGCGTCGGTCAGCGCTTTCAGTAGTTCCAGCGCCTGTGGTCGCAGGTCGTCAGGCAGCAGGTCCCACGCCGCGCGCTGGTTGTCGCGCAGGCGGGTACGGGCGCGGTCCCAGTGGGCGCGGCCGCGGTCGGTGAGGTCGACGACGACACGGCGGTCGTCGTGGGCGTGCGGGGTGCGGCGGACGAGGCCGGCGGACTCCAAGGCCTTCACTGAGCGCGTGACGGTGGGCTGGGCGAGCTTCGCCTCCTGCGCGAGCTCGCCGATGGTCATGGCGCCGAGCCGGGCCAGGGGAGTCACGAGCTGGGCCTGCGAGTCGCTGAGGGCGGAGGCGGCCGCGGCCTGCGCGTCGAGGCGGGCGCGGTTGGTGCGCATGGCCGAGTAGAGCGCGTTGCAGGCGTCGGCGAAGCGGTCGACGGCGGTGTCGGCGGGCTCGAGGGACCCGGAGGGCTCGGAGGGCTCGGTCACCCGGAAAGATTAGATCACCGGAGTTCATAGCATGCTATGTTCAGACCACGGAACCGAGAGGAGACGCAGCATGGTCCGCAAGATCGCCCTCGAGGAACACTTCGGCACCGGCGACCCCGACATCGTCGAGCAGTCGCGCGAGCACTTCACCGAGCAGACGTGGCCGCCGCACCGCCGCCAGTTGCTGGACGTCCAGGACGAACGTCTGAAGCTGATGGACGCGGCCGGCATCGAGATCGTCGTGCTTTCCCTGCTGGCGCCCGGAATTCAGGGGCTGCCCGACCGTGCGCAGGCCGTGGACTGGGCGCGCCGCACCAACGACGTGGCCGCGCGGCACGTGCAGCTGAGGCCGGATCGCTTCGCCGCGTTCGCCGCGCTTCCGTTGCAGGACCCCGAAGAAGCCGTCGTCGAGCTGCGCCGCGCGGTGACCGAGCTGGGGTTCAAGGGCGCGCTGGTGAACGGGTTCTCCGAAGTGGACGGTGACCGGATCGCCTACCTCGACGAGGCGCGGTACCGGCCGTTCTGGGCGGCCGTCGAAGACCTGGGCGTGCCCGTGTACCTGCACCCGCGCGACCCGCTGCCGCGTGACAGCCGGATGCTCGAAGGTCACCCGTGGCTCTATGGCTCGGCGTGGGGCTTCTCGATCGAGACCGGCACGCACGCGTTGCGGCTCATGGCCAGTGGCCTGTTCGACGAACATCCGGGCGTGCAGGTGATCCTCGGGCACCTGGGCGAGCTGCTGCCGTTCAACATCTGGCGCTCCGACCACCGGCTCGAGGTCAAGCCTGCGGGCATCCCGGCGCGCAAACCTTTGCGCGAGTACTTGCGCGAGAACTTCCACGTCACCACGAGCGGCAACTTCTCGACGCCCGAGCTGGTGTTCACGATCAACGAGGTCGGGGCCGACCGCGTACTGTTCTCAGCCGACTACCCGTTCGAGTCGATGGGCGGGGCCGCCGCGTGGTTCGACGCACTGGACCTCGACCGCGAGGTGCACGAGAAAATCGCGGAAGGAAACGCGCGCAAGCTCCTCGGGCTCTGACCACAGAGGACGCCTCAGGCCGGTTTCGCCGCCACCACGAGATCCCGCTCGATCGCCTGGTCCACGCGGTGGGCGAACTCCTCGTACGGCCCGCCCTCGCGCACCTGGAGGCCGGCCCGCGAAAGCACCGCGACGAGCTCCTCGCGCGGGAGTACGTTGAGGTTCCAGGAGATCCCGAGCGCCCCGCCCGGGCGGAGCACGCGGGTCCACACAGGAACGGCCGCCGCCAGCAGGTCGCGTGGACTGCGCGCGAGGCTCGCGTCCTGCGTGCGGTGGCTGCCGTGCTGCACGCCGTACGGGGCGTCGGTCACGATCACGTCCACGGAGTTCGCGCGCAGCAGCTCGTCGGTGGTGAGGGTGTCGGCGTTGAAGTAGGTGAGCCGGCGCGTCTGGCCGCCCTTGTAGTCGTCCTTGTCGAACGCGTACTCGACGTCGAGGCGGCGCCCGAGGCGGACCTTGTTGCGCCGCAGCTGCCCGGAGTCGGCGGTGTGCTTCACCCGCTTGGTGCGCAGCCAGGTCTTGAGGAACTGCTCGTAGGCCTCGAAGTCCTTGCCGTCCACGTCGAGACCGGTGGCGTCGAAGCCGTACATCACGGCCTGGTTGAGCGTGGTGCCGCGCCCGCACAGCGGGTCGAGCAGCGTCCGCGGGCGCTCGAGCCACCCGGTCGGGTCAGCGGTGGCGAGCAACGTGACGTTGAGCAGCAGCTTCGTGAACTGCTCATTGGTCTTGCCCGCGTACTTCTGGATCGTCAGCAGGTCCGAGTCCGTCTTCGCCAGCGGCCGCACCAGGAGAGGGCGCAGCACGCCGTCGCCCAGCTCGAACAGGGCGTAGAGCGAGGACAGGTTGGACAGCAGCGCGACGTCCGGTTCGGTCAGCGGCTCCGGCGTCGCGAACTTGACGTAGCCCACGCCGCCGAACTCCACCTCCTCGGCTTCCGACAGCTCGGCGGAAAGCCCGGCCGCGCCGAACACCGCCAGCTCGGCCCGCAGCAGCGCGGGCGACGAGGCGGCGTAGACCCGGTTGGCGGACGGGTGAACGAGAATCGCGTACTCAGGCATCCCGCAGAGCGTAGCGTGACGCACTGTGACAGCTACTTTGGCGCAGGACATCGAAGCCGCCGCCGCCCTGCTCGCCGGGGCCACCGACGTGACGCTGCTGGGCCACGTGCGCCCGGATGCCGACGCGCTCGGCAGCGCACTGGCCCTCGGCCACGTGCTGCACCAGCGCGGCGCCCGCGTGCGCGTGTCCTTCGGCGAGCCCGACGACGCCCCCGAGACCCTGACCTGGCTCGACGTCGACGGGCTGCTCACCAAGCCCGACGATCTGCCCGTGTCGGAGCAGCTGCTGGTCGCGCTCGACACGCCGGTGCCGGCGCGGCTGGGGCGGCTCGCCGGGCGCGTCGACGCGGTCCACGCCGCCGGTGGTGCGGTGCTGGTGGTGGACCACCACGCCACCAACGCGTTCTACGGCACGCACCACGTGGTCGACGAGGCCACCGAGGCGACCGCGGTGCTCGTCGCGCAGATCATCGAGGCCATGAACGTCGAGCTGGACGAGCCGGCCGCCCGCTGCCTGTACGCGGGGATCGTCACGGACACCAGCGGTTTCCGCCGCGCCCGCCCCGAAACGCACCGGATCGCCGCGCGCCTGCTGGAGGCCGGCGTCGACCCGACGGAGGTGGCGCGGCGGATCGTGGACGACCACCCGTTCGCGTGGCTGCCGATGCTCTCGGCAGTGCTGTCCGAAGCGGAGCTGGAGCCGGAAGCCGCGCAGGGCTTCGGGTTCGTGCACGCGGTGGTGCGCTCGGCCGTGGCGGCGAGTGTGCGGCCGGAAGAGGTCGAGTCGGTGATCGACGTGGTCCGCGCGACGCGGGAAGCCGGCGTCGCGGGCGTGCTGAAGGAGTTCGCGCCCGCCGAGCGGGGTTCTGTGTGGACGGTCTCGCTGCGGTCCGCGGGCCGCGTCGACGTGTCGGCGGTGGCCTCGGAGTTCGGCGGCGGCGGGCACCGGATGGCCGCGGGCTGCACGATGGAGGGCACGTCGGACGACGTGCTGGCGCGGCTGCGGGGCGCGCTCGGCCGGGCGCCGCTGCTGGGGAACCGGAGTGCCTGAACCCGTCCGGTTCGACGACGAGTTCCTGGCCGATCCGGTGTGCGCGTATGCCCGGCTGCGCGCCGCCGGCCCCGTGCACCGAGCGTAGTCACCCGACGGCGCGCCGATCTGGCTGGTCACGCGCTACGCCGAGGTCAAGGCCGGCCTCGGCGATCCGCGGCTGTCACTGGACAAGGCCTACTCGTCGGGCGGTTACCGGGGCCTCGCGCTGTCGCCCGCGCTCGACAAGAACCTGCTCAACCTCGACGCGCCCGAGCACACTCGTCTGCGCCGCCTCCTGGGGCGCGCCTTCACGCCACGGCGCGTCAAGGCGCTGCGGCCGGAGGTCACGGGCATCGCCGAGGAGCTCGCCGACGCGCTCCCGGCCGAGGCCGACCTGATGGCCGGCTACGCCGTGCCGCTGCCGATCACGGTGATCTGCGTGCTGCTCGGCGTCGCCCCCGCGGACGTCGCCGTCTTCCGCACGTGGACCGACGCCGTCCTGATGCCGACGGACGCTGCGGTCGCGCGGGACGCCATGCGGTCGCTGTACGGGTTCGTCGCCGAGCTCATCGCGGCCAAGCGCGCGGCGCCGGGGGAGGACCTGCTCGTCGTCGTCGCCCCGGACCTCACCGACGACGAACTGCTCAGCGCCGCGTTCCTGCTGCTGCTCGCGGGGTACGAGAACGTGGTCCACGTGCTGGGCAACGGCCTGCACGAGCTGCTCACCCGCCCGGCACCGCGGTCGGCGCCGGCCGGGTCATCGGCGTCCATTGTGGACGATATCCTGCGCCACGCGTCCCCGGCCCAGCTCGCCATCCGCCGCTTTCCCCTGCAGGACCTCCGAATCGGCGACACCGAGATCCCCGCCGGCGACACCGTCCTGCTCGCCCTCGCCTGCGCCCACCGCGACGACACGGTGTTCGACGACCCGGAGACCTTCGACGCAGATCGTTCGGACAACCCCCCACCTCGCCTTCGGCCACGGCCCCCACTTCTGCCTCGGCGCACCCTGGCCCGCCTCGAGCTGGAGATCGGCTTCGACACCCTGCTGCGCCGCTTCCCGGCGATGACCCCGGCGGGCGACCCGGTGTGGCGCTCGTCGTTCCGCAGCCGCGGGTTGGCCACCCTGCCCGTGATCCTGCGCGCTTGACGTCCGATGGGTCCGCGGACGGCAGTCGAGGTTCGTTCGGCCGGCTCCCGGCGAGCCGGGCGCCGCGGCCGCGGGGCGGGAGGACTCGCGACCCTCGCGCACGATCCGCTGCGGCGGCGTTGCCGGTTCTGTCGAGCGCCGCGCGTCCAGTCGCGGGTTGGCCGCCCTGCCCGTGATCCTGCGCGCTTGACGTCCGGAACGTCGGCGGCGGTCGTTACGCTCCCCGGGTGCCCGACGAAGCCCCGCCTGCCCCGCCCCTGACCTCCGAAGACCGGATCCCCGCGCGCCGCGTGCTCGGGCTTGCCGTGCCCGCGCTGGGGGTGCTGGCGGCGGAGCCGTTGTACGTGCTGGTGGACACCGCGGTGGTGGGGCACCTCGGCGCGTTGCCGCTGGCGGGGCTGGCGCTGGGCGGGGTGGTGCTGTCGCAGATCTCCACGCAGCTCACGTTCCTCTCCTACGGCACGACCTCGCGCACCGCGCGGCTGCACGGCGCCGGGCGGCGGCGCGACGCGGTGAGCGAAGGCGTCCAGGCCACGTGGCTCGCGGTGCTGGTGGGGCTGGTGCTGTTGGTGGCGGGTCAGCTGCTGGCCGGGCCGATCGCCCGCGCGCTGTCGGGCAGTGACGAGATCGCGGCGGTGGCCGTGTCGTGGCTGCGGATCGCGCTGTTCGGGGCACCGCTGATCCTGGTCACCATGGCCGGCAACGGCTGGATGCGCGGCGTGCAGGACGCGGCGCGGCCGCTGCGTTACGTGCTGGCGGGCAACGGCATCTCGGCCGTGCTGTGCCCGGTGCTCGTCTACGTCGCGGGGCTCGGCCTGGAAGGCTCGGCGATCGCCAACGTGGTGGCCCAGGTGGTCTCGGCGTCGCTGTTCTTCGCGGCGCTGGTGCGCGAGCGCGTGCCGCTGCGGCCGGACTTCGGCGTGATGCGCGCGCAGCTGAGCCTGGGCCGCGACCTCGTGCTGCGCAGCCTCGCGTTCCAGGCGTGCTTCGTCTCGGCGGCGGCCGTGGCGGCGCGCACGTCGACAGAAGCCGTCGGCGCGCACCAGGTCGTGCTGCAGCTGTGGACGTTCCTCTCGCTCGTGCTCGACTCCGTCGCGATCGCCGCGCAGTCGCTCGTCGGCGCGGCCCTGGGCGGGGGAGCCCAGCGGCAGGCGCGCGGGGTCGCGAACCAGATCGTCGCGTACGGGCTGGTGCTCGGCTGCGTCCTGTGTGTGCTCTTCGGTGCGTTGTGGAGCACGCTGCCGCACGCGTTCACCTCGGATCCGGGGGTGCTCGCGGAGATCCCGCACGCGTGGTGGTTCTTCGTGGCGCTGCAACCGATCGCGGGTGTGGTGTTCGCGCTCGACGGCGTGCTGCTGGGCGCCGGCGACGCCGCGTTCCTGCGCACCGCCACGCTCGTCAGCGCGGGCCTGGGCTTCCTGCCGCTGATCTGGCTGTCGCTCGCGTTCGGCTGGGGGCTCACGGGCATCTGGACCGGCCTGTCGCTGTTCATGGTGTTCCGCCTGGCCGCCGTGCTGATCCGCTGGCGCTCCGGCCGCTGGGCGGTGGTCGGGGCCGTCCGCGGCGCCTGAACGCCGTGCCATGGTGGAGCCATGCGCTTCAGCCAGGTCGACGTCTTCACCGATGAGCTCACCTTCGGCAACGCACTCGCCGTGGTGCACGACGCCGAAGGCCTCTCCGACGACAGGATGGCCGCCTTCGCACGGTGGACGAACCTCAGCGAGACCACGTTCCTGCTCCCGCCGGCGCGCGCCGAGGCCGACTACCGCGTGCGGATCTTCACCGTCGAGCGCGAGCTGCCCTTCGCCGGGCACCCCACGCTCGGCTCGGCCCGCGCGTGGCTCGAAGCCGGCGGCACGCCGAAGGGCGAAGACCTCGTGCAGGAGTGCGGCGCCGGCCTGGTCCGCGTGCGGCGCACCGGCCAGCGGCTCGCCTTCGCCGCGCCACCGCTCACGCGCGGCGGCCCCGTCGCGCCCGAGGACCTCGCCGCCGTCCGGAAAGCCCTGCACCTGGCCGAGAGCGACGTCGTCGACGCGCGGTGGGCCGACAACGGCCCCGGCTGGCTCGCCGTGCTCCTCACCGACGCCGAGGCGGTCCTCGCGGTCGAACGCGACGTCGCGGCGCTCGGGAAGTACAAGGTCGGCGTCGTCGGACCGCACCCGGCCGGATCGCCCACGGCGTTCGAGGTCCGGGCCTTCACGGGCCTCGTCGAGGACCCGGTGACCGGCAGCCTCAACGCCGCGATCGGCCAGTGGCTCATCGGTTCGGGCCGCGCGCCGGAGTCCTACATCGCCGCGCAGGGCACCCGGCTCGGCCGGCGCGGGCGCGTGCACGTCGAGCGCGCGGGCGGCGAGGTGTGGGTGGGCGGCGACACAGTGGTGGGAGTCGCAGGTCAAGTGGCGCTGCGGTGATCGGGTGATGTGGCGCATCCCACCGAGGTAACGGCTATGTTTCGAGCTTGCTGAGGCGATACAACCATCGAGGCGGCAGTGTCGTCGTCCTTCCCCGACGACCGCTACCCGCAGGAGGAAACCTTGTCGCCCGGCCGCGCCACCGTCCGGTCCTGGCTCATCTGGCTCACCGCTGTCTTCGTGTACTTGCTCGCCGTGTTCCACCGCACCTCGTTCGGGGTCGCGGGCCTGGAAGCGGCCGACCGGTTCGGCGTCGGCGCCGCGGCGCTCGGCACGTTCACCGTGCTGCAGGTCGGGGTCTACGCCGCCATGCAGATCCCCACCGGCGTGCTCGTCGACCGCTACGGCCCGCGCCGGGTACTCACCGCCGCCGTGCTCATCCTCGGCACCGGGCAGCTGCTGCTCGGCCTCGCCGAAAGCTACGGCGTCGGCCTGCTCGCCCGCGGCGTGCTCGGCCTGGGCGACGCGCTGACGTTCGTCAGCGTGCTGCGCCTGATCGCCGCCCACTTCCCGGCACGGCAGTACGCGTTGATCACGTCCTTCACCTCCGCCGTCGGCTACATCGGCAACCTCGCCGCCACGGTGCCGCTCACGTTGCTGCTCGCCGGCCCCGGGTGGACGGTCACGTTCGTCTCGGTCGGCGCGCTCACACTCCTGGTCGCGGTGCCGGTGGTGCTGCGCGTGCGGGACACCCCGCTCGGCGTCCCCGAGCCCGAGCGCAAGCCGGTGCACCCGGCGCTGCTCGCGCGCCAGATCCGCGCCGCGTGGCGCGTGCCCGGAACCCGGCTCGGGTTCTGGACGCATTTCAGCACGATGTTCGCGCCCAACGTGCTCACGCTGCTGTGGGGCGTCCCGTTTCTCGTGGAGGGCCAAGGAATCCCTGCCGCCACGGCGAGCGCGATGCTGACCGTGTTCGTGTTCGGCTCGCTGGCCGGCGGCCCGGTGCTGGGCACGGTCATCAGCCGTCACCCGGAGCTGCGGATGCCGATCGTCGGCGGGTACCTCGGCGCCGCGGCCGTCACGTGGGCCGTACTGCTCGGCTGGAACGGGCACCTCCCGCTCGGCGTGCTCGGGCCCGCGTTCGCGCTGCTGTCGCTCGGCGGTCCGGTGTCGATGATCGGCTTCGCGCTGGCGCGGGACTACAACCCGATCGAGCGCGTCGGTACCGCGACCGGCCTCGTGAACGTCGCCGGGTTCGTCGCGACCACGGTCACCTCGCTCGTGGTCGGCATTCTGTTGCAGTGGACGGGCGGGAACTTCCGCGTGTCGCTGCTGAGCATCGTGGTCGTGCTCGCGCTGGGCACCTGGCGGATGCTCGTGTGGTGGCGCCGCGCCAGGGCCCACGTGTTCGCCGCCGAGGCCCGCGGCGAGGACGTGCCGGTGCGGCTCACGCGCCGGCGCTGGGACGGTGAGATGCCGGCCGAACCCGCGGCCGTCGCCGCCTGAGAGGTGCTCGCCGGTCCGAACCGCACGTCTCGATAGGGTTCGGCCCGTGTCTCGCCCGAAAGAACCGCGCCGCCCCGCTCCGCCGCCCGGTCTGCTCATCGTCGACAAACCGGCCGGAATGACCTCGCACGACGTCGTCGCCAGGGCGCGCCGGATCATGGGCACCCGCAAGGTCGGCCACGCCGGCACGCTCGACCCGATGGCCACCGGCGTGCTCGTGCTCGGCATCGAGCGAGCCACCAAGCTGCTGGGCCACCTGGCGCTCGACCGCAAGACCTACCTCGCGACGCTGTCGCTGGGCAGCTCGACCACCACCGACGACGCCGAGGGCGAGGTGCTCACCGAGGGCGATGAGGCCGTGCTCGCGAAGATCACCGACGAGCAGCTCGCCGCCGGCGTCGCCGAGCTCACCGGCGACATCCGGCAGGTGCCCAGCGCCGTCAGCGCCGTGAAGATCGACGGCAAGCGGGCCTACGCGCGGGTGCGCGCGGGGGAGGACGTGGTGCTCCCTCCGCGGCCCGTGACCGTCTACCGCTTCGACGTGCTGGCCACGCGCCGCGAGGACGACCGGATCGAGCTCGACGCCGTGGTCGAGTGCTCGTCGGGCACCTACGTGCGCGCGCTGGCCCGCGACCTCGGCGCCGGGCTCGGCGTCGGCGGGCACCTGCTCGCGTTGCGGCGCACCACGGTCGGGCCCTTCACCCTCGCCCGCGCGCGCACGCTCGACCAGCTCGAGGAGACGCCCGAGCTGTCGCTGGATCTCGACGCCGCCGTCGCCGCCGCCTTCCCGCGCCGCGACGTCGACGCCGCCGAAGCGCAGGCCGTGCGCCACGGCCGGGCCATCCCGGCGGCCGGCATCGACGGGACCTACGGCCTCTTCGCGCCCGACGGGCGCGTGCTCGCCCTGGCCGCCGACACGGAGGGTGTGGCCCGGTCGGTGGTGGTCCTGCTGCCCGCATAGGGTGGGGCGCGGTTGGGCGAGAGACCGGCGCGGGGAGAGTTGACGACAGTGCAGCGGTGGCGTGGCCTCGGGGATCTCCCGAGTGGCTGGGGACGGTGCGTGGTCACCATCGGCGTGTTCGACGGCGTGCACCGCGGGCACCAGGTGCTCATCTCGCGCACAGTGCGGGCGGCGGCCGAACGCGGCGTGCCGAGCGTGGTGCTCACGTTCGACCCGCACCCGTCGGAGGTCCTGCGCCCGGGCAGCCACCCGGCGCAGCTGACCACCTTGCGGCGCAAGGCCGAGCTCGTGGAGGCCCTGGGCGTCGACGTGTTCGCCGTGCTGCCCTTCACCCTCGAGCTCTCGCGCCTGTCGCCGCACGAGTTCGTGCACGAGGTGCTGGTGGACCGGCTGCACGCCGCCGCCGTGCTGGTGGGCGACAACTTCACGTTCGGCGCCAAGGCCGCGGGCGACGTCACGCTGCTGCGCAAGCTCGGCAGCCGCTTCGGCTTCGTGGCCTACGGCGCGGAGCTGCAGGGCCGTTCGCTCGCCGACGACCGCATCGCCAACGACATCACCTTCTCCTCCACCTACGTGCGCTCGTGCATCGACGCCGGCGACGTCGTCGCCGCGGCCGACGCGCTCGGGCGCCCGCACCGGCTCGAGGGCATCGTCGTGCGCGGCGACGGCCGGGGCCACGACCTCGGCTATCCGACCGCGAACCTGTCGACGCCGCGGTTCGCCGCGGTACCCGCCGACGGCGTCTACACGGCGTGGTTCACCCGCCTGTCGGACCCGGGGCGGCGGCTGCGCGCCGCGGTGTCGGTGGGCACGAACCCGACGTTCTCGGGCCGCGAGCGCACGGTCGAGGCATTCGTGCTCGACGTCGACGAGGACTTCTACGGCCAGCACGTGGCCCTGGACTTCGTCACGCGGCTGCGCGACCAGGAGCGGTTCAGCCGGTCCGAGCAGCTGGTGGAGCGGATCGACGACGACGTGGCGCGCACCCGCGAGGCGCTGGGCGCCGAAGACTGAGGCCGTTCCCCCGGACGGGGTCCGGCGGGGGGCGGAATGGGCGGTTCCGGCCGCCCGGGTACGGGTCCGGTGGCAAGATGCTCACGGGCGGGTGAAACGGTCCGGACACGCCGGTCCGGCCGGACGAGGGGACCAAGGGGAGCGGAACTGGTGGAGGACCACAAGATCGTCCAGCGGAACGTCGCGCTGCAGCGGGAGTGGTACGGCGAACCACTGGGTGATCGGGTGCGCAGACTGGTCGTCGCTTTCGACATCTCGCAGGCGTTCCTCGCGGAGGTCCTCGGCATCAGCGCCCCCATGCTCAGCCAGGTGATGAGCGGCCGGCGCGCCAAGATCGGCAACCCCGTGGTGCTGGCCCGCATGATCATGCTGGAGCGCAAGATCCTCGTGCCCGAGGTAGCGGCCGGCAACCGCGACGCGATGCAGGCGGCGCTGGAGGACGTGCGCGACTCGCGGCCCACAGTCGGGCGCGACAACATCCCGGTGGGCTCCGACGAGCGGCTCGTGCTCGCCGCGCTGCGCGAGGTCGCCGAGGAGGAGGATCTCACCGAGGCCGCGAAGCGCCTCGACGACGACTTCCCGATCCTCGCCGAGCTCCTGCGCCGCGCCGGGGCCAGCCACTAGCTCCGTGCGACTGTTCACCGCGCTGCGCCCGCCGTCCGACGTCGTGGCCGCCGTGGCCCTGTCCCTCGGCGAACCCGGCCCCGGCCTGCGCTGGTCGCTGCCGGAGGACTGGCACGTCACGCTCGCGTATTACGGCGAAGCCGACCCGGACGAAAGGACCGCCGAGCTCGTCCCCGCGCTGGCCGGCTGCCCGGCTGTCGACGTCCGACTGACCGGCCCGGGAACATTTCCCGGCGTGCTGTGGTTGGGCGTCGCTGGGGATGGGCTGACGCGGCTCGCGGAAGCGGCCGGCGCGGACCAGGAGGAGCGTCCCTACCGGGCGCATCTCACGCTGGCGCGGTACCCGCGTGAACGCCGGGGCGCGGCCGAACCGTGGACGCGGCGGTTGGCCGGGTTCTCCAGCCGCGAGTGGACCGCCGGCGAGGTGGTGCTCATGGGCAGCGGCGGCACGGCGGGCCCGCGCTACCGGGAGCTGCGGGCGTTCCCGCTGAGCGCCGCCGGAACGTGAACGGCGCCTGAAGGCACTGATCACACGGCTGGTAACCTTGACAATCGGGTCCGGCTGCAGTCCGTGGCGGCCGAGACCGACTACCCGGCCGCGCAGTGCGGTGCGGGCCCCACGGCACCGATTTCACGAGGAGCAACACCAGTGGCGCTGTCCACCGATGAGAAGAAGTCGATCCTGACCGAGTACGGCGTGCACGACTCGGACACCGGATCCCCCGAGGCCCAGGTCGCGCTGCTGACCAAGCGCATCGTCGGCCTCACCGAGCACCTCAAGGCTCACAAGCACGACCACCACTCGCGTCGCGGGCTCCTGCTGCTGGTCGGCCGCCGCCGCCGGCTGCTGAACTACGTGATGAAGGTGGACATCGAGCGTTACCGGTCGCTGATCCAGCGGCTCGGCCTGCGCCGATAGCGTGACCCGAGGGGGAGTGACCGGTCCGGTCGCTCCCCCTCGGTGCCAGAACAGAAGAAAAGAAGCGGCGCGAGCGCGCTGGAGGATCCGTCCGCCGGTCCTCGGTAGTGGTTTCCGGGTGAGAAGACCCGGGGACTTCGATCGAAGACCGGCCTCATTCCTCGAGCGTCCGCGGGCGAACCGGGTCCCAGGGTGGGAGACTCGCGCCGGACGAAGCACAAAAGAGGAGATACACCCTATGACCGACTCCACCGGAGTCACCGTGCACGAGACCGAGGCCGTGATCGACAACGGCCGGTTCGGCACTCGCACCGTGCGTTTCGAGACGGGCCGCTTGGCCAAGCAGGCCGCCGGCTCCGTCGTCGCGTACCTCGACGAAGAGACCATGCTGCTCTCGGCCACCACGGCGTCGAAGCACCCGAAGGAGCACTTCGACTTCTTCCCGCTGACCGTGGACGTCGAGGAGCGCATGTACGCCGTGGGTCGCATCCCCGGCGCGTTCTTCCGCCGTGAGGGCCGCCCGTCGACCGACGCGATCCTCACCGCCCGCCTGATCGACCGGCCGCTGCGCCCGTCGTTCACCAGCGGTCTGCGCAACGAGATCCAGGTCGTCATCACCGTGCAGAGCCTCAACCCCGAGGACCCGTACGACGTGCTGGCGATCAACGCCGCGTCCGCGTCCACGCAGATCGCGGGCCTGCCGTTCTCCGGTCCGGTCGGCGGCGTGCGCGTCGCCCTGATCGAGGACCAGTGGGTCGCGTTCCCGACCTGGTCGCAGCTGGAGAAGGCGACCTTCAACATGGTCGTCGCGGGCCGCATCGTCGGTGACGACGTCGCGATCATGATGGTCGAGGCCGAGGGCACCGAGCACACGCTCGACCTGATCGCCGCCGGCGGCAAGGCGCCCGACGAGGCCGCCGTGGCCCAGGGCCTCGAGGCCGCCAAGCCGTTCATCAAGGTGCTGTGCGAGGCGCAGCAGCGCCTGGCCGCCGACGCCGCGAAGCCGACCGGCGAGTTCCCGCTGTTCCCGGCCTACCAGCCGGACATCTACGAGGCCGTCGCCGCGATCGCGAACGACGACCTGGCGAAGGCGCTGACCATCGCCGGCAAGCAGGACCGCGACGGCGCGACCGACGAGGTCAAGGCCACCGTGCTGGCGAAGCTGGGCCTGGGCGAGGGCGAGGCCTTCGAGGGTCGCGACGGCGAGGTCGGCGGCGCGTTCAAGGCGCTGACCAAGAAGATCATGCGCCAGCGCGTGCTCACCGAGAAGATCCGCATGGACGGCCGTGGCCTGACCGACATCCGGTCGCTCTCGGCCGAGGTCGCCGTGATCCCGCGGGCCCACGGCTCGGCGCTGTTCGAGCGCGGCGAAACCCAGATCCTGGGCGTCACCACGCTGAACATGCTGCGCATGGAGCAGCAGATCGACTCGCTCTCCCCGGAGACGACGAAGCGCTACCTGCACCACTACAACTTCCCGCCGTTCTCCACCGGTGAGACCGGCCGCGTCGGCTCGCCGAAGCGGCGCGAGATCGGCCACGGCATGCTCGCCGAGCGCGCCCTGGTCCCGGTGCTGCCGAAGCGCGACGAGTTCCCGTACGCGATCCGCCAGGTCTCCGAGGCGCTGGGCTCAAACGGCTCGACCTCGATGGGCTCGGTCTGCGCGTCGACCATGGGTCTCTACAACGCCGGTGTGCCGCTGAAGGCGCCGGTCGCGGGCATCGCGATGGGCCTGGTGTCCGACGAGGTCGACGGCGAGACGCGCTACGTCGCGCTGACCGACATCCTCGGCGCGGAGGACGCGCTCGGCGACATGGACTTCAAGGTCGCCGGCACCAAGGACATCATCACCGCGCTGCAGCTCGACACGAAGCTCGACGGCATCCCGTCGGAGGTCCTCGCGGCCGCGCTGAAGCAGGCGAAGGACGCACGGCTGACCATCCTGGAGGTCATCGCCGAGGCGATCGACGGCCCGGACGAGATGAGCCCGTACGCCCCGCGCGTCACCTCCGTGAAGATCCCGGTCGACAAGATCGGCGAGGTCATCGGCCCGAAGGGCAAGATGATCAACTCGATCACCGAGCAGACCGGTGCCGACATCTCCATCGAGGACGACGGCACGATCTACGTGGGCGCGGCCGACGGCCCGTCGGCCGAGTCGGCGATCGACCTGATCAACGCGATCGCCAACCCGCAGCTGCCGAAGGTCGGCGAGCGCTTCCTGGGCACCGTGGTGAAGACGGCCGCGTTCGGCGCGTTCGTCTCGCTGCTGCCGGGCAAGGACGGCCTCGTCCACATCTCGAAGCTGGGCAACGGCAAGCGGATCGCCAAGGTCGAAGACGTGGTCAACGTGGGCGACAAGCTCCGCGTCGAGATCGCCGACATCGACAACCGCGGCAAGATCAGCCTGATCGTGGTCAAGGAAGACGACGCGGCCCCCGCCGAGGGCGGCGACAAGGCCGACGCCGAGAAGGCCGAAGCCTGAGATAGCTTCGTCTTCTGAACAAGCAACTGTCGTTGAAGGCCTCCTCGCTGATTGCGGCGAGGGGGCCTTCGCGGCATCGTGAGTAAGGAACCCATGGCACGGCAGGTTTCCGGGCACGAGCAGCCCGTCGGCAGCACCCGCACGCTCGAGTCCACTCCGGACGGTGCGATCGTCAGGCGGAGCGTGCTCCCCGGCGGTCTGCGGGTGATCACCGAGTACGTCCCGGCGTCGCGCTCGGCCACGGTGGGGTTGTGGGTCGGCGTCGGTTCGCGCGACGAGCCGCTCGCCGTCGCGGGGGCCGCGCACTACCTGGAACACCTGCTGTTCAAGGGAACGGCCAACCGGGACGCCACGCAGATCGCCGAGGAGATCGACGCCGTCGGCGGTGAGTTCAACGCGTTCACGGCCAAGGAACACACCTGCTACTACGCGCAGGTGCTCGACGCCGACCTGCCACTGGCCATGGACCTCGTGACCGACGTGGTGTTCGAGGCGCTGTGCACCGACCGCGACATGGACACCGAGCGCAGCGTGGTGCTCGAAGAGATCGCGATGCGCGACGACGACCCCGAGGACCTGCTGCACGAGACGTTCGTGGGCGCGATCCTCGGCGAGCACCCGCTCGGCCGGCCGGTGCTGGGCACCGAGAAGTCCATCACGGAGATGTCGCCCATGGCATTGCGCGGCTTCTACAAGCGCCGCTACACGATGCCGCGGATGGTGCTCGCGGTGGCCGGCAACGTCGAACACAACCAGGTGCTTCGCTTGGTGCGCAAGGCTTTGGGCGATCGGCTCAACGGCGCGGGCGTCCCGGTGCCGCCGCGGGCGGGCCGCGCGCGCATCCAGACCGTGCCGAAGCTGGTGCTGCACACCGACGACACCGAGCAGGCCCACGTGATGCTCGGGATGCGCTCGCTGCCGCGCCACGACGAGCGCCGCTTCGCGCTGTCGGTGCTCAACGCGGCGCTGGGCGGCGGCATGAGTTCGCGGCTGTTCCAGGAGATCCGGGAGCGGCGCGGGCTCGCGTACCAGGTGTACTCGTCGGTGGCGAGCTACGCCGACACCGGGCACCTGGCGGTGTACGCGGGCTGCCAGCCGGAGCGGCTCGGGCAGGTCGCGGGCGTGATCCGCGAGGTGCTCGACGGTGTCGCCGCCGACGGGCTGACCGACGCCGAGGTGGCGCGAGCCAAGGGACAGCTGCGCGGCGGATTGGTGCTGGGGCTGGAGGACACGTCGTCGCGCATGTCGCGCATCGGCAAGAACGAGCTGAACTACGGCCGCTACCTGGGTGTCGACGACACCGTGGCCCGGGTGGACGCGGTGACGACCGAAGAGGTGTGTGCGCTGGCTCGCACTCTGCTGCGCCGCCCCGGTGGGGTGTCGTCGGCGGCGGTCGTGGGGCCGTACGCTCACGCCGACGACCTGCCGGACGATCTGCACGAGGTGATCGCGTCATGACCGACTCCCCGATCCGCGTCGGCGTGCTGGGCGCGCGCGGCCGCATGGGTGCGACGGTGGTGAACGCCGTCGAAGGCGCCGCCGACCTGAAGCTGGTGTCCGCGCTCGACGCGGGAGACGACTTCGCGCCGCTGGGCGAGGCCCAGGTGGTGGTGGACTTCACCCACCCCGACGCCGTGATGGACAATCTGCGGTACTTGATCGAGCACGACCTGCACGCCGTGGTCGGCACGACCGGGTTCAGCGAGGAGCGGCTGGCGGAGGTGCGTTCGCTGCTCGCCGCGAAGCCTTCGCTGGGCGTCCTCATCGCGCCGAACTTCGCACTGGGCGCGGTGCTGGCGATGCGCTTCGCGGCTCAGGCGGCACGGTTCTACGCGTCGGCCGAGATCATCGAGCTGCACCACAACCGCAAGGCCGACGCGCCGTCGGGCACCGCTTCGCACACCGCGCGCATGATCGGCGAGGCGCGCCGGGCCGCAGGCCTGGAACCGGGTCCGGACGCCACGACGTCCGAACTGGACGGTGCCCGGGGGGCACGGGTTTCGGAGGTCCCGGTGCACTCCGTGCGCCTGCCGGGATTGGTGGCGCACGAGGAGATCCTGTTCGGCGGCGAGGGGGAGACCCTGACCATCCGGCACGACTCGCTGGACCGCACGTCGTTCATGCCCGGGGTGCTGCTGGGTGTGCGTTCGGTGGTGTCGCGCCCCGGCCTCACGGTCGGCCTGGAGAACGTGCTCGACCTGTGAGAGCCCGCAACGTCGCGCTGCTGCTGACCGCCGCGCTGGTCGTGTACCTGGTCCTGCTGGCGGACCGGGCCGTGGCGCTGTTCGCCACCGGTTCGCCCGCGGGCATCGCGCTCGGCGTGGGCGTGTTCGTGCTGCCGCTGCTGGGCGTGTGGATCGTGGTGGCCACCTGGCGATCCGGCCTGCAGATCCAGCGCCTTTCCCGCCGCCTCGACTCGGAGGGCGCGCTGCCCGACGTGTCCGACCTCCCGCGCCGCCCGTCCGGCCGCGTCGACCGCACCGCCGCCGACGCCTGGTTCGACGCCCGCCGCACCGAGGTCGAAGCCGCCCCCGACGACTGGCGCCGCTGGTACCGCCTGGCCTACGCCTACGACATCGCGGGCGATCGCCGCCGCGCCCGGGCGACGATGCGCAAGGCAGTGGAACTGGAAGCCGCGGACCGCGGGAAAACAGGGGGCGCGGCGGAACAGGGGTAGCCATTCCGCGGTGCCCGTGCGGGGCAGCGAAGGGGTCGATGATCCGGCTCAGGGCACCGCGTTGGCGCCTTGGACGACCTGGAACCCGGTGTCCCTCGCGCTCGACCTGAGGTGCTGAACGCCTTCTCCTCGCAGTGTCACGAGCGCGGTGTGAACAGGGTCGAGCTGGGGCATTTCGCGCCCGTACTCGACCATCCGAGTCAGCTTCAGATCGATCGCTCGCGCTGAGCCGCTGAGCTGCGTGAAGCCGGCGTCGAGGAAAACCGGCCCGCGCAGGCAGCGCACCGCGACGGATGCCTGTCCCGGGCCGGTCTCGATCACCTCGTGGATCTCCAGTTCCACGGTGCCGTCGCCGGGAGCCTCGGTCGTGCCGTGATCCACCATGCCGTGATCTACCATGCCGTGATCCACCATGCGTTGATCCACCATGCCGTGATTCACTCAGTGGAGCCAGCCGGTGAACACCGCCGGTGCGGCGGCGAGCAGGCTGAACCGCACCCAGCGGCCCGCGAGGCCGGCGGCGACGAACGTGACCAGCCGCATCCGCACCATGCCGGCCAGCACGCTCGTGGCCATGAAGGGCGGCAGGCCGACGAGCGAGCTGACGCCGTAGGTGCCCGTCATCCAGTGCGGGTGGCGCTGGCAGCGCTCGCGCAGGGCTTCGACCTTGCTGCGCAGCACCTTGGTGCGCCGGTGCCAGCGGTCGCGGCGAGCGCTGGGCGGGCGTTCGCGGTGGAGCCGGTCGTGCAGGAACCTTGGCAGGCGGATGGAACCGCGCGCGGCGAGGAAGTACAGGAGCTTGCCGGCAATCTGGCCGACCGCCACGGCGGCGCCGAGCCACAGCCAGTGCGGGTTGTGCTGGCTCGCGCACAGGCCGACCACGAACAGCTCGGCGTTGACCAGCGGCACGATGGCGGAGCCGAACGCGACGCCGAGCGTCAGCAGCAACCAGGCCATCGTGCCTCCCCCCTGAAAGTGCCCGGAAGTGATCCTTGTCATTCGAGGCTAGCAGTCGTCACGAAAAGGTCACGGGGGCTAACCCCCCAATTCCGGTGGGTGCTGACCCCAGAAGATCACCTGGACGTTCGGTTCAGGACACCTCCGTCTGCCACCATTCGGGCGTGACCGACGTGCCCTTCGCCGATCGCTTCGCGGGGTTCTGCGCGGCCGTCGTCCGAGTCCTGCCCTTCGGGCTTTCGCGTCTCGTCGCGCCGAGCTTTCTCGGTTTCGTGATCATCAACGGGTTCACGTTCGGCGTCGATCTCGGGCTGCTCACGGTGTTCCGCAGCAGCCTCGGCTGGCCGGTGTGGCTGGCGATCAGCGCGTCCTACGTGATCGCGTTCGGGCTCAGCTTCGTGCTCAACCGGGCGCTGAACTTCCGTTCGCACGCGCCCGTCGGGCGGCAGGCGGTGCTGTACGTGGTGGCGATCGGGGTGAACTACGCGGCCTTCCTGCTGGGCGTCGGCGCCGGGCTCGCCGCGCTGGGCCTGGAGTACCACCTGTCGCGGCTGATCGCGGGGGCCTGCGAGGGCGTGTTCATGTACTCGGTGCTGCGCTGGGTCGTCTTCGCGAAGCGCGAAGAGCCCGCCGTCAGTGCGTGAGCTCCAGCTGCAACGTGCCGGTGAGGCGCACTTCGCGCAGCGTCCCGCGGCCCGTGTCGAGGGTGCGGACGGTCCCGTCGGGCGCCCAGCCCGCGCGCCGGTAGAACCCGAGCGTCGGGTGGTCCGACTGCGCGACCCACGTGACGCCGCGGTCGAGCCCGTCTGAGCGCAGGTCGTGGGCGGCCGTGCCGAGCAGCCGGCCGGCGTGCCCGCGGCGGCCCCAGCGCGGCTCGACGACGAGCGTCGCGATCAGCGCGGTGGTGGCGGCGTCGGGCGGGGCGGTGCCGTCGGCGGTGGCGATCTCGTCGGCGGGTGCGGGGCCGGCCACGCAGTAGCCGACGGTGAACTCGCCTTCCACCGCGAGGTAGACCCGCGTGCCGGGGAACTCGATGGTTTCGGCCCACGTGCCTTCGAGGTCGGCGGCGTCAAGCGCGTCGATGGCCTCGGCGCCCAGCAGGTCGGTGTAGGCCGCCCGCCAGGTGAGGCGCTGGATGCGGGCGATCTCCGCGGCGTCGGACAGGCTCGCGGGACGGACTTCGGCGGCACTCACGCGGGGGAATCTACCGCCCGCCGTCGCGGAAACTGTCGGGGGCGGCTGGCACGATGGCGAGACCATGCAGACGATCAGCCTTCAAACGGCCCGCCGCACCGCGCTGGCCGCCCAGGGGTTCGCCGACGCGCGCCCCGCCGCGCCGCCCACCCGCCGGCACCTGGCCAAGGTGCTTTCGCGGGTCCAGCTGCTGCAGCTGGACTCCGTGAACGTCGCCGTCCGCGCGCACTACGTGCCCGTGTTCTCGCGCCTGGGCGCCTACGATCAGGCCCTCGTCGACGATGCCGCCTGGACCGACACCGCGCGCAAACCGCGGATGCTCGTCGAGTCGTGGGCCCACGAAGCGAGCCTGCTGCCCGTCGAAGACTGGCCGCTCCTGCGCTCCGGCGCCAAACGCGACGGCTGGTGGCGCAACTACACCCGCGTCATCGAAACCGTGCCGGGCCTGATCGACGACGTGCTCGCCATCGTCAAGGAACACGGCCCCATCGGCGCGGGCGCCATCGAGAAGGCGCTCGAAGCGGAGGTCGCCGGCCGTGGGCCCGGCGCGTGGTGGGAACGCTCGGTGGTCAAGAAGGCGTGCGAGTACCTGTTCGGCCTCGGCCGCCTGTCCACGGGCACGCGCCGGTCGTTCGAGCGGCTCTACGACCTGACCGAACGCGTCGTGCCGCCGGAGATCCTGTCCCGGCAGGTGTCGGCCGAGGAGGGTGCCCGCGGCTTGATCGACCGCTCCGCGCGTGCTCTCGGCGTGGCCACGGAGACCGACCTGCGCGACTACTACCGGCTCGGCCCGGACGTCGCGCGCCAAGCCGTCGCCGAGCTGGTCGAAGCGGGCACCCTGGAACCCGTCCAGGTCCGCGACTGGCGCGGCATCGCCTACCGGCACACAGCCGCCCGCACCCCACGCGCGGTGACCGGGCGGGCCCTGCTGTGCCCGTTCGACCCGCTCATCTGGGAACGCGCCCGCACCGAGCGGCTCTTCGGCTTCCGCTACCGCATCGAGATCTACGTGCCGGAACCCAAGCGGCTCTACGGCTACTACGTCTTCCCGTTCCTGCTCGACGGTTCGCTGGCCGCCCGCGTGGACCTCAAGTCCGACCGCGCCGCCGGCGTACTGCGCGTGCAGGGCTCCTTCGCCGAGGAGGGCGCCGACGTGCCGCGGGTCGCCGACGAGCTGGCGGGGGAGCTGGCGCACATGGCGCAGTGGCTCGGCCTGGACGGCGTGGCGGTGGGCCCGCGCGGTGACCTGGCAGGGCCGTTGTCGCGCGCGGTGCGTTGAGCGACGTTGAACGTTCTGGGAGCAGGACTTCGCACCGGAACACGTGAGGGGGCGAGAAGCGGCCGGGCCGGAGCGGATATCGGGCGGCACGGCCGGTTCCAGCCGGGGTGGTGACTCGGCGGTGCGGTCGTCACGCGTGTTGCGGTGAGCCGGCCACGAAGCTGAGCCGGCCACGACGCTGTGCCGGGCATGTGCTTCGCGCCGAAGCCTGCAGGTTGCACGAAGCCTCACGCCGGACCGGGGTTGTGCACCCTGGCGGAAGACCCGGATTCAGCGCCATGGCGGTGCGCTTGGGCGCGTGCGGCGAGCCGAGCCGGCCCGAATGTGTTACCGCGCACGGATCTCGCGCCGAAGTTGCCGGGCTGGAGCGGATGCCTGGCGTAGGGGAGCTGGGCGCGTGGCGGGAAAGGCGATTTTCGGCGGTGGAGTGCCTGGTGTGTCGAAGGCGCGTGCGGAGGGCCGAGCCGGGCCGAATGCGCTGCTGCACAAGCGTTTCGCGCCGGACGTGCCGTGGACCGGACGTGCTGTGGATACGAAGCGGCGGGCCGGAGCGCATGTCCAGCGCGGGGAGTTGAGTACTTGGCGGGATGGTCGATTTTCGGCGGCGGAGTGCGTGGTGTGTCGAAGGCGCGTGCGGCGGGCCGAGCCGGGCTTGAATGCCTTGCTGCACAAGCGTTTCACGCCGGACAGGCTGCGGATACGAAGCGGCGGGCCGGACCGGATGCCTCGGTCCGGCCCGCCGCCTCCCCCTTAGCCGGCCGCGCGGGTCACCACCGCGTTGCCCGTGCCGGTGCGGGCGCGGACGCGCAGGGTGGCGCCCGCTTCGGGCGGCACGTCGGACACCTCCAGCTCGCTCTGGACGCGGCCCGCGGACGAGGCGAGCTCGACTTCGGCCGCGACGCCGCGGCGGATGCCCACGCGGACTTCGCCGGAGCCGGTGATCAGGTCGATCGAGCCGGAGGCCGCTTCGGCGACGGAGAGGTCGCCGCTGCCGGTGCGGGCCATGACTTCGCCCGCGATGGAGCCGAGCCAGACGTTGCCGGTGCCCGTGGCGAGCGTCGCGGAGCCCGAGACGGACGCGGCCTCCACCGAGCCGCTGCCGGTGCGCAGCTGGAGGCCGGCGGGCGTCGGGCCGAGCTTCACGCGGCCCGTGCCGGTGCGCACGGTGGCGGCGCCGTCGGCCTGTTCCAGTGTGACCTCGCCGGAGCCGGTGAGGATGTCGGCGCGCCCGGCGGTGCCGGTGACCGTGACGTCGGCGGCGCCGGCGCGGACCTCCACGTGGGAGCCCTTCGGCGCGTGCACGGTGACGGCCACCGGCACGTTCCGCAGCTGCCACGCCTTCGCCGCCCGCACCACGAGCCGGTTGCCGGTCTTCTCGATGCGCGCCTGGCGCACCGCGTCGGCCGGCGAGGCGTCCGCGGTCACGCCCAGCTGGTCGCCGAAGCGCTCGCCGACCCACGACAGCAGATTGTTCACACCACTGACCCACGGCGGTTGCTCGCCGGCGTCGTGCCGAAGCTCGACCCGCGCGCCGGACTCGCGGTCCAGCACCAGCTCCACGCGGCCGATCGTCACGCCGACGTCGAGCTCCAGCGGGCCGTCGGCCTCGAACTCCTGCGAACGCACCAGTGGATCGTCCGAAGTGGACGAACCAAGATCAGCCGCGGCGACAGCCTCCTCCGCCGCGCCGGCGACGGCTTCCTCGGCGACTTCGTCCCAGTTGGAATTTTCTTCACTCATCGTCGCTTCGCCCTTCTAGCTCTGGACCCAGCCGTGCAGCTTGGTCTCCGAGCGGCCGCCCTGGTGGTGTCGCTGCTGGTGGTGCTGTGCCT
The DNA here is from genome assembly GCF_040689465.1 of Amycolatopsis sp. NPDC051373. Taxonomy (NCBI): domain Bacteria; kingdom Bacillati; phylum Actinomycetota; class Actinomycetes; order Pseudonocardiales; family Pseudonocardiaceae; genus Amycolatopsis; species Amycolatopsis sp. NPDC051373. The sequence goes on along the minus strand of NZ_JBFBAE010000025.1, from coordinate 3,664 downwards.
GGCCGAGCGCCCCCTGCACGGCCTGGGCGACGAACGTGTTGAGCGAGACCCCCTGCGCGGCCGCCGCCTGCTCGGCCTGGCTCTTGATCTGCTCCACGAGCCGCAGCGTGATGCGCGAGATGTCCCCGCCGTCGATGGGCGGGGGCGGCGTGCGCGCCTGGTCCGTCCGCGCCGGTTCGCCGGGCTCGGCCGCGCCGGTCACGACCACGCGCACGTCGCGGCCGTCGAGCCGGACGTCCACGACCTGGCCCGGCAGGGCGGCGGTCACCTCGGCGGCGAGGTCGGCCAGCGCGTTCATCAACGTCAGCCGAGCCGAGGGTTCGAGTGCGGACGAAAGGAGGGCGGCCGTGCGCCGGGTCTGCTCGTCCCCGGCGGAGGCCGTGTTCGCGAGGTCTTCGCGAAGGTTCGCGATGTACGGCGTCAGGTCCATGACACCACTATGACGTCACCAGTGACGTCAGTCAAGGAAGTCGTGACATCAAGTGGTGTCACGCCGGTGTCGAACACACAAGCGGTTAGAGTGCGGGCCGGGAGCCGCAAGCCGGAGAGGGAGTGCTGACGTGGTCGAGACCGTGTCGCCCAGAGTGCAACTGGTCGCGAAAACGGAGTTCTTCCCACCGGAGGACGTGCCGTGGACGACGGACGCCGACGGGGGACAGGCCCTGGCCGAGTTCGCCGGGCGTGCCTGCTACCAGTCGTGGAAGAAGCCGAACCCGAAGACCGCCACCAACGCCGGGTACCTCGACCACATCATCGAGGTCGGCCACCTTTCCGTGCTGGAGCACGGTTCCGTGAGCTTCTACATCACCGGCATCTCGCGCTCGCTCACCCACGAGCTCATCCGCCACCGCCACTTCTCCTACTCGCAGCTCTCTCAGCGCTACGTCCCCGAGCGTGACGCGGCCTTCGTCGAGCCCGACGTGATCGCGAACGATCCCGAGCTGCACGAGAAGTTCCTCAAGGCCGCGCAGGCGAGCGCCGACGCCTACACCGAGCTGCTCGCCGGGCTCGAGGAGAAGTTCGCCGACGCGCCGAGCGCCACGCTGCGCCGCAAGCAGGCCCGCCAGGCCGCTCGCTCCGTGCTCCCGAACGCCACCGAGACGCGCATCGTCGTCACCGGCAACTACCGCGCCTGGCGCCACTTCGTGGCCATGCGCGCCACCGAGCACGCCGACGTCGAGATCCGCGCGCTGGCCATCGAGTGCCTGCGGGAGCTGCAGAAGGCCGCGGGCAACGTGTTCGCCGACTTCACCATCTCCACCCTGCCCGACGGCACCGAGGTCGCCTCGAGCCCGAAGGTGCTCGAAGGCTGATGAAACGACTCGCGATCGACGTCCGCCCGGGCGACTACTCGGTGGTGCGCCTGCCCGCCGACGCACCGGTGCCCGTAGACCTGCTCGACCCGGCCGAGCCCGCGCTCGTGTCCGTGACCCGCACGCCGGAGGAGCTTTCGGTGATCTGCCCGACGGGCCGCGAGCCCTCGGGTGGCGTCGTGGAGCACGGCTGGCGCCTGATGAGCGTGCGCGGCCCGCTGGAATTCACGCTCACCGGCGTGATCTCGGCGCTGGCCTCGGAACTCGCCGCCGCCGGCGTCGCGCTGTTCTCACTGTCCACTTTCGACACCGACCACATCCTCGTGCGCGCCGCGGAGCTCGACCGCGCGGTGAAGGCGTTCCGCGACGCCGGCCACGAGGTCGGCCTGCCCGCCTGAGCAGACTCACGCGACGGCCGTCCGCCCGCACGGGCGGAGGGCCGTCGTCGTCCGATACGGCCAACCGGCTGGTGGTCGAGCACACCCTTGCCCTGGAAAGTTCGGCATGCCTAAACTTCGAGTTGGGACACCCGACAGATGGAGGGCGACGTGATGGCAGTGGCGGAAGCGGTCCGGCCCAGGCGGCTCGCCCGCCTGCGCGTGGGCTCGGCTCTGCTCGGTCCGGCGTTCGTCGCCGCCGTGGCGTACGTGGACCCGGGCAACGTCGCGTCCAACATCAGCGCGGGCGCGCGGTTCGGATACCTGCTGGTGTGGGTGATCGTCGCGGCGAACCTGATGGCCGTGCTGGTGCAGTACCTGTCGGCGAAGCTCGGCCTGGTCACGGGCCGGTCGCTGCCCGAGGCACTGCGTGAACGGCTGCCCCGCTCGGCGCGGCTTGCGTACTGGGCGCAGGCCGAGGTGGTCGCCGTGGCCACGGACCTGGCCGAGGTCGTCGGCGGCGCCATCGCGCTGAACCTGCTGTTCGACCTGCCGCTCGTGGTCGGCGGCCTGATCACCGGCCTGGTGTCGCTGACGCTGCTCGCGGTGCAGGACCGCGGCGGCCAGCGCCCCTTCGAACGCGTGGTGACGGGTCTGCTCGCCGTGATCGCCATCGGCTTCCTGGCGAGCCTGTTCGTGGAGCCGCCCTCGGCTTCGGGGATCGCGAGCGGGCTCGTGCCGCGCTTCGACGGCGCCGACAGCGTGCTGATCGCCGCCGCGATGCTCGGCGCCACCGTGATGCCGCACGCGGTCTACCTGCACTCCGGGCTCGTCCGCGACCGCCACGGCACGCCGGCGCCCGAGAAGCGGCGACGCCTGCTTCGCGCTACTCGCTACGACGTCGGCTTCGCGATGCTGCTCGCCGGCGCGGTCAACCTCGGCATGCTGCTGCTCGCCGCGACGAACCTCCAAGGCCTGCCCGGCGTCGACTCGATCGAGGGCGCGCACGGGGCCGTCGCCACCGCGCTCGGCCCGACCGTCGCACTGCTGTTCGCGATCGGGTTGCTGGCCTCGGGCCTCGCGTCCACGTCGGTGGGCGCCTACGCGGGCGCGATGATCATGCAAGGCTTGCTGCGCAAGAGGTTCCCGATCCTCGTGCGCCGGCTCGTCACGCTCACGCCGGCAATCGTGGTGCTCGCGCTGGGCGCCGACCCGAGTGCGGCACTGGTGGTGTCGCAGGTGGTGCTGTCCTTCGGCATCCCGTTCGCGCTCGTGCCGCTGATCCGTCTCACCTCGGACGCGCAGCTCATGGGCACCGACGTGAACCGCCGGATCACCACCGTGCTGGCGTGGTGCGTCGCGGCCGTGATCATCACGCTCAACATCGCGCTCATCTACCTCACCGTCGCGGGCTGAACCCGGGGCCGAAACCCGAAGGAACCGGCCTGGGCCTCGCGTGGTCCGACTAGCATCTGCGCGACCCCGAACGAGGAGCCCGGCCCCGTGACCGACGAACAGACGCGTCCGTACGACCCGACCCGCCCGGCGCCCGGGCCGCGGCTCGTCGCCGGCCGCTATCGGCTGCTGGGTGAGCTCGGCCGCGGCGGCATGGGTGTGGTGTGGCGCGCGCAGGATCAGGTGATCGGCCGGCAGGTGGCCATCAAGGAACTGCGGCTGCCGGACACTGAGGGCCAGGCCGTGTTCTCCGAACGCGTGCTGCGCGAAGTGCGCGCCGGCGGTCGGCTCAACGACCCGGCCGTGGTCACGGTGTTCGACGTGGTGACCGACATTCAAGCTGGGTGTGCGGCGTTGAGCCTGTCTCGTCGGCCGGCGGGAGGGATCGGGGTCGTCCGGCACCCGCCTGTGAACGTTGTTTGACCGAGTGGAGCGCTGCGCGACTCCTTGCCTGTTGACCATGCTGGCGGGCGGGGCCACTGCCGGAGTTCGAGATGCCCTGTTAGGAACCCGGTGACC